>JARROD010000017.1:0-37613 GCA_037384225.1 Exilibacterium sp.
CTTGAGATTCATACCCTAAGCGCTTGCGATTTAGGTATAGCGATCGATTTACTATGATTTCAACACTCTTTAATTACAGAGGATAGCAGATTAAACAACGACTTGTATGTAAACGCTAACCTAAAGATACACAATACCCGGGAAGAGTCACTTGCGCAAACACCATAGAGAAAACCGGACATATTCCCATTCATACCCTCACGGCCCCGGCATTTAGAGATAGCAATCACTGCGCATCCATTTTATCATATCGGCGTAGTTGAAGTTTAGAGGTATGATGTGGAAAAGAAAAAACGCTTATACGATGTCGACAGAGCCAAGGGGCTGGCAATATTTCTGGTTGTGTACGGCCACTTAATTGCCGACATCTTCCCTGCAGGCAACCAATGGTACGAATTGACCAACAATATGGTATACCGGTTTCACATGCCGTTTTTTATGTTTCTATCCGGCTTGACTATGTTTTATTCTTACCGCGGGGTAGATTCGGCGAGAAACTACTTTTCTTTTGTGGCCAAGAAGTTTGTCCGTATCGCGCCGGCGTTTGTTTTGTTTGGCACCGCCATTTTGGTCGGAAAAATACTCGCCTCCAGATTTTTGCTCGTCGACAATGTGCCCGACAACATCCTCAACGAATTCCTGCTTATGCTGGCAGCCCCCGGTCAGAGCGCAGCTGGGTCGCTGTGGTATATCTATGCTTTATTTGAAATAACAGCACTATTTCCGCTGTTACTGCTGCTCGTCAAAGGCAGGGTCGAGACGCTGATCCCACTGCTGTTAGTGTTATATTTTCTAAAACTGACCCCCTTCTTTTTAATCGATTCAATTTTTGAGTACCTTATTTTTTTCACCCTGGGGGCGGTAGCTGTTGTCCATTATGAATCCTATCTAAAATACATAGACAGCTACCGGGCGTTGTTTTGGGTTATCTTCTGCCTATCGTTTTTACTCATGTATTTCGGTGTCGGCAAAGAGGTTTCGAAACTCGTCATTGGGTTGTGTTCCATTCCTGCCCTGCACGCATTGGTCAGAACCCAAACCGCGGAAAAAATGCATTTTTTAATTTCCTGGGGTCTGCTGAGTTTTTCCATCTACCTCATGAACACGATCACGATTGGACTCGCCAAAGGCATTACCCTGAAATTCATGGACTGGGACGGTCATAATTTTTTGATTGTAGCCCCCATTTTACTGGTTGCAGGACTCTACGGTCCCATCTTTATCAAGCGCTACATTATCGCAAGAATACCAATCATTGACAGAATAACCTCATAAGGAACGTGCACGCCCCTAAAGCGGGCGTTCCTCCCAAATAATTCCGTTGGAAACCGGTGATTTTTTCCACTTTCGCTTCTCTTTGGGACCGTCCAATTTCAATCTCTCTACATAGACCCGCAGCATCAACCCCATGGCACACCAGACACCGAAAGAGCGCTCTTCGGGGTAAAAGGACTGCCCCGTAAGGCTGGCGACCAACAGAGTCATCACTATCGCAAAAGCACCGCCGCCAGCAAGTATATAAGTGCCACTGCGGGCATCTCTAAACAAAGACCAGGAATATTTAACGATAACAAAATAAAATAACAAAATCGGCAGCGTGCCGAGAATACCGTTGTCAATCAAGGTCTGGAGATAGGCGTTGTGAGGGTGGTGGTAAGTATGATTGTACTTTTCATACATAGCGATGCTGATGCCCGAGCTTACGATGCCACCAAACCCGTGCCCGAAAAGCGGTGCTTTTAAAACTTCATCGACAACCAACGGCCAGACCAGGGTTCGCCCGGCGGATATGGTCCCCAGATTGTTTTCATCGACTGTGCCTTCGGCTGTTGTCTTGTACTCGTGTTTGGCCGAATCGCCGAACCCCATCATCATCCGCTCTTTCACGGAGGGAACGAAAGTCAACACCAGAAGCACCATGGGCGGCGCTAAAATCAGATATTTCCTGTATTTGGCGAAAGATACAATCACCCCTACCACCGCCCAGGCCAAATAGCCTCCGCGGCCACCTGTTAACATCATCGCCATCAGTACAATGCCCGCACAACCGTAGCAGGGCAAACTATATTTATCGGCAAAATAATGTTTAGCGGCCATAATCATCCAGAAGGCACCGGCCAGCATCACGGACAAATTTGTGCGGTAATAGCCGATTTCCCGGCCCAATATCTTCGCCGCCCGTCTCTGCAGCGCATCGCCATCGACCAGTAGTCCCAGGGGCATCCACCGAATCACCAAAACCGCCAGCGCCAGATACATAAGCATCAGTGAAACCATACCCCAGAGAAACCGCTCTTTGCTGTTGCAGCCTGAATACAACAGAATGCCGGGAAAAACCCATTTAAAACTGTTGATAAAATTATCGGCGAAGACTTCAAAAAATGTCTCCGGCCTCCGCCCGCTCACAGCCGCCAACTCGCGCGCGCCCTCCTGATTGAAGCCATAGCGGATCAGCGCCACCAGCACCACCGCCGTGTACGCAAACAGCAGAAAATTGACACCCGCAGGCATATCCCACTGACGCTGCTCGCGCTTTTTGGCCGCCATCCAGGCGAGTATCACATTCAACAGCAACATGTTCGATGGATTTAAACCAACAATACCGAACATCGCCTCGGGCATACTTTCGTGGTTGATAATCGCCATCATTACCACCAGACCACAGAGGCTCTTATACCAGTCCCTCCAGGCGTAGATGCACAGAAAAAGTACAACAAATGAAAATATTATTAACCGCATGTGTGTATCATTATTTGCAACTTATTATCACGGGGCTTACTTACTATAAGGCTTGGCGGGTATACCCACGACGGTTACGCCCGCCGCTACATCCCGGGTAACAACCGCATTGGCCCCGACTTTAGCGTTTTCCCCTACCTCAACCGGCCCGAGAAGCACCGCGCCGGCGCCAATGTAGGCGCCGCGCCTGAGCCGCGGGTGCCGCCTGGCCCCCTGCTCGGCGTGGTCCCGGGCTCCGAGCACCACATGTGGCATCAACACCACCCCGGACTCCACAACAGCGGTTTCTCCCACCACCACCCCCACGGTATGTGGAATAATGACGCCATCGGCAATGGAGGCGCGACTGTCAATATCGGCACCCGTAAGAATTCTGTTTAGCATCTGCGTAATCTTTACCAAAGGGCCGAGTTTTTTGCCCTCCAGCCAATTCGAATATCGATGCAACGCTAAACACAGCTTACTGGACAGTCCGTTGACCAGACCGCTGGCGGCCGTCATGTCAAAAGCCCTTGCAATTCCCGCTGCCAGCGCTCAGCAATAGCCTGAACACTGCACTCGGCTAAAATTGTCTGTCTGGCAGCGCGGGAGCACTGATTCCACACCTCTTCGTCATCAAGTATTCCGGCAATATCCGCCGCGGCTTGAGCCGGTTCCATTTTCTGCAACAGAACGCCGCCCCCTTTACCCGCAATAACGTCACTGAGATCGCCGACATCCGTAACCACAACCGGCAACCCGGCGGCCATGGCTTCCAGCATGGCGATGGACATGCCTTCGGAAGGAGACAGTAAAACAAACACTTTACTGCGACTCAACACCGGCGCCACATTTAGCAGTTTACCGTGAAATTGTACATTATTCTTTATTCCCGTACTCTCCACAGTCTGTTCAAGAGACGCGCGCAAGGGACCGTCACCAATGATACCGGCTTTGAGGTTCGGTTTGTCGGCGCACAATAACGTCAGCACCTCCAGATAATTCTCTACACCTTTTTTCTCCACCAACCGGCTCACATAAATGACATCGATATCTTTTTCATCTCCCGGTTTGAATTTATCCGTATCTATAGCGCCGGTTATTACAAAGCAATTTTTGTTCAATCGGCGTTGATACACGAATTCCCTGGCTTTACTACCCCGAACCACGACCGCGTCAAAGCGGCGCACCAGACTGAATACAAGCATTTCCTGCACGCGGGAGGGACCACCGGTGGCTCTCAACAGCGGGTTTTCACTGAGATAACCCCCATGTATCACCTGATTGGGCCCGCCGGTCATCTGGTAAAGCGCCTTGCCGCCAAACAAACCGGCCGCCAGCAACGCCAGCGGTCCATTGGGAAAAATGTGATAGCCCATATAGACCTGTGGACGGAGGCGCCAACCAACGCGCAGCAAGGTCAAGATTCTCGCCGCGCCGCGCCCAACCCTGGCTATCAACTGCGGCGAGGGGCAGTGAAAGGAAACATTGTCCAGCTCAAGTTTCACCGGCTCGTCACAGACCACCAGCACCTCGTCGACCAATGGGCACTTGACCAAGGGGCCAACGTGGGCATAAAACCAGCCCTGGTTGTAGAAGGTGCCGATCATCACAATCCGGTTCGGACGTTTGTTCGGTTTTTTCAGAAAGCGCCGAATCCCTCTACCCAGGGTGTGGACACCGATGATAAAGGTCAGCACCGTAAACAGGGCTGTGCGCGCGACAACGGCTTTCATGACTCGTCAAGCAGGCTCAAACGGCCGCCGCCAAGTAACGACTGCTGGATTTTCAGCGTCGCCAGTGTGGTTCGAAAAGCGCTGTCCTGTGCGATGGGGGAGGCATCCCCTTTACGTACAGCATCGATAAAGGCTTGAATCTCACCTTTGTGCCCCTTGCCGGTTCCCGCCGGCTTGACCTTTGTTACTTTGCCCTCGTGGCTGAGGCTGGCTGAATACCAGTTTTCAATAACCGCAACTCGCTGCTGACCAAACACTTCTATGCGCTCTTTTTCAAAATGTGAGTCACCGTTGGCGACATAAATCAGCACCCCGAGAGAGCCATTGTCCATCTCCAGGGTGACAATGCAGTTATCGTTCTGGCCACCATCGACATTGCCCCCCACCATTGAAGCGCTGACATGCTCCGGCAGGGCGCCGCTGAGGTAAGAGATCAGATCGATAAAATGGCAACCTTCGCTGACAATGCGCCAGCCGCCCTCCTCCGCGTCCTGATACCAGGAATCGGCGCCAATCGGGCCGGCGTTGATCCGGCAGACAACCTCCACCGGCCCGCCTTCAGCGGAGTAAAAGCCTTTAACGCTTTCACTCAGCGGGCTGAAACGGCGGTTATAGCCCGGCATTAAAATACATCCCGATTCTCGTTGCGCTGCAATCAACTCTTCGAGTTCGGCGTCATTCAGCGCCAGCGGCTTTTCGACGAAGACGTGCTTGCCGTGGCGCAACGCCTGGGTGGCGAATCCGGCGTGAGTATCGTGGCGGGTGGCAATGACCACGGCGTTGATATTGTTATCGTTTAGAATATCTTCGATATCACTGGTCGCGTATTCGAAACCGTGCCGGTTGGCCGCGCTCTTGGCCGATAGCCCCCCGGCCGAACAGATGCCGCGAAAGCTCGTACCGCTAGCGGACTTGAGGGCCGGAATCAGGGTTCCGGTGGCGAAGTTGCCGGCGCCGATCAGTCCCACACCCACATTGCCCGACACCCCCGCGCCTCTGGGTTCCGCACTGGCTTTGATTTTTCGTGTCGGTGCCGTGGACTGCGGATATTTGAAAATAATCCCCACGGCGTGCTTGCCCGGTGACTCGTGCATTTCTTTATAGGCTTCAGGTGCCCGCTCCAGATCGAAGACGGCGGAGCCGAGGGCCGTGGGCTGTACTTTACCGAGGCTGATCAGGCGCATAAATTCTTCCAGGTTGCGCCTCTCGGTCCAGGGTACATATCCCACCGGGTAATCGATGCCCTTGTTTTCATAGTTGCGGTCGTAGCGCCCGGGGCCGTAGGACCGGGCCATAACAATGGACAGCTCCTTGGCGTAATACACACGCCAGTCCGCGTGCACAGGCACCATTCCCACCACCACCACTGTACCCCGGTCTCTGGCGAGTTCGCCGGCCATATCCATGGGGTCAGATTTGGAGGTACTGGCGGCAATATAGACCGCGTCGGCACCGCGACCGTTGGTGAGGTGCAACACAGCCTGCTCAAGGCCTGAATCGCTGCTAAGGAAAGTCGCTTCGGCGCCGCATTGATTCGCCAGCTCTAGTTTCGAGGAGTCGATATCCACACCGATCACCCGGCAGCCCGCCGCGGTGAGTATCTGTACGCCGAGCAACCCCACCAGCCCCAGACCAATCACCAGCACAGTGTCACCGAGCGATACATTGGCCTGGCGCACACCGTTGATGGCGATAGCCCCGACAGTGGAGAAGGCGGCGTCTTTCAGCTCTACACCCTCGGGCACCGGCGCACAGAGATTGCGCGGCACGAATACATATTCGGCGTGACAGGCAACCCCCTCCCCCGCGCAGGCGACGCGGTCACCCACAGACAGGCTGTCGATACCGGCGCCGACCTCAACGACGGTGCCTACAGAGCTATAACCGAGTGGCGTCAGTGAATCGAGGCGTTCCTGCACCTTGTTAAAAGTTTCCACCAGTCCCACCTGGCTGACACTTTGCAAAACCTGCTTGACCTTGTCCGGCCGCGCCTTGGCTTTTTCAATCAGGCTCATTCTGGCCTGGTTCACTTTCATGCGCTCGGTGCCGGTGCTGACGACCGAATATTCGTTGCGCACTAACACCCCGCCTTTGCGGCACAAAGGTGTCGGCACATCTTCGAGCCACAATTCCCCTGTTCGATAGTTCTGTACGATCTGTTTCACTCAATTATCCTTCAATCATTATTTTGTCTGTATCGATTTGCTGGTCCACAAATACAGCTTTGCCCCTGGCCGTCAGTTTAATCTCGTCAACGATTTCGATGTCGAAATCCAATTGCCCCTGGAGGCGCGCGGCCACATCTTTTTCCAGTTTATCGGTATCGAGCGCCCCCACCGGCACGACTTTCAGTGTCGCCCTGCCGATTTCCGTCTGCGAAAACTGAAACTGCTGCACATCATCAAAGGTGTCATCGTGGACATTAACCGCAGTCCAGGGAATCAGCGAACCGACTTTGGTCACCAGCATTTCCTGGGTGCGGTGGCCGCGAATATCGCTCAACAGCAATTGCTGTCGTCCGCAACGCTCACAGTGATTGCCCTGGTAAGTGGCATAGTCACCGGTTCGATAGCGAATAAACGGCATTACCCGGTTGATAAAGCCGGTACCCACAATTTCACCGCTTTTACCGGGTGTGGTAATAACCGTCCCCTGCTCGTCAACCAGTTCGCAATAACCGTAAGTCGGAAATACATGATAAAGGTTCGAGTGCTCGCACTCCGCTGCCAGCACCAGTTTTTCAGAATGACCGTACCAGGAATAATAACGAACGCCAAACAACGCCTCGGCTTCACGACGGTCATCTTCGTACACATTTTCCGAACCCATCAACAGCCCTTTGATGTTTTTCGGAGGCTCCACACCCTTGCGGTTCAAATACCTGATCAGCATGTTCAGCGACGACGGATATATTTGCAGGTAACAGGGCCCTAAACCACTTATATGCTTGAGATAGCGAGCGATGGAATCATCGTCCATATGAAAGTTGCTGTATTGATGGCGGCGCAGCAAGGGATCGTAAAAATGCCGCAACCCGCTGTTATCGTCGGCCACTACCTGACCGCGAAACACAGCCTGGGGGATACTGAGGCGGTAGCCCACACGAAACCAGGAAGATGCCAGATGGGCAAACTCAATCGCCGAGCGATCGGCCCCGATTAAAAACCGCAGTGGCTCGCCACTGGATCCGCCGGTAGAAACATAATCGATACCGGGCGTATCTTTGGCCACCGTCAGCAGCTCATCGGCGTGGTGATTGATAACCTGCTTGTCGATCAGCGGTAATTTTTGCAGTTCGGCAAAACCACCAGGCAGTTTAGGGTCGACTCCGGCGGCGGCAAAACTGTCGCGATAATAGGGTGACTTGTCATAGGCCAACTGCAGAATGTCCCGCAGCTGCTTTAGTTGATACTCACGCACCTGATCGGCGGTCCACCGATCCGACTCACCCACGATACGCGCCCATTGACGGTAATTTTTGCCCAGCAAAAACTCAGGTGGCACCATGCCGGCGACTCTGCCGATCGATCCCTTTATCCAGGGCGGCAGGTTCTCCCACAGATTTTTTCTGGAAAATGCTTTTTTCATACGTTATTGCCAATCTCACCGAGCCGTTCTATTTACCTATCGCCGGGTCCCGGCACACTGGGCAATAATGGATTCGTAGGCCGACGCAATGTTCGCGCTCATCACCTGTGTGGATAAACGCTGCTCAGCGGTCTGTCTGGCATTACGGGCCATAGTTTTCCGGAGTTCCGCACTTTCGCACATTGCCTCCAGACGGCTGCTCAAGGCCACTACGTCATTAGGGGGAACGACATAGCCTTCCTCGCCATCGGTCACCAGGTGCGCGTTGTCGGAAATATCTGTCACCACCACAGGCACACCGCAGGCCAGGGATTCGAGCACTACGTTTGGTGTCCCTTCGCGATACGACGGCAACACCGTGAAGTCGCAGGCGGGATAAAGCATTTCCACATCGGTGCGATTGCCGAGAATCTTGGTAATACTTTCAATACCGCACTCTTTCATAACCTCCATCACCTGGCGCTTATATTCCAGTGTATCGCCGTAATCCGCCATCAAAGTATCCCCCGCCAGCAGCAGATAAGCATTGGGGTATTTTTTGGCGATATTTTCCATGGCCATAAACAATTGCAGGTGGTTCTTTTGGCGCTTGAAACTGGCGAACATGCCAATAACGATGGTCTCTTTGTCAAAGCCCAACGGCATTTTGCAGGCGGCCTTATCCCGCGGCCTGAAACGCTGGATATCGACGCCGTTATAGACCACTTGGTAGAGCGAGTCAGGCAGGCCGTAAAGATTGCCATGAAATCTGGCCCCGGCGCGACTGTTGGCAATCACCGCATCGACCAGATTGCGCGTCAGGTGCAGACTCCGCCAATGGTACCAGGCCATCTTGTAGTCGGTGTTTCTCTCCGAGCCGATAACCGGCTTCACTCCCACCATCCTGGCCGCCAACCGTGTAGCAACTTCGGCGTAAAACAAAAATGCGTGAGCCACCTCCACATTGAGTCTTTTCAATTCCCGCGCCAAACGCCAGATGACAGTAAAATCGAATCTGCCCCGCTTTTTAATGACATGCAGAGATTTGCGCAATTCATCGCTCTCCGGTAGCAGCGGTGTGTAGTCGGAGAGTGTGATGATATGGACTTCGAAACGACTGCGATCCAAATGGCGGGCAATTTCCACCACCTGCCTTTCCGCCCCACCATAACAGAGCGAGGGAATCACCAGGGCAACCACGGTTTTAGCCGTTTTTTGCGGCTCCTGCGTTTGAGTGCCCAGGGGTTGGAGACTATGAGTTTCTGTTTTTGCGTTCAACGTTAAATCAGTCATAACAATCTGTTCGTTTTTTATAGCCCGTCACGCGGCCGGCCGCAAATAAATCAGGTCCTGAAAGGTTACCGCACTGAGCTCCGGGTGACCCTCAAGGAAGCTGTTAAGGCTCGTAAGGGAATAGGGTGTCAGTGACTTGGGATGCCCCATGACATTGAAAATAGCGCTAGGCATGTTTTTTCGATGCCGGGAATAAGCTTTGCCCAACACTTCGGCTTTGATGCCATCAATAGAGACCGGACTCGGAACCGTTTTGGTCAGTCTGGACAGATAATAACCGGCATTGGCCTGCATCGCCGCACCGTCGCCAAAGGGAGTGAACTGCCGGCTGGAAAGCTTTTTCCGCAGTGCCATTTTCCAGTAAAACAACGGACTCAAGGGGAAACTGCTAATCGGCACCTCGACAAAACAGCCACTGACGTCTTCAAACACAGGATCGCTGGAGAAGCGCCACAGTGGTTTGGCGGGTAGGCGGGAGAAGTCAAACCAGCGCACGGGATCTTCCGAGACTCCCTTGTCAAATACGGTGCTGTCAAGCCAGACGTCATTTTCCGCCAGCGCCTGTTGAATCTCGGCAAAGGGCTGAATACACCAGCCGCCGGCCCGATACGCGAATACCGGGCGCCCGGACACCTCTTCCAGAATGGATTTGTAGCGCCGGACGATGGAGCGCATTTGCTGCACAGAAAAATCGTGCAGCCGATAGCGCTCAGTCTTGACCACCCAGCCATCCCCATCGAAAAAACTGTCCTCCCAATGAGGGTGAATATGCAGTTGAATATCGTGCCCTTCACGGCTGAGGGAGCCGAGTTGGGAGCGCACCAAATCCCACTGCGGTTGCAACCGCGGCCATTCGGCTGTTGCCTCGCGCAGCTTCAATAAAAATCCCGCGTCCACAAACAGCGATAACTTCATACCGTAGCGCTCGAGGACCGCCACTAATCTGTCAGTGGGTTCTATCAAGCACTTTTCCACAGTTCCGGGATTAGCGCCGAAAAACAGCTCATAATCCAAGCTTAATAGCATTCGATTGTCCGCGGGCGGTTTTTCGTTTGCTGTCGGCTTTTCACTGTCTAGCACACTAGGCGTCGATCCCATTTTATTTTCATAACTCCTGTCAGCTAGCTGTCAATCTCCCGCGGCCTCGATTGTTGGCCAGAAAGCCTGTCAATTGACTGGCGCTCTTTATCTAACCACGCTCTACCTTGTCTGGCCACGTCTGGCCACGTCTGGCCACCCTTCTACCGGTCTACAACGCCGCGGGTGCTTCTCGTAAACTCATGCTTAAAGCACAGGCACTGAACTATACATCAAAATCTTTACAATATATAATTCCAGCCCCAACCAGGACACGATATCTTTGGAACTCAATCGATATAATGAGGCTCTATACACATTTCCAATTATTTGTTTGGAATCGATCTTGTCCGCAGCTTTAATAAATAACCAAAACCTTTCCCAAGTGCCTCTTTAAGATTAATTTTATGACGAAAAATGTGCAGCCAGATTTCAGCGGAAAGTCACGTTTAGCTGTCAACGTCATTACCAGCTGGCTCAGCCATTTGTTAATTATCGTCACCGGCTTTTTTATGCCCAGGGTCATCGATGCGCAACTAGGGCAGTCGATTGTAGGGATTTGGGATTTTGCCTGGTCGTTGGTGGCCTACCTCTCTCTTGCACAACTGGGTATCGGTTCTTCACTCAATCGCTTTGTCGCCAACTTTAGGGCTCAGAATGAAAATGAAAAACTGCAAACTGCCATCTCCACGGTTACTCTAATACAGTTTATCATCTCCCTTTTTATCGCTACCGTCATTGCCACCATTGCTTATTTTCTACCCAGCTGGTACCACGACCGCCTGGGTGAAGATGTCTACACCGCGCAACTGGTTGTACTGTTTCTCGGCCTCGCCATCGCCGCCCAGTTTCTTTTCGATACATCCAGGGGTGTTTTAACCGGGTCGCACCGCTGGGACTTGTATAACGCCCTCTACTCGGGCACTCAACTGATCTGCAGCCTGATTATGATCAGTGCACTCCTGCTCGGGCATGGACTGGTCACCATCAGCCTGATCTACCTGTCCATGATCACCATCGAAGGTATTGCCAGAAGCCTTCTGGCATTGAAGATTTGCCCGCAATCACGATTCAGATTTTCCGCAATATCCATCGCTTTTGCCAAAGAAATTACCAGCTTTGGACTCAAGGCTTTTACCATGGGTATCTCGGGAATTATTGTCATTCAGGGCTGCAATATTATGGTGGCCTCCACCATAGGTCACGCCGCGCTGGCCATCATCGCCCGCCCCAATGCCCTCATCCGCCACATCCAGACCTTTATCACCCGTTTCACTTTCGTACTCACCCCAATGGCCGGACCGATTATGTCACAGGAGGGGCCCGAAGCGTTGCGAGCATTTACTCTCGACTGCACCCGTTACGGGCTGGCCTTTACACTGCCGATTATCACCCTGTTCGGATTTTATGGGGATGAGCTGATTTATCTGTGGATGGGCCCCCATTATGTCAACCAAAACCTGGTACACATCCTGGCATTGGGCTTTGCGCTGTCGCTTTCGCAGGGTTCGATGACCCGGATTATGATCGGCCTCAACTACCACGGAAAAGCCGCCTTTATTACGATGGGTCTATCACTGCCCATGTTTGCTATAGGGCTGCTAATCATCGAAAAAGTCGGCCATTCGCTGGAAGCCTACGCGATGCTGATGGGGGCGATTTCCACCACAGTGCACGGCATTGCTTTGCCCTGTTACGCTTGCTACAAACTGGAGATTCCACTGTTGACATATATCCGCTCCGTGTTCGGCAGAATGCTCCCACTTTGGGCGCCAACCACGTTACTGTTGATCTTTCTCGACCTAACAGCGCCCGACGATAAAACCTGGGTGCTGTTTAATTCCGGGGTTTACGGGTTGATGACCGCAGCACTGTACTGGCGATTTATTTTGCCATTCGACACCAAGCAAAAGATCAGAGCCAATTATCTGCGCATTGCCTCCACGTTCCGCTGACCCCTAATGCCGGACAGTCCGCCCCTGACAACGTCACCGATCACCTGTTCAAACACCGGCATATTGGTATCCATAGTGTGACTTTCATCATAATGTTTTTGTGATGCAATCGAGGCTTTTTCCCAGAGCGTATCGTCCTCGCTCAAGGCCTGTAAGACATCGATAAACTCTTGTACGGAACCTCGCACCCAACCGGCGCCGGAGGCCTGTATAACACCGTCGGGATCAAACGAAGCCAGCACCGGAATCCCCATACCCCAGGCCTCGATATAAACATTGGGAAAGCCTTCGGCGATGGACGTGGAGCAGAGTAATTTGCAACGGCTGTAAAAGGCTTCCATTTCAGAGTGCGCCACTCTGCCGTTGAGGTTGACGTTGGGCAACCGCCGCGCCCTTTCGAGCAGATTTTCCGCGTAAGCACTCTGATAATTGGACTCACCGACGATTTCAAACTGGTAACCGCCGCAAGCTTCCGCCATATCGAGCAGCCATTCAAGCCGCTTATCCGGTGAAAAACGCCCCACCCACAGTACGATATTGCTGTCTTTATTGGCCCGGTTGATACTCTTGGGTCTCTTGCCGCAATTGCGTAAGATCGTCGACGGCAAACCATATACGGTTTGTAACATATCGTGCTGCCGGCGTGACTGGGTAATGACCCAATCACACCAGGAAAGACCGAGGCGGTGCAAATACTTTTCCCGCCGCTGCGTCAACAACCACAGATCGCGGGAACAATCGGAGTCATTGGCGGAGGCAAAAATAAACCGCTTGCCATTGAGCTTGCACCAACTGGCAACCTGACCACATTCGGCCCCGCCGCCGCGCACATAGTAGACATCTGCATCAGCCCGCTTCAGCGCTGACCAGACACCACTCCAGCGCGGGTGAATAAAACGTAATCCCGGCAGTCCTCTGCGTTTGTCGTATGCTTTACACACAGAAACGCCATTGACCGTCTCATGCGCGGGTTGACCGTGGTCGAGGGTTACAAAACTCACTTCATAACCCTGCTTCAACAGCCATTGAGCCATCAACCACTGTTGAACTTCTGCGCCACCAATATGAGCGATATCATCCCGCTGTGCAATCAGGTTATAACAATTGAGCGAAACGAAGCAAACTCTGGGCCTATGCCCGCCACTATCTGTCTCCCGGTTTAAAGCCACCGCTGACCTCTCAGAAAATTTTATCAATCCCCGCACAGTCAACTTTAACATGCAAATCAATACCACACTACCAATGGTATAAAGTACTATGTTGTAAAGTTCAATGTTGTAAAATTCAACGTCGTAAAGATCCATGGCGTAAAGATCTATGGCGTAAAGATCTATGGCGTAAAGAAACATGTCAGGCGTCGGCAACTACAATAAACTGGTAACGATTCACAACCGGGCTTGTAGACTTAATAGAAAGATGCTCTTAACATACAGGCGTTTTCACCCAATCCTTTATATAATAAAAGCAGGGATAGAAACCTCAGGCACCTCATGCAAACTAAGCTAATTAAAACTTATCAGGAATTACGACAATTCAGCGACCACTGGAATCCGCTACTGGAATCATCGAGTGCCAACAACCTGTTTCTAACCTGGGAATGGATAGACGCCTGGTTAAACAGCAATCCCCACAACACCCTGTACGTAGTCACCGTCTACAGCGATAACCACGAACTGATTGGCATCGCCCCCTTCTATATCGGTCAGTGTCGATTACTGGAAATTGTTCAGCAACGAACCCTGCGTATGATTGGCGACACCGAGTCCGCCGCTGAGTACCCCAGCATCATCGCCCGAAGCGAATGCGAGCAGCTGGTCTGTCGCGCCATCACAGCACGGCTGAAGGCTGACAGAAAACACTGGGATACCATCTGGCTTCCCAGATGCGCGTCCTGGGACCCGAACATCAACACTTTCACGAAAGCGCTCGCTGACACCGGGGGTATTGGTTGCTACACACGCAGGGTTGCCTTCAGCGCTTTCGAACTGCCAGCCACTTACGATGACTATCTAGCGGAGTTTTCCCGCAACCGCCGCAACAGCCTGCGGCGTATTGAGAAAAAAGTGGAGAGCATCGGCAATCTCGAAATCCACACCTGCCAGACCCAGTCGGAGGTGGAAAAATACCTTTCAGCGCTATACCGCCTGCACCAGAAGCGGTGGATGGAAAAAGGTGAAAGCGGCTCTTTCGCCAACCGCCCGGCGCTGCGCCGATTTTACGCTCAGTTCGTCCCCCGCGCTCTGCACAATGGCTGGTTGAGATTCACCATGCTGACCCACAAAGCCGAACCGAAAGCGATTCAAATCGGTTATTGTTACAACGGTAGCTATCACCAGATTCAGGAAGGGTTCGACCCTGAGTTTCACGAGAATGTCGGCAACTACTTACGAATTAAAACTATCCGCAATTTTATTGACGAAGGAATAAAGTGCTACGACTTTCTCGGTGGAGAAAGCGAGCATAAACGGCGCTGGAAAGCGGTGGTAAGAGATGGCTTCGATCTGTTTGCCTGGAACCATAAACTTAAAAACCTGCCTTTTTCCTATAAACCAATCTGGCCCACCGGGAGATTTTTGAAACAAGTGCTCCCGTAATCCTATACCCAGCAATTTTTTCAGCTCTCTACCTGGGGATAGCCCTGGAATTTACCACGAAAGGCAGGTATTGAAACTATCACTGCCATCAATGCGCGCCCTCGCCACTACAGTCGGCACCGGCGTTTTGCGATGATAGCCTCGGCTCAGCCATCCACCTATTGGACTTTTGCTGCCCTCCAGAACCTCAACTCGCATGCGCTGATCCAACGTCAGTGTGATAGCACTTCCCGCTAAATCCAGCACACATACATTGTCTTTCACTTCTACCAGCTTACAGCTGTCGGAAAAATGGAAGTACAACGCCACGTTGTGCCTCTCCTTCGCCTCCAATTGATCCTTAATGACCAGCTTTTTCCGATCGCCCTGCAAATCCAGGCGCCGGCTGTGCACAACCGGATCCGATAGCCGCGTGTAGCCATCGTGGGAAGCCACTATGGTTCCCCCGCTGTTACCAGGCGACCAATCGAGGCAACGCGCGTGCGCTTTGTCGCCCCACATAAACGGCCCCTGCATTTCCGACTGATCCATGTCGTCCACTTCACAGGTATTGTGCGCCCGGGTTTTTCTGAAATAATTGCGCCACTGCGGATGACTGAAATAGTCGTATGTACCAGTATCCACCAAGCAATCGATATTGTTAAGGCGCAGAGTGAAGCTCAAGGCGTCGGCGTGGCCGTGGGCGGCAATACTTTGATAGCCCAGTTCCGCGCAATCGAACAGCACGCTGGCTTTATCACCCTGTTCAAGGGTACCGTATTGCAGCAGGAAATAACCGCTATCGCCGAATTGGCAGGACTGTAAAGGTCGAGCAGCACCCGGCGGTGCTGCAGACTCACTGCCATTGCCCAGTAACCAATAGGCTGTTTCGGATCCGGCCTGTACGAGCCGGTAAAATTCATCGCGTTTGAACAGGGCGGCGCCAAGCGCACAAAGCGCGTTGGTATCGTCAACCGCTTCCCCCAGATCCAGCACATAACCGTCGTCACGGTCGCCGAACATGGGCAGGTTGTCGCCTCCTTCGGCGAGCCTGGCCACAAACAGCATCATCAGTTCAATACGCTTCCAGTAAGCCGGACTAAAATCATCGCCTTTGCGCTTACCCAATAACCCGGTTACAAGGTAAAACTGTAGCACAAAGAATTGATACCCCAGGGCCTGCTCGCGGGTACACCCGTCGTCGTATGACTGGGAGTAAATTTCCGCTTCGAGAATGTCCTTCGCCACTGCCGCCCACTGTTGCGACTGCTGAAAACAATCGAAATACGTCGCCGCCACGTACAACCCGGCTGCTTCGCCAACCAGATGGTTGTTGGCCGAGGAACCTTTGGATAGTTTTCGGGATACATCCCAGCAGTGGCGGTAGACATACTGAATCAGGCGGCTGCCGAACGCACCAGAGAAAAGTCCGGAATCGAGACTGAGATCTATGGCCCACACCCAGTTGATAAGCCGTACGCCAAGCTCCAGGGGGCTGCGCCAGTTCATGCCCTTGCCGAATGGATTTCCTTCCATCCAGGATTCCAACTGCTCGACGATCCCCTCGGCATAGCGCTTGTCTCCAGTAATCCGGTAAGCTCTTGCGAGGACCACCAGTTGATGGTGGCGGTTGGGTTCCCAGACTAACTTGCAATCACCCACTGTATCGAAATCGCGGTAATCGATAGTGTTGATATGGGTCAGCGGTGCGCACTTGCCGGCGGACTGATCCAGATGCCAGTTCGACGGCGAATCGATATTTACATCGGTCAGGTCAAAATACGACAACTTGTTTGCGAGAATCTTGTCCGCCTGCTTCAACAGCCGGATTTTCCACGCTTCGTTATAAGCGCTATTTATGGTCGACGCGGTGGAGCGGTCGCAGATTCGGCAACCCGCAGTGGTAAAATTTTCTGCGTTTTGACCGGATTTGAATTTCGCATTCGGCAAAATGCCGCAGGCCACTCTCACCCGGTCGATTTGTGCCATACCCAGCGCATTGATCCGCCAGAGAATTTCAGCGGCAGACATGCCTTTTAATCGATTTACATACCAAGAAACTGATTGCATTGTTTATCCTGAACGACTGGATTTTTGTCGGTTGATGTATATATACCCAAAGCGTCTGAGATTTAGGCCTCCAGAGCACGCCCCTTTTTCTCAAACGCTTTGGGTATAGAGGTTTAACGTTTTTGGATTTATTGTTGGCTGAATGTGCGCCTCAACCGGGTGCAGAATCTAACCATCAACCCGGCGGCCTGTTCGTCGGGCAAGTTTTCATAATCCAACGCTACGGCAATAACCGCGGCATTTTTCTGCCCGGTAAATACACCCCGCACCTCGAAGAGCTTTGCTTCCAGATCGGAAGCGGCAACGCTGTCAGAAACAAGATACCAGTAGCCAATCAGGCGTTTGCCTTTGTTGCTCCCCAGGCGCAGCAACCGCAGATCACTGCTGCTGGCGAGAGTTACGCGCTTGTCTTCAATGTGCCACCATTTATTTTTGTCATAGAGCCCATTGCTGTAATGAATCAGCTCTTTCCCCTGTTTCTGACGCTGATAGCTGGCAACATAGGCGTAGATTTTATAGCCTTCAAAGTGATAGCTGGCGTTCTGTTCGAAATCAGCACCCGTGAAATGGGGTGCCCAGGCAACCGTATTTATATCCTTTTTAATCAGCTGAGCCCCCTCGAGCGCACCGAGATGGAGATTGTTGATCTCATTTTCGGTATCAACCCAGTAATGGCTCAGTAGTGGGACAATGGGAAAAAGAACTGCCAGCAGCGCCACGGCAAGGGGATACAGAAACTTGCCAGCGCCAAAGCTTTCCCCCTCTACATTGGTTTTGGCAACGCCGCCAACCGCGTTATTCGTATTGTTATCAGCCACACTATCAGTAGTCGTCGTCGCACCACCATCAGCATTCACCTCGTTAGCTGGCGTCGCGCCGTGCATTGACAGCCGGTACCCCAACCAGAACAAAGGCAACAGGGTTATGGCGTAAACGACCCAGCCAGCATACATATGATCCTTTACCAGAAAGTGCTGCATATTGGTGGCATCGCCAAGAAGAATAATCAGCACGATGCGCACCCAGTTGGCCAAAATGGCCACCAGCGCCGACAGGAGTATCAATAACCCACGATTCACTCCCCGCAGCCGGTGGATATAACAAAACATCCAACTCAAAACCAGTGATACCAACAAAAAATTCAATCCGCTGCAGGCCCGTTCGACCACGAAAACACCACCGGGAACGGTGAGCCTGTATCCCTGCATTAATATCGGTGTACCCATTGCCTGAAGCATCCGAAAACTGGCGCCGGTGGAAAGTTCCCGCAACGGATCCTGTAGCTCACCCCAGATGGGCACAGCGGAAAAAATCAACAACAGTGGAAAAAACAGCGTTTTGTAAGCAGAAAAACCGAATACGCTCAACACCAGGGCGTGAAACAGTACCACTACCGCGAACTGCTGTACGATAAGCGTATTGGTTGAAAACCCCACCAGCCAGCCAAACCCCAACACGGCCACAGCGATAACACCGGCGGCGTTAGCGCTTTTGCCCCTGAATAGCAGCGCCTGCCGCCGGTGCCAGATAAAGTAGATGCAAATACTCAGTACCAGGAAACCATGGCCGTAATTGCCCGCCCCCACCACGATCCATTCGGCGAGCAGCGTTTTTATCGCCGGCCAGTAGGCGACTGCCCAGGCAAGACTTACCCCCCAGAACGGAAGGTAGGGTTTAATGCGGCCGAGCAGATCATTGGGGTCACGAAAATTGGGGCTGCGAAAGATAGTATCACTCACTATTTCCCTACTATAGCTATCTTTCATTTTCATCGTCGGTGGAACTCAAACAATGGCCCGACAACCAGCGTCTGCCAGGACCATCAGATGGAGTTGTAGTACAGGCCCAGCAGAGCCCCCGCGCTTTCGTACTCCTGGAGCGGTTCATTATCATTATCCCGTTGCCTGTAGAAGGTACTGATTCTCAAATTCAACGTTTTATTCAAACTGTAGACCAACGCCAGTTCCACTTCCTTGTCCTGATTGACCCCCGCCAGCAGATCGGAATCCACCTCCTCATAGGCGATTTCCAATTCAGACTTTACACGCTCGCTAAAGCGATACGACGCATACCCTATGGTGCCTAGCCTGGTCTCGTCATTCAGACGGTTTTCGTAGTCCTCTTTTTCCCCGTACGCCCGAACCCCCAGGTCAGCGTTGGAAAAAACACCTGTTCTTCGAAAATCGAACTGCAGTCGCTGACTTTCAACAATGTCTACAATGTCAAAGTTACTGTCGCCACTGGGGAAATCCAGGTCAAAATCAGTTGACAGACTAAGCCCTAAACTAGTATCCGTCAATTCACGATTATAGCTCGCATTAAAAGCATTTGAACCATAGACAAGGTCGAGTTCAGCTACCGCATAGTAACCATCTGTCTCCTCGCCGGTGTCGCGCTCGATCTTTATCTGCCCGCCCTCAAGAACGTAAGTGCCGTTTTTAAGCTGGCCGGAAAAATTAAGGCCTAACCGAACCTGGTCATATTTAAGATCAGTGTTTTTGAATTCGACATCGTAGTAACTGCCGATTAGCGTTACCGATCCTATAGGGCTATAGCGGTGCAACCAACGCAGATTGGTAACAACCCGTTCACTTTCACCACCGATGTTTTGGTCGAATAGAGTTTCGACATAACGCCCGCCAAGATCAATTTGGTCAACCGGCGACAGGTCAAAAGTAAACAGCGGACCCGTTTGTATAACACTGCGCTCATCGCGGTTGTCGGGGACATCGGCAAGGCGGGAGCTGATCTCCTGATAATCCTGAAAGTGTTCAAACTGCCATAAAAATCTATCCGGCGATACAACCAAGTCCAGGTTCGATGAACCGACGACGATCGTTCGATCGTCAAAGGTATTGCGGTCAAAATAAACACTGGTAAAAGCGTAATCAAGTTTGCCGTTGTAGCGGTTTGATGCCCCCTCCAGGCCAACTCCTGCTTGAATAGAGTATTCCAGCTCTTCCACTTCGTCGGTAGGGGTTCTAAGGGAATTGTTTGTGTATTCTGTGAATATGCCTCCGCGTGTCGAGATTTCCAGCGCACAAACCATATTGCTGAAAGCGGTAAATCCGATGCACGCGGCCATAATTTTTTTCCCCTATAGTTTCCAGGCCCGCAGTAATCTGTGACTCGGTTACCTTTCCATAGGGGACAACCAATACAACAAAATCACTGAGGTCGGCAAGAATATGCGTTTCGGCCGAATATTCACAAGCCGGAGGTGAATCGATGATAATAAAACGATCCGGATAGCGGCTTTTAACCGAATCAATGAATTTGCGCATCCGGCCGGTGGAAAAATATTCCGCTCCCGCTTCGCGGTTGTTACCCACTGGAATCACCCTCAAGCGCGGAATTCCCGAAGCGTAAACGATTTCCTCAACTTGCGCATCTTCGCGGTACAGGTAATCGGTCAGACCATTCACCGGTTCCACTGCCAGCAGCCGCTCTACGGATGGCGCATACAGGTTACCGTCAATCAACAGGGAGGTTTTGGTGCGATCCATGGCTATAGCCGCGGACAAATTTGCGGCGATATAGGAGGCGCCGCCGCCAGCGACCAGAGAAGTCACCAGACAAACGTAGTTTTTGCCCTTGGATTTTTTTGCCAATTTGGTGCGCAGATCCCGAAACACATTGAGGAGTTTGCGGTTGGGCACCCCCTGGTACAATAATTTCAACCGATCGAGTTCTTCCGTGGAGAAGGCGCTGACCTCTGACATTTGATCAATGCCGTCGGCCCTATAACCGCCACTTTTGTTATCATGGCGATCGCCGGGTGTTACTTCTCTGTTGATATCGACAATAGCCTCATCGTCCTTCTCAGCATCAATATCTTTTTCATCGACTTTTTCAACAAACTCGACACCGTTGGAAGAAACTTCCCGTAACTTTTCCTTATTGCCAAACATACTAAATTATCCCGACATAGTGAGAATACGCTACCCCAACATAAGCCGCCACTAACGCCGTTCCCAGCATGATAATCAGTAGCATATCCACTTTCATTATCCTTTTGCTGATCGGTGTAATGGTGTGGGGTACAACCGCCAGCAATGGCATGGAAATAATGTTCTCCACCTGGCTGACGAAGCGAATTCGAGGGTCAATAATCACATAGAGAACAATAATTCCTATCGGCGCCGCAATGCCCAACAACAGACCCACGATCACAAAATGTATAAACCGCAACCCTTTGGGCGCCAGCGGATACTGAGAGGGCTCCTGAATCTTATAGGTGATACCCTGGCCTTCCAGGTTAAGGGTCATGGAAAGGCGGGCTTTTTCCCGACGCTCCAGCATTTCCTCGTATATCTTCTTGGTTACATCGTAGTCGCGCTTCAACTCGAGCAACTCCGCCTCACGCTCCGCAATCCGTTTGCGGCGGGCGTATTCCTGCTCCAGCAGTTTCTCAGTGGACAGCAGACGGCGCTGACCTGTATAAAGTTCGACCTTCGCATCGGCTAACTTGCTCCTCAGCTCCTGATACAAAGGGTTGACTGTTGTTTCCCCACTGGTAGCGGCACCCGATGTGTGTTCTTTTTCCGCCTCCCGTATCGCATTTTGCATATCCTGTATCTGCAATCCGACACTGACGACATCCGGGTGAGACTCCTTGAACGTGAGCAGCAGCGAGTCTCTTTTTGCCAATAGCTCGGCCAGGCGCTCGCGATATACATCGGCTTTAAACTTCTTCGCGCTGAAACTGTTCTCCTCTTGAAGCTGCTGATTTAAAGACTGGATGCGGGTTCTGACTTCACCCAGAGACAATTTCAGGTTTTCGATAGTATCGCGCAGCGTCGCGATCCGCTCGCCCACGTCGACATCTGAGCCATCGAGGTTTGCAGACTGGAATTTTTTCAGTCGCTCTTCAGCAACCACAAGCTGGCTTTTATATTGCTTGACCTGATTATCAATAAATTGATAAGCCTCTTTACTTTCTGTTCTTTTTGACTCAGCACTGTCGCGGATAAATAAATCTGTGAGGGCATTGAGCGTATCGTAAACCCCGTCGGGGGAGTGGCCGCTATAGGTAACTTTAATATAGTTTTTCCCCAACATGGAGATATCCAGGTTTTCCCGGATTTCCTTGGCCCTGCGTTCCTGCTCGACGGGGGTCTTATACTCATCATTGACGTATATTTTTTCCATTACCTGGCTGAGCAGGCGCGGAGATAGCATAACATCTCTGACAATCCGCACCTGATCTTCCACTTTGGAAACAGCGGCCTGCTTATCCAGCAGGGGCTTGAGAATATTCTGGTTGTCCGCGTAAAAGGTGGTTGAGGTCTCGTAGGTAACCGGCCAGCTGATACCGATAAAAAGTACCGCAAAGCCTATAATGGCTGCACTAAATAAGATGGAAACCTTGTGAGCCCAGATTTCTTTGAGCACTACACGAATAAAGACAACTAAATCAGCAAAATCCATAGCATTTTGAACACAGTAAGTTTAGAACGGCCTTTCCGGAATCGTCACAATATCCGAAGGCATTAATACATAATTAGTCTCCAGGTCGCCTTTTTCCAGAATATTTTCCAAATAAACGGGATAAACTTTCAGACCATCAGGCGTTTTTCGGTAAAGTTGCGCACTGTTTTGTAATGCAAACGGGGTCGCCCCTCCCGCCAACAACACAATATCCAGGACCGTCATACCCTGGCGATGGGGTATGGACTGGGGGGAATTGACCGCACCCGTTATTCTCACCCTGCGCAGAAATTCAGCGCTCGCTGGATTTGTGATAATGACTGTCACCTGGGGACTGCGAATATAGTCTTTTAATGATTTCGCCACCTGCGCCGAGAGTTCTTCGGCAGTGTGTCCTGAAGCGACAAGATCCCCCACTAATGGCACTGATATTTTTCCATCAGGGCGCACAGGCACATTTACCGATAGCTCCGGGTTTTTCCATACACCCACCTGAATCTGGTCGCCGACACCAATTTGGTACTCCTCACTTTGATTCCACACTTCCGGTTTATCAACCACCGGGGGCGTCCCACACGCAGCCAGAAACAGGCTTATCAAGCTCACCAGCACCATGCTTTTCATAGACTTTTTTGCTCCTAAACTATATTTTTGTCTCGATTATTCTCATCTCGCAACTCCAAAATTCCAGGAGCGATACCGTACGGGCTAGTTAATGAAGCTATCCAATAAAATGGCCGCAATCCTGCCTGCCGCTTTGCCATCCCATTTTTCAGGCACACGCCGTCCGGCCCACTCACGGCTCTGAACTTCGTGATAGCCCGCCATTATATCAGTTCCGACATTCCCAACCAGGCGGTTAGTCCCATTCTCGATAGTAATTGGGCGCTCCGTATTGTGGCGTAGAGTCAGGCATGGAACCCCCAATACCGTCGTTTCCTCCTGGATACCGCCGCTGTCGGAAAGCACCAGCCTGGCATTCGCCACCAGGCAGAGGAAGTCCAAATACCCCTGGGGGTCTATCAAATGAAAATTTCCCTTCTCGAGCAACGCCGAAAAACCGTTCGATTCGATTTGATTATAAGTGCGAGGGTGAACGGGAAAGACGATTTTTAGATCCCGGGAAATCTGCTCCAGGGCTACCAGAATCCCCTCCAGAATCTGCGGGTTATCGACATTGCTGGGGCGGTGCAGCGTCACTACCGCATAGGGGGTATCGCGCAAATTAAGCTGATCAAGCACATCTCTGGTGAGGGCGTTTTCGCGGTGGTGCAACAGGGTGTCGATCATGGTATTGCCGACAAAATGGATCTTTTCCCGAGCCACACCTTCGCGAGCGAGGTTTTCCTCCGCTACTGGCTCAGTGGTAAACAAATAATCGGATATCGCGTCGGTCAACACCCTGTTGAGTTCCTCCGGCATTTCGCGGTCGAAGCTTCTGAGACCGGCTTCCACATGGGCTACCGGGATGTGGTGTTTTTTTGCGTCCAGCGCACAGGCGATGGTGGAGTTTACATCTCCCACAACAATCACTAAATCGGGTTTTTGTTCCAGCAGCACTCGCTCAAAAGCTTCCATGATCCTGCCCGTCTGCATGCCGTGGCCACCGGACCCCACCTCCAGATTAATATTCGGCTCCGGTAGTCCCAATTGCTCGAATAACAGAGAGGACATCTCCCGGGAGTAATGTTGGCCGGTATGAACCAGAACCTGCTCCAAGTCCGCTTTCCTCTGTGCGGCAGCTTGGTGCAGAGCGTCCATAAGTGGTGCTATTTTCATGAAATTTGGGCGCGCACCCACTACGTGTAAAAACTTCAACATCCGCCATTTGCCCTCAATTAATTGCAAAAGTCATTCGTTTTGGCTATATAAAAGCGTATTATTAGGTCCAATAGTTTATTCTTTTTTCGTCAATTGCCACATCCCATTTCTATGCATCTTTTTATGCAATAGGTTTTACTCAATACTGGGAATCTACAATTTCTTAAACGTCTGAAACAGCAGCTGCTAGGAAACCTGATACCCGACTAAAATATAGACAATATAAATCCAGCTCGGGAGGGCACACCTTAGCTGATTGGACATCAATTGTATATGCATGCAACAGGCGCTCATGGTCCACCATTGCTACCCGGCGGCCGCACCCACATAGTCAGCCCTTACCTACCTGTTAATTATTTACCAACTTTAATTACCCTATAATAACCTTTATTCCTTCATCCACGTCTTATTATTGCTAAACTTCTCGCAGGCTCCAGGGTTGTATACAGACAGGGTTCTCTCAACCATGTTAGATTTCCAACCCCGGTTTTATAGTGCTTTCGCATAAATTTGCATACAATAAAAGTCATAGTAACTCAGTCAAAGGATATAGCAGGATGTTCTCACCCCAGCCCCGCCTCGCCATCATCGGCCTTGGTTATGTCGGTCTGCCTCTCGCGGTAGAATTCGGCAAGCAAATCCATACGGTTGGATTTGATATCAACCAAAACAGAGTGAAAGAGCTGCAAAGCGGCACTGACATGACTCTGGAACTCAACAGTGAAGAGTTGGCGTCGGCCAGCCAGTTGAGTTTTTCGGCCGAAGAAAGCGCCATCGCGGACTGTGATGTTTATATCGTTACAGTACCCACCCCTATCGACAACAGCAAACAACCGGATCTGACTCCGCTTAGAAAAGCTTCCGAGCTGGTCGGCAGGGTTATAGCCAAAGGTAATGTGGTGGTATTCGAATCCACGGTTTACCCCGGTTGCACGGAAGAAGTCTGTATCCCCATTATAGAACAGGTTTCAGGGCTGACATTTAATAATGATTTTTATGCAGGTTACAGCCCGGAGCGTATCAACCCTGGCGACAAAGACCACCGAGTCCACAATATCGTCAAGGTGACTGCCGGATCCACCCATGAAGCAGCCGATTTTGTCGATGGTCTCTACCGCAAAATCGTCACTGTCGGCACGCACAAGGCCAGCAGCATTAAGGTTGCCGAGGCGGCAAAAGTCATTGAAAACACGCAACGCGATATCAACATCGCCCTGATCAACGAGTTGGCCCTGATATTCAATAAGCTCGGTATAGATACCCTGGAAGTACTCGAAGCGGCCGGCAGCAAATGGAATTTTCTTCCCTTTCGTCCCGGCCTGGTCGGTGGTCACTGTATCAGTGTTGACCCCTACTACCTGACACACAAAGCTCAGCAGTTGGGCTACCACCCTGAAGTCATTCTGTCCGGACGGCGCATCAACGACGGTATGGGACAGTATGTTGCCGAATCAGTGGTAAAATTAATGACCCAGCGCCGCACCCATGTGGTGGGGTCCAATATCCTGATCATGGGTCTGACCTTTAAAGAAAACTGCCCCGACCTGCGCAATACCCGGGTGGTGGACATTATTTCGGAGCTTAAAAACTACCACGCCAATATCCATGTCTACGACCCCTGGGCTGACCGGGATGAAGCATTGAGTCACTGCTCTCTGGAGCTGATAGAGACGCCACAAGCTGACAGTTACGATGCCATCATCCTTTGTGTCGGACACAATGAATTCCGAACCATGGGCAGCGATGCCATTCGCAGGCTGGGCAAGGACAATCACATTCTTTACGATGTCAAACACATTCTGCCAAAGCAGGAGGTCGACGCCCGGCTCTAAACCGTAACTTCTCAATAATCCGGGGCGGCACAATGTCAGGCGGACGTCCGGAGGTAGTTGGCCCAGACTGTCGGAGGCAGGGATGCCGCCGGATCGAAGGCACAATACCACCCCGGGTTATTGAGAAGCCGACTCAGACCGCTGCGCGGCCACAAATTAGAAAATAACTTGTTAAGTTATTTAAGAGTTACAAACCTGGTTTTCTACTCCGGCCAGCTCAGCACGAAGTGCGGCAATGGCCTGGGTATAATTTTCGGCACCGTAGATAGCCGAACCAGCGACAAAGGTGTCCGCGCCGGCCTCGGCAATTGCGCGGATATTGTCGGCGCAGACACCACCATCGACCTGCAAGCGGATAGGACGACCCGAGGCGTTGATCAGCGCCCGGGCCTCGCGCAGTTTATTCAACGTGTAGGGAATAAACCGCTGACCACCAAAGCCGGGATTAACCGACATCAACAGCAGCATATCCAGTTCCTCCAGCACATACCTGACCCGCTCTAACCCTGTCGCCGGGTTGAGTACCAGCCCGGCCCGGCAACCACCGCTTTTAATCAATTGCAGCGAACGGTCGATATGTTTAGAAGCTTCAGGGTGAAAGGTTATGTAGGTGGCGCCGGCCTCGATAAACTGAGCGATCAGGCTATCCACCGGCTCCACCATGAGATGCACGTCGATGGGCGCGCTAACGCCGTAGCCACGCAATGCCTTGCAGACCATAGGCCCTATGGTCAAGTTAGGGACATAATGGTTGTCCATAACATCGAAATGGATCATATCGGCACCCGCCGCCAGCACCGCGTCAACTTCCTCCCCGAGGCGGGCAAAGTCAGCGGAAAGGATGGAAGGGGCTATTTTGAATGCTTGCATAAGAGATGCTACCTAGTGTGGTCTTGAAGACGGGCTATTGTACTGAATATGGTGTCCGCGCCATAGGCACGCGATCCTTATCCAAGATGTTATTGGGAGCCACTGACGAGCTTTATGAAACCTTTGATGATTGTTTTATCCTTGAGCTTTTTTACCCCGGGCGCGTTTGCTGCCGAGGCCGGCACAGCGGGTAATGAGAGCGCCGAAAATCGACAGCAGCGGGACATGAACCTCCTCGCCCGGAGTGTTGCCCCTGAATCCGTGGTCTGGTTGCAGGCTGGAGGCGAGCGCGTATTGGCGCTGTTTGAAGCCGACCGATCCGGCCATCCTCAGGGCGCTGTTTTACTGCTGCACGATGCAGGGCGGCAACCAACCTCGCCGGGGGCCCTGGAAAACATTCGCACCACACTCCCGCATCACGGCTGGGCGACCCTTTCCACCAGCATGCCGCCAATGGCTCGGTTACCGGTGCCAGAGCGGACACCCGCAACAGACACACAAGCGCCTCCCGAGGATAGCGGAGAAGAAGACCAATCCGATGGGAAAAACAGTGCCGAAGCGGCGCGGGTAACAAGTGGCTCGCAGGAGCAGTCGGTCAAAGCCGAAGAAGGAGAGACAGAGGAAATTTTCGACCCCGATACCGGCGCTACGACTGACGGCGAGATAGCCGCGGCGAATAGGCCGCCACAGACACCCGCTGAACAGGCGCTGTCCAGTGAAAAGCGCGCAGCGTTGCGGCTGCGTGCGGCGCTGGACTTCTTACAGCGACAAAACCTGTTAAACATCGTACTGCTCGGCGACGGGGTTGGCGCTGCCAGAGCCGGCGCCTTTTTGCAATCTCTCTCTAATAATGGCAACAGTGCAAAACCTGTCAACGCGATGGTAATGATCGATGCCCGCAACCGTATACCGCTGGCGCAAACCCGTCTTCCTCAATGCTTGTCCGATCCTGAAATGCCGATTCTTGACATCTACACCGGCACCGACCTGCGCGGCAGACAGGATGCACAGCAGCGGCAGGATTATGCCCGGCGCAACCGCTTCACCCGCTACCTGCAGATTCGACTGACTCAAGCCTCGAGCACCATTGAAGGAAGGGAAAACCGGATAGCTCGGCGCGTGCGCGGGTTTCTTGAAAAATACGCCGAGGGCATGGAAAAAAATCTGGAAAGCGGTACAACATGGCCCTAATCAGGGGGAACCCTGACCGACAAATCCCTGTCCAGTTGTTGCAGTCGCTCGGGGGTGCCTATATCGCGCCAATCACCGTCGTAGATCTCACCGGTCAGCTGCCGATTGGCAATGGCAAAGTCTAGCGCCTCGCGCAACGGAAAGGTTTCCCGGCGCCGCGGGTAGTGTTCAATCAACCCCGGGCTCAACATACTGACGCCACTGAATGTCAGTCCTTCATCGCACTGTGGAACCACGTAGCCGGATTCATCCAGCGTGTAATCCCCACCGCGGTTGTGCTGCGGGTTGGAAACAAAAACCAGATGTCCCAGAATGTGCTGCGGCATTGACCACCTACTTAAATGCGCCAGCGAATAATCGGTCCAGATGTCGGCGTTAACCAGCAGAAACGGTTCCGGCCCCAACAGATTCAAGGCGCGGTTGACCGCGCCACCGGTTTCCAATGGCTGCGGCTCCTCAGAATAGACAATCGTTACTCCCAACTCCCGTCCACCCCCAAGAAACTGGCGAATTTTTTCACCTAGATAGGCCGTATTGATAACAACGTCAGTAATACCGGCCTCTCGCAGCCTTTCAATATGATATTGAATCAGGGGTTTACCGCCGGCGCGCAGCAGGGGTTTCGGCAGCGTGTCGGTCAGCGGCCGCATTCGCTTACCCAACCCGGCAGCGAGAATCATCGCTTTCATACATCCACTCCGGTTAACATTCGCCGGCCGTCAGGTAATCGCGATACCAGCTCTGCCTTTGCGCAAGCGGCAGCAATTGGGTTTTAAACCAGTCGCAAAAGTCAGAGAACTCGCTATAGCTGGAAGCCACTTCAAGTACATAGCGCATGACCAGGGGCAGATCGTTCAGGTAGCGTGTTTTACCATCACGCAACCACAGGCGGGAAAAAGTTCCCAGCACTTTCAAGTGGCGCTGTAACCCCATCCAATCAAACCAGCGCAGAAAACGCGATGCCTCAACAGCCTCCAACAGCCCCACTTCAAACGCCATATTACCGTAAGCCAGTGCCCAGCGCCTGACGTCCTCCCGGGGCCAGCGGATATAGCAATCCCGCAACAGCGACACCAGGTCGTAAGTCAGCGGTCCCCAGACGGCATCCTGAAAATCGATTACTCCCGGCGCCTGCGCGTCCCTTATCAGCAAATTGCGGGAGTGAAAATCTCGGTGCACCAGCACCTGGGGCTGCTCCAGCGCGCTATCGATCAGTTGGCCAAATACCTGATCGAGTAGTTTGTGTTCACTGCGGTTTAACGAATAATCCAGCAAACGCGGTAACCACTCCCGCATCCGCTCCAGCTCTTCGCGCAGTCTCGGACCATCATAGACAGGTACCCGATCGGTTGGCGGACACTGCTGGATTCTCAGCAACGTCATCAACGCAGCCCCGTAGAGCACCTCCACCGTCTCCGAATTCAGCTCCGGCAGGTACAGGCGATCGCCGAAATCCTCCACCAGCAAAAAACCTCGCTGATAATCCACCGCCACTACCTGCGGCGCATTGACTCCATGGTCGCGCAGATATTCAGCAATAGCAACAAAAGCGCGATTATTTTCGGTTGCCGCCGGCGCCAGCACCGCAAGTAACGCCGGTGATGCGGGAACGCGGTAATAGTGCCTGAAACCGGCATCCCCGGTTAACGGTGACAGGCCAACCGTCCGATAGCACCATTGCCGTTGTCGCAACTGCTCAAAGCTCCATTGCTGCAGATCCGCAGTGACTTCAGAGACCATTAAAGCTCCCCCTCCAATTACTGGATACCGGTCAGAATATACCTTTCTATTTCTTCCTATCAACGATATATAACGCTGTAAATTGTGCTATTGCAGACGCCATTTTAACCAGGATTATGCAACTTTAATCAATAGGGTGTCACGCTATAACCGCATAGCATATAGCTTCTTAACGCCTTCCCAAGTAGAATCCCCCCTTTGGTCCACGACTACAACGGCAAACCATTGCCTCGAAAATCTCATAAAATGGCCGAACGGGAACCTCACGTGCGCCTTAACCTGCAGCGACAAATTCAACAACACCTCAATGATAAATATGGCTACAACCGGCAAATCGGCCGACACGCGAAGCTGGGTTTCGCCGCCCGTAGCTTAATGGTTTTGCTGCCGGCGATGGCTCTGCCTGTCAACACCCAGGCGCAGATCGCCGAACACGATGAATGGCACTGTAAGCCGATGGAAAACGACAGTGGCTGGGAGTGTTCCGACCTTACCGACACAGAACCGGGGTTGAGCCACGATTCTGAACAGGCCAAAGCAGCGACTACCGCGGACGCAAAAATCACGCACAGTACAAGTGAGCTGGATTGGGTCCCTCTGGAACAATTACCCGAGGCGCAGCGAACCGAACTCCCCGCCGGCTGCTGCGGCGCTTATATCGAACCCAAGCGCACTGACCCCGAAGCTCACCTGGATCCGGAAAAAGCCACGCTACGGGCCACAGCAGAAAAAGCGAAAATGGTGCATGAGAGCACCACTGTCATGGAAGGCGAGGTCAAACTCACTCAGGGCACGCGCCAATTGCTGGCCGACAACCTGATTATGAACCGCGCTACGAATGAAGCGCAAATCGTGGGCAATATCCGCCTGCGCGAACCGGGCCTACTACTTAGAGGCGAGCGGGCTACCATGAATCTCGATAGCCGCCATGCCACGTTGTCGAATGCCGAGTTTGTAATGCATGAATCCCGCGCCAGAGGCAGCGCCGAAAAGCTGGAGCACAGGGAAAATAACGTCGTGGTGCTGGAAAAAGGCAGCTATACAACCTGCGAACCCAACAGTAACGCCTGGATACTGAAAGGCAAGGAAATCGTCATCGACCCCAATTTTGAGCAGGGTGAAGGTCGGCACGTGAGCCTGGAGGTGAAGGGTGTGCCTGTGTTTTATACACCCTACCTCTTTTTCCCCACCTCAGACGCCCGCCAGTCGGGACTGCTGTTCCCCTATATCAGTACCAGCGGCAGCGGTGGCGGCGGCTTGAACGCCGGCATTCCCTATTATTACAATCTCGCTCCCAACTACGATTTGACCCTGACACCGCGCCATATCGACGACCGTGGTGAAATGATGGAACTGGAGTTTCGCCACCTGTCCCCCAATTTTGAAACCGTCGTCAATTTGGCCCACCTCGGCAATGATGACGGCGGCAAGGACAATGATGACGAAAAGCGGCTTGAAGAAGCTCAGGCGGAATTAGACCTGGCCACCAACGCTGAAGACACAACCCCACAGGAACTCCTGCTACTGCAGGAGGAGGTCGAAGAGCTGGAGGCCAGGATCGGCGAATTTATCGGCGAAGACCGCTGGTTGATCAATGTCGATCAGACCGGTGGGCTAAGCAAACGCTGGGGTACCCGGATAGACTTTACCAGAATCAGTGACCGGGACTATTTCCGCGATCTGGATACCGCCAGTCTCACAGTCAACAGCCAGACCCACCTTAAGCGACTGGGAGAAGCCAGCTATCAATTCGACAACTGGCTGTTGAAAGCCAAGGCCGAGGAATTCCAAACCATTGGTGAAAATATAGAGGATATCAATAGCCCCTACCGCCAGACACCGCGTATCAACGCCGATGGCCATTACCAGTTCGACGATTGGGTATTGGAGTTCGAACACGAGTACGTCAGTTTCGACCACAAGCTGAAACAACGTAAAATAACCGGCGACCGCGCCCGCATCGACTACCGCGTAGCCTGGGAAAAACAATGGGTCTGGGGGTTCGCTAAACCCGCCTTCACACTCAAACACCTGAGTTACCGGCTCGACGACGATTTCGACCATGGCATCGAGAATGACCCGGAACTATTCGTTCCACAGGGTACTTTTGACACGGGCCTGTTTTTCGAGCGGGAAGGAAGGCTGCTAGGCGAGGGTTATCAGCAGACATTTGAACCCCGTTTATTCTACTTCTACAGTGATTTTGAAGATCAGACCGAACTCTCTCAACTTAAATTCGACACTACACCGCTCACCAACAGTTATAACCAGTTGTTCCGTGACACCCGCTTTTCCGGTGGCGATAGAATCGACGATGCCAACCAGCTGTCGGTCGGGCTCACCACCCGGTTTATCGAAGCCGATTCGGGAGTGGAACGCCTCAGCCTCAGTGTCGGTCAAATTTATTATTTCAAAGACCGTCGGGTTTTCCTCACACAGCCCCAGAGCCTCGCGGGCGAGGTCGATCCGCTGGCCAGCCGCTCCGAGATCGCAGCCCAAATAACAGCCCAAGTCGGTGACTACTGGCGTTTAAACAGCGACCTGCTGTACGATGAGGAGCAACAGGAAATGTCCCGCGGCAATATGTCGCTGAAATATATGGACGACCGGTACCGATTGTTCAACCTCGGCTATCGTTATGTCCGTCAGGCGGGAAAAGCAGACAGTAACGATTTCGACAATGACGGCGACACCAGCGAATTGCTAAAAAACGATATCGATCAGGTGGAAGCCTCGATGTTGTGGCCGGTTTACGGAAACTGGAGTTTGATTGGTCGTTACAACAAGGATTTCACCAACGACCGGGAGTTGGAAACCTTCGCCGGCTTAGAATACGACAGCTGTTGTTATCGAGTCAGGGCCGTGTGGCGCCGCTGGCTCGATAACGATTTGATCAATATTGTCGACGACCGTGAACTTGATTTCGATGAGGGTGTCTTCTTTGAATTCCAGCTCAAAGGTTTGGGCGGTACCGGCAACACCGTCAATTCGGTGCTCAGCGAAGGTATCCAGGGGTACGAATTACGGGAGAAATTTAAAAAGTGACAATTACATTGAAAACGATCCAGTAATCACATGCTTGGCGAAGGCCGGCAGAAATTCGAACGTCTGTCGGATCTGCGGCAGTTTTAAAATAACTTTATACATACTGGCAATTCTATAGTAGCTATGCTGACGACAACATTGAAATACCTGCACTTAAATGCCGGATTGAATTCCAGCAAACTACACAAGCTTAGCTTGAGTCTGATTACGGTTTTTTGCTGCACCTGGGTTCAGGCGCAGACGGTACTTCTGGATAAAATCATTGCCATCGTTGACAACGACGTTGTTATGGCCAGCGAACTTGATCGCCAGATAAAGATGATTAAAAGCCGCCTGCAAGCACAAAACACCGAACTGCCACCAGAAGACGTACTGCGCTCCCAGGTGCTGGAACACTTGATTGTCGAGCGCCTGCAACTGCAAATGGCCGAGCGTCAGGGGCTGGAAATCAGCGAAAGCGATCTCGACCAGGCGCTGGCCAGGATGCAGCAGGCCAATAAACTCAGCCGCGAACAATTTATAGAGCAACTGCGGCAGGAAGGGATGAGCCTGAACACACTGAAGGAGCAAATTCGCCGGGAAATGCTCACCAACCAGATCCAAAAAGGGTTCGTCAACCGCCGCATACGAATCTCAAACCAGGAAATCAACAACTTCCTGAATTCCAAAGAGGGAAAATTCTGGACTTCTCCGGATTACCGCCTCGGCCATATCCTGATCCCGGTTTCACCCAGCGCCTCCGCCGACGATGCCAGCCACGCCCGCGCTCTGGCGGAAAATATTTATCTGCGCTTAAAACGCGGAGAAGACTTTAAACAACTGGCCATAGCCCACTCCGGGGGGCAGCGCGCGCTACAGGGGGGTGACCTTGGCTGGCGCAAAACCGCGCAATTACCTGGACTGTTTGCCGAGATGGTACCAAGCCTGGAGGTGGGTGGGGTTTCCCAACCTTTCCGCAGTGATGCCGGTTACCACATACTCAAACTTTACGAAAAAAAGGGCGGCGGGCAACAGATTGTCAAACAGTCAAAAGTGCGCCACATACTGGTCAAACCCTCCACTATTCTCAGCGATGAGGACGCCCGCAAAAAGCTTATCAAGCTGCGCCAGCAAATTCTCGACGGCGCTGAATTCGCCGAAGTGGCCAGAGAACACTCGGAGGATATAGGCTCCATGCTCAGCGGCGGAGACCTCGGCTGGTCGACCCCCGGCCAGTTCGTCCCTGCCTTTGAGTCAACCATGGAGCAAACACCCGTGGGCGCAATCAGCGACCCCTTCCGCACTCAATTCGGCTGGCACATACTGAAAGTGGAAGATCGACGTGAGCAGGATATGAGCGAGCAGGTGATTCGCAATCAGGCCAGAAATATTCTTCGCAAACGCCGTTTCGAGGAAGAACTGCAAAACTGGCTGCAGGAAAAACGCGATGAGGCCTATGTGGAAATCAAAGAGTGAAATCAACACGTGCAATCCGCTAGCTCTGATTCTCTTCGTATAGCCCTAACCCCAGGGGAACCCGCCGGCATAGGCCCGGACCTGGCAATTACGTTAGCCCAACGGGAGCACGCCGCGGAGATTGTGGTGATCGCAGACCCGGAACTGTTGCGGGAACGGGCCTCCCGGCTGCGCCTGCCGCTGGTATTGCGCGAGTTGGACCCAGACCGCCCCCCTCGCCCGCACGCCGGTGGCGAGTTGACGGTACTACCTATAGCCACGCGAGCTAAGGTAATTCCGGGCCAACTGGCCCCTGCCAACGCCGGCTATGTTCTGCGCGCACTCGATGTCGCTGTCGAAGGCTGTCTACAGGGGCAGTTTGATGCACTGGTTACTGGTCCAGTGCAAAAAAGCGTTATTAACGACAGCGGTATCGCCTTTAGTGGCCACACCGAATATCTGGCTCAAAAGACCCACACCGACAAGGTTGTTATGATGTTGGCCACCGAGGGATTGCGGGTTGCCCTGGCCACCACTCACCTGCCCCTGTCCCGGGTGGCGGAGGCAATCACGACCGAGAGCCTACGCCAGGTAATCCGCATTTTGCACCGGGACCTGCGCCACCACTTTGGCATCAGCAGCCCCCGCATCCTGGTGTGTGGACTCAACCCTCACGCTGGCGAAGGGGGCCATTTGGGCCGGGAGGAGATCGATATTATTGAGCCGCTCATCAATGAGTTGCGCCACCAAGGGATGGATCTGCGAGGCCCCTTGCCCGCCGACACCCTATTTACGCCCAAATATCTACACAATGCCGATGCGGTCCTGGCGATGTACCATGATCAAGGCCTGCCGGTGCTCAAATTCAAAGGTTTCGGGAACGCCGTCAATATTACCCTTGGGCTGCCGATTATTCGCACATCGGTGGACCACGGTACTGCCCTCGACCTCGCCGCCAGCGGCGGAGCAGACACCGGTAGTCTGTCGACCGCGCTGGAATATGCCCTGAGCATGGCTCGGGCCAGGGCCCGCCACCGGTCCCCGCCTGAACTCCATTGAGGCGGGAGCAAAAAGTCGTGAGCACAGGTAGATAAGTATGAATCAACCTCAACTGGGCCATCGCGCCCGCAAGCGCTTTGGGCAGAATTTTCTGATCGACAGGGGCGTGATCGAAAATATCACCCGCGCTATTGCTCCCCGCTACGATGATAATATGGTGGAAATAGGTCCCGGCAAAGGCGCCATTACCGAATTGCTACTCGACGCCTGCCCCTCACTCATTGATGAGCGGCTCAATAATATCGATCTCCTCCCGGCCCAAATGGCCCCCTTCGCCAGCGTGAGGGTTGAGTCCACACATCCACACCGCTTATCTTTCATCTGCTTTCTTTTCAACATCAGATCGAAGACATGCACTTTATGCTGCAAAAAGAAGTGGTGCAGCGCCTGTGCGCCACACCGGGCGAAAAAGCCTACGGTCGTCTGGGAATCATGGTGCAGTATTACTGCTCTGTGGAAAGTCTGTTTGAAGTACCCCCGCAGTGTTTCCGCCCGCAACCCAAGGTGGATTCAGCCATAGTCCGGCTAACGCCGCACCGCCAGCTGCCCTATCGCGCCAACAATACTGTGCTGTTTGAACGACTGGTCAAAACCGCTTTTCAACAGCGCCGCAAGACTTTGCGCAATGCCCTTAAACAACTTGTACCCGTACAAACCATTGAAAATATCCAAATCGACATTACTATTCGCCCTGAAAACCTAACACTGGAAGAACTGGTTAGCTTGAGCAATACGCTTGATACGCTTATCCCGTCGCCTTGAGAGCAGTAACTGGATGATCTCTACCCCCATTGAAATTTCTGTAGCCTCCAGATACCTGGACACACAGTCTAATCCGGCCAGTAAACGCTTTGTTTACGCTTATACGATTACGATCAAAAACCGGGGTTCAGAAGCCGCGCAACTGATCAGTCGCCAGTGGATAATCACCGACGCCAAAAACGACCGTCAGGAAGTACTGGGAATGGGCGTCGTCGGAGAACAGCCGCGACTGGAACCCGGCGAGGAATATACCTATACCAGCGGCGTTATCATTGAAACCGAAACCGGTACAATGGAGGGCAGATACCAAATGCGCACAGACGATGACCGCGTTTTTGAAGCACCGGTGCCAACTTTTGCACTGGTTCCGCCCTATGCCATCCATTAGGCCACCCCCCGCCCACAACAGAAGCGAGCACTTACACACAAATGTCTACTTACGCTGTCGGTGATATTCAAGGTTGTTTCACCCCCCTTAGATGCCTGCTTAGCGAAGTGGATTTCAATCCCGACAAGGACCGACTGTGGATTGCCGGCGATATTGTCAACCGCGGCCCCCAATCGCTGCAGACACTTCGCTATGTCAAGAGCCTCGGTGCTTGTGTGACCACGGTGCTCGGCAACCACGACCTTCACCTGCTGGCTGTGGCCTACGGCTACAGCCGGCCCGGCCGCAACGATACACTCAATGAGGTTCTGCAGGCGCCGGATTGCGAACCCCTGTTGACCTGGCTTAGGCAACAGAAAATTGTGCACTATGATCCCACATTAAAATTCACAATGGTGCACGCCGGTATCCCGCCTCAGTGGAGTCTGAAAAAAGCGCTAACACGGGCCGCGGAACTGGAAACTGCTTTGCGGGGGGATAATTTTCGCCAGTTGCTCGCCAATATGTACGGCAATCGACCGGATTGCTGGGACAAATCGCTGCAGGGTTATGCGCGATTGCGCCTCATTACCAACTACTTCACCCGGATGCGTTTTTGCGATGCCTCCGGCAGGCTGGAGCTGCTCAGCAAATCCGCTCCAGATCAACCCCCGCCGGGGTTTGCCCCCTGGTATAGCCACCCACAGCGCAAAACCCGCAAACACAAGCTGATTTTTGGCCACTGGGCCGCCCTTGAGGGTAAAGTGGACGAGGTCAATCTTTACGCGCTGGATACAGGTTGTGTCTGGGGCTCTCACCTGACGATGATGCGTCTGGAAGACGAAACCTTCTATCGCTGCGACTGTTCGGCCTTTCTTTAATCAAATGACCTACACATTAAGGGTCGTGCACGAAATAACTTCCGGTTTTGGGTTTCGAGGCGCCCGTCTGGCTAGGCGCAAAAACGAAGGCATAGCGGGTCTACGTCGAGATTTTGCAACGACGCCAGGCGGGATGTATCGGAGGTAGAGTCGAAGACTGGCGCGCCGAGTTTAGGCAGAAGGAGTGTCACC
>JARROD010000018.1:0-20074 GCA_037384225.1 Exilibacterium sp.
CAGTGCTTTAATTGTTTGTTTATATTCAGTTTTTAGCATCAATTTCACCCAAGCGGATGTTACTTATACCCTGCATCTGGAAGGTGTGAACTCCGATATTGCAAACACCATCTCCAATTCAATGTCAGAAGCAGCCTGGTATTTTAATACTTATGGCAAGGTTACCAAACATTGCAACGTCTATTATAGTAGCAGTGTTCCAACGGCCCAGGCGAATTTTGATGGTGTTATCACCTTTGGGGGACTAAGAAATACCCGGGTTGCGATGCATGAAATCCTGCATACATTGGGCGCAGGAACCTATTATGCTTTTCATAACCTGATGACCGACGGAACTTGGGATGGCCCACTTGCGAACACCCAAATCCAGGCATGGGGTGATGGAAATACCCTTCTTGGGGATTCACATATTTTCTGGCCGTATGGTCTGAATTATGACCGCGAAGACAGTGAAACCAATCGCCAACGCAGTGCCATTATCGCTACATTGGTACAATGCGACATGGGAATTAATACAAATTGCGCTGGGGAGGAACCGGCTGGTTATACCTACTCTGGTTTGGAAGGCGAAAACATCTGTCCAGTGGGAACTTACGATATTGCTTATGGTGCAGATAAACAATTCTACTATTTATTTAACCAGACTGGCTGCACCGCATGCACCAATGATACTTTTGGCGATCCAAATTATGGGGTGTTCAAACACTGCTATGTCAAGGTTCTAGATAATTAGGACAAGGGGGATATTTACCTTGTCGAAAACCGCCGCACCACCTGCCGCAATGTCGTCAGCGATCGGCGCTGTTCTTGGTAAGCAACCTGTTCGTAAAGCCGGGTAATCGACTCCACACCTTGGCGCAGATCCGGTCTCGAAATGGCGACCCGGCGGGCATAGTCCCCCGGCGCTTCACCGGGCAAGCGGGGCAGACCGGCGCGGGCGAGCTTGTCGGTAAAACGCAAGTATTGCCGGGTTACCGGCGATACCGGCGCCCTGCCTCCGCGCCACAGAACACTGAAGGCGATTATCGCCAGCATGATGCCACCGGCACCAATGATCAAGATCGCCAGGCGCCAGTAACTGAGCCCCCCCAATAAATCATACAGCAGCCTGGACTGGCGTTGGGAGTCGTAATTCAGCACCCAACGGTACCAGTTGTAGTTGATCGAATCCCAGCGCAGTCGTAGCGCATTCAAAAAGGGATTATGGCGGTAGCGCGCCAGCGATAACAGGCTGCCGGTCTGATTGCCGATCAATTGTGACTCCTGTTCACTGACAGCATCTCTAAGGCTGCTTTCGATCCGCTGCGGGGCGACGGCAGCGGTAGGGTCAACCCGCACCCACCCTCTACCGGCGAGCCACACTTCCGCCCAGGCGTGGGCGTCGTACTGGTGCACCAGCAGGTAGTTTTGCAGTGGGTTGACTTCGCCGCCCTGATAACCCACCACCACCCGCGCGGGAACGCCGGCGGCACGCATCAAAATGACAAAGCTGCTGGCAAAGTGTTCGCAAAAGCCGCGCTTGGTTTGCCATAAAAATTCATCCGCGGTATGCATTCCGAGCGCCGGCGGTGTGAGGGTGTAGGTAACTTCCCGGTTGAAATAGCCTAGAACACGGTCGACATAAGCGGCGGCCGAGCCCTCCTCTTTCATCCACTGTTGCGCTATATGTTGGGTGTTAGGGTTGTAGCCACGGGGCAATTGCAGTTCCCGCGCCAGCCGCCATTCGGGCAGGGGTTCCACTTCTGTGCGGTGATCGAGATAGGACACCACCTCGTAACGCAGGCGGCTGGTAATCGGTTCGCGGTGAATAAGGCGAAAGTCCCGGGTCAAGCCCATTGCGCTGTCGCCGCGCTGACGCGGCAGTTCCGGTGTCGCCAGCGCATAGAGCCATAGCTGGTTGGTGGGTTCGAGAATCACCTCATAACTGACCACCCCTCCCCGCTTTTCTATGAGTTGCTTCCAGTCGAGCTGCTGCTGGCCCCATGCGACGACTGCGCCTTCCCGATCTCTGCCGGCTTCGCCCTGACTCCAGGTGCGACCATCAAAGTCAGACAAAACCAGACCGCGCCAGTAGAGTTTATGCAACGGCGGCGGTGTCCTGGAAAACGAGACTCGAAAAGCCAGGTCGGCGGATTTTGTTAAATGACTGAAATCCCCTGGAGACATGGTGTCGCTGACACCGGTTTTACCGGAAGACTCCAGCATCGGCACCTTCCAGAGCGCACCGATACGGGGCACCACGAGAAACAACAACACCATCAACGGCAGGCATTGTGCAATCAGCTTGCCCGCCAGGGTAAAACTGCGCCAGGCAAAGCGATGCCCCTGTGACTGGTGCAACCCCATCAGCGCAGTGGTCAGGAGTACGACGCAGAGAAGTCCGTATGCTCCCCAAGCCATAGTGGAAACAAACAGAAATTGGGTGGCGGCGACAAAATAGCCCAGATAAATCACCACCAGCGCATCGCGTTTGCGCTGCATCTCCAGCAGTTTGAGAATAAACGCCGTCACCAGCAGCGCCAACAGGGGCTCCAGGCCGAACAAGTGCCGGTATCCAAGCAACAGACCGGCGCCGCACAAAACCAGGGCCAGTGCTTTAAGCAGGTTGCCGGGAAACGCCCAGATACCGCGAAACACCTGGATCCGCCACAGTACCACCAGCATCCAGACAAAGCCAAACCAGCCCGGCAGACGCCCCAGGTGTGGGCCAATGGCGGCCGCCTGGGCCACCAGCAACCAAGCCAGACTGTTGCGGGGAATCTGGTAAATCAGCTTCATCGGCCCGCCCCGCCGCTGCGGTTGAACAATGCCAGGGCCTTTAATACCTGACGTTTGTGTTCCAGCCCTTTTCCGGGTTTGACTTCGAGTCCCGGCAGGCGCAGCCCGTATTCATTTTGTGTTTTACTGACGTCCAATACCCAATAGCAGAGCCGCGAAAGTCGCGCTTCGATATCAAAACCGGCGAAAAAATCCCATTCCAGCCACAGGCGTTGATCGACGGACGCACTGAATTCCTTGGTGTACAAGCCCCGGCCCTGGGCGTAGTGTTTCCAGGCGATATGACGCAGGGACTCCCCGGGCCGGTAGGGGTTCAAACCGGTAAAATCCTCGGTGCCGTTGTGGACCTGTCGACTACCCTGATCCTGCACCGTCTGCGAGGGCGGTATCCGACCGGCAAATATTGGCTTCGGATACACCAGCACGCGCACATCCAGATCGAGCCAAGTCCAGCAGCGAATCATGCCCAGCGGGTAATAGGTTTCGATCAGCAGGCGGCCGGGATTCATCCAGCCACGCTGTTTTGTCGGCACAAACAATTTTACCGTGGTTTCGCGGTGATCAATCAGGTTCGCCACCGCGGTGCCGCCACCGGGCCAGCACAATAGAATATTTTCGTATTGCCGGGAACCTTCGGCGTTGACCATGACCTCTACTTCCGCCGCCTCGCCGCAGAACGCCGGCGTCGCGCCTAAAGCGCGAATGGTGACACCGGAGAGATTGCTGAAGGTGTGCAGAATTGAAACCACAAACAGACTACACAACAACAGTGCAAGACCGATAATGATATTGTTTTGGTAGTTGGTGCCAATCAGCCACAACAGTATATCGACCACAATGAAAGCCAGACCGCTGCGGGAGGGAAAGATAAACAGTTTAAACCGGTCCAGCGTCTGGGGGCTCTGGGCCGGCAGACGCCGCTGTATCCACAGCTGCATTCGCTGCTGAAAAAAACGTTTCGCGTTTAACGGTAATTGCACCTGTCAACGCCCCTTTTCAATTTGGCAAGTACCTTCGATACGGAGCTAACCGCCAATCACATCGACTTTATTCAACACTCTGTCGACCAGTTCATAACCATGCTGATCTCCGTAGTCGGCGGCGTCCCGCACCCGGTGTGCCACCACCGACGGCATGACTGTTTGCAAATCCTCCGGAATCACATGTCGGCGACGGTGAATGAAGGCCCAGGTTTTAGCACAGCGCAGTAACGCCAGCGCACCCCGCGGAGAAATTCCGTAGGAAAACTCCTTCGCTGTGCGCGTATAACGCACCAGGCGCTGAAGGTAATCCAACAGGCTGTCGGATACCTGCACTTTGTCCACACCGTCTTGAACCCCGATCAATTCTTCGGTGCTGATGCACACCGTCATCTGCAACAGCCGTGCGCGCGGGTCCTCGCCCTTGAACAGAGCCCGCTCGGCGGCGGTGTCCGGGTAGCCCAACTCAATACGCATCAGAAAGCGGTCCAGTTGCGACTCAGGCAACGGAAAGGTGCCAGACTGGGTAACCGGATTCTGGGTGGCGATCACAAAAAACGGCTTCGGCAGCGGTCGGGTATGTCCTTCGACAGTGACCTGCCCCTCTTCCATGGCTTCCAGCAGGGCACTCTGGGTTTTCGGCGTGGTGCGGTTGATTTCATCAGCCAGTAGCACCTGGGTGAAAACCGGTCCCGGGTGGAACTCGAACGCCCCCACCGTTTTGTCGAATACAGAAACCCCCAGAATATCTGCCGGCAACAAATCACTGGTGAATTGAATACGGTTATAGGAAAGCCCCAGGACGTTGGCCAGCGCATGGGCCAGGGTCGTCTTCCCCATACCGGGTAAATCCTCAATCAGCAGATGCCCCCGGGCGAACAGACAGGTCAAGGCCAGCTTGATCTGATGTTCTTTACCCAGTAACACCTTGCTGATTTCACTAATAATTTTATCGATCCGTTTTTCCAACTGTCCGCTCCGCTGTATACGCTACACCAAAAATACGCCGCCGGGGTCTACAGTGCACCTATACCGCGCTCCAGATCAACGATTATATCCTCTACCGATTCGAGGCCCACCGCCAGTCGAATCAGATTGTCCTTAATGCCTACCTCTTGGCGTTGCTCCGCGGACAAACGGCCGTGTGTGGTGGTGGCCGGATGTACAATGGTAGTTTTGGCATCGCCCAGGTTGGCCGTTAGCGACACAATCCGGGTCGCGTCGATAAAGCGCCAGGCCGCGTCCTGATCACCGCGAACACACAATGCCAGCACCCCGCCGAAGGCGCGCTGCTGGCGCTTCGCCAATTCGTGCCCCGGGTGGGACGTCAGGCCGGTGTAATAGACTTTCTCGATCGACGGTTGTCGCTGCAGCCACTCGGCAATAGCCAGGGCATTGGCCGAATGGGCTTCCATGCGCAGCCGCAGGGTTTCCAGCCCTTTCAAAAACACCCAGGCGTTGAAGGGGCTCATGGAGGGGCCGGCCGAGCGCAGGAAACCGAGCACTTCGTCCATCAGTTGGCCACTGCCGACCGCCACTCCGCCGACACAGCGCCCCTGACCATCAAGATACTTGGTCGCTGAATGCACAACCACATCCGCTCCCAGCGCCAGCGGCCGCTGCAGCGCCGGGGTGCAAAAGCAATTGTCCACCACCAACCGGCAATCACTGCCAAAACGGTTGTTGTTGTGCGCAAGTTCCGCCAGGCGGGCGATATCGACCACCTCCCCCAGGGGGTTGGAGGGCGTTTCCAGAAACAGCAGGCGCGTGTTGGCCGCCATGGCCGCTTCCCAGGCGCTGTAATCGGTGGCATCGACAAAGGTGGTTTCCACACCAAATTTCCTCAGATATTTGGTCAGCAGCACCGTTGTAGTCCCAAAAACACTGCGCGAGCAGACGATGTGATCGCCCGCACTCAGCAGCGCCATACAGGTACTCAGTATCGCCGCCATTCCCGAAGCGGTCGCCACCGCTGCCTCCCCCCCTTCCAGCGCTGCCATACGCTCCTGGAACATCCTTACGGTGGGGTTGGTATAGCGGGAGTAGACATTGCCGGGCTCATCGCCGGAAAAGCGCGCCGCCGCCTCAGCGGCGGAAGCGAACACATAACTCGACGTGGTAAAAATCGGTTCGCTGTGTTCGCCTTCGGCGCTGCGGGAAATCCCGGTGCGGATCGCCAGGGTATCGATACCGGCGTCGTGAAGCGGGTTTTTGGGTGAATCGGGATTATCTGTCATTTTTGAACCTACATTAGAGCGCCGCGGAAGCATCGTTGTGCAGGCCGATCACAGTACCGCCGTCGCTGTCTTCGTCCTTGCGCTTTGTGCGCGCCGCATCATTGCGGGCGGCGTCGAGTTTACTCAAATAGTCTTTGTTGACATCGTTGGTGACATAAACGCCGGTAAATACGGAACAGTCAAACTGCTCGATATTCTGATTGCCCTCGGCGGAGGCGGCGATCAGGTCTTCCAGATCCTGGTAAATCAGCCAGTCGGCGCCGATTTCCCGACAGATTTCCATATCGGTGCGATTGTAGGCGATGAGCTCTTTGGACGTCGGCATATCGATACCATACACGTTCGGATACTTCACCGCCGGTGCGGCCGAGGCGAAGTAAACCTTGGCCGCGCCGGCATCGCGGGCCATCTGAATGATCTGTTGGCAGGTGGTGCCGCGGACAATCGAGTCGTCCACCAGCAAGACATTTTTGCCTTTGAACTCCAGCTCTATGGTATTGAGTTTCTGGCGCACGGATTTTTTTCGCTGCTGCTGCCCCGGCATGATGAAAGTGCGGCCAATGTAGCGGTTTTTAACCAGCCCTTCGCGAAATTTCACCCCCAAATTGTGGGCCAGGGCCTGCCCCGCCACCCGGCTGCTGTCGGGGATTGGGATCACCACATCGATATCGTGCTCGGGGCGTTCGTGCAGAATTTTTTCCGCCAGCTTTTCGCCCTGACGCAGGCGGGCTTTGTAAACCGACACCCCGTCCATGATTGAGTCCGGGCGGGCAAAATATACGTGCTCGAAAATACAGGGGGTCAACCGCGGGTTATCGGCGCACTGGCGGGTGTGCAGCTCGCCACTGGAGCTGATATAGACCGCTTCCCCCGGCGCCACATCGCGAATCAGGTCGTAACCGAGCACATCCAGGGCGACACTTTCCGAAGCCACTATATATTCAGTGCCAGCGGATGTTTCGCGACTGCCGAACACCAGGGGACGGATACCGTAGGGGTCGCGAAAGGCAATCAGTCCATAACTGGCGATGAGCGCCACCGCGGCGTAACCGCCGCTCACGCGACGATGAAGTCGGGAGATAGCGTCGAAAATGTCCTCGTGCCCGGGACGCAGCTTGCCCTGAACCTGCAGTTCGTGGGCAAACACGTTGAGCAGCACTTCGGAATCGGAATCGGTATTTATATGCCTCAAGTCAGCCTTATACAGGTGCTCACTCACCTCATCGACGTTGGTCAGATTGCCGTTGTGCGCCAGCGCAATACCATAGGGCGAATTGACGTAGAAGGGCTGAGCCAGGGCTGGACCGGAGCTGCCGGCAGTGGGGTAGCGCACATGGCCGATACCCAGATTACCTACTAGGCGCTGCATGTGGCGGGTGCGGAATACATCGCGCACCAGGCCATTTCCCTTTTGCAGAGCCAGTTTGCCACCGTTGCAGGTAACGATACCCGCGGCGTCCTGGCCGCGGTGCTGTAGCATCGTCAATGCATCATACAGCGATAGATTGACATCCCGTTTACCTACTATACCTACAATGCCACACATAAAACCTTTACCTCAGCGCCAGGGCAATCAGTTAAACCAGCTGGAAACCAGTGCAGACAAATCTGTCACGGTCTCGCGGGACCAGTCTTCGAGTAATAAAAATTGGGGAATAAGCACAGAATGCTGCCACCAAGAATCCTGGTCAATAGGAACCAGTGGTGGCAGCAGTAGTATAATGGCAAGGACCACAATCACGCCCCGCGCCATTCCGAAGATCATGCCGAACAGTCTATCGGTACCCGACAGCCCGGTCATGCGCACTACTTCACTGATCAGATGATTGACCATGGCACCTACGATCAGTGTAGCCGCAAAGAGGATGGCAAAGGCGAGCATTTCACGGACTGAAGGGGTGTCAATATAGTGCGCCAGTAGCTGCGCCAGGGCCTCGCGAAAGGTCATGGCAACCACGAACGCAATGCCCCAGTTAGCCAGGGACAAGGCTTCACGCACAAAACCGCGCTTGAGGCTGATCAGGCTGGAGACAGCCAGTATAGCGACAATGGTCCAGTCCGCCCAATTCATGGATATGTGGCTGCCTATCTAAACAAACGCTGACGGGGTGTGCATTCTAACAGAGCTGAACCGCTACGAGAAAGGCTATCAAAAACAATCGTTAATAAATCCCCTGTGGGCCGAAAATCCGGCTTATCTATCGCCGCTAGCTCTATTTTCATACCCCAGTTGTTCATATTCCTGGCGATCACGGCTGGAACTGCAGTACCAGTGACTCGACGTGCAGGGTTTTATCCAGCTCACGTTTGATTTTCCAGGCGCTCTGCTTGTCGATTTTCGGCCCCACAAACACGCGCACCATTGGGCCCTTGGCAGTCTTTGCCCTGCGGTAATAGGCCTTGTATCCAACTTTTAACAATTGCTCGCTTAACTGTTTCGCATGCGCTTCATTGTTGTAACTCGCCACCTGCACCACCCATGCCCGGGGCACGCCTTCGGCGTTGAGACCGGCCGGCTCAGGGGTATCGTCCACTGGGGCGTCGGTATCCGGTTGATACATTTGCTCCGGGTCCTTGGCCGCTATGATGTCCTTTGGCCTGACAGGACTTTGTATCGGCAGAGGCTGCACCTGCGGTGGCGGCGTAATCCGGGTGGCGGTATCGACCGGTAGCCGTACTTCGCGCTCAAACACCACGGGCAAAAACAGCACCGCTACCGATGTCAGCACGACCGCTCCCACCAGGCGCTGCTTTAATCCGTCATCCACGTTTAGAGGCTACTCCGCAGTTTTAGGTTTACAGACTTCCAGCGCCGCCGCCACGGTCAGAAAAGACCCGAGCACCAACACGCGATCGCCCGGAGCCGCCTCCCGGGTAATCTGCTCCAATGCAGCGGCTACTGTATCACACTTAACAGCGGCACCACCGAGGTGGTTCAGATCTGTCTCCAGATCCTCGGCGGAGGCGGCCCGGATGGAACCGGGCAGTCCGGAGACAAACCAGTAATCCACGAGCGGCCGTAATTGGCACAGTGTATTCCGGCGATCTTTGTCCGCCATCATGGCCACCAGCGCGAAAGTCTTTTGCGCGCCAGTCGGCGCTGCTAATTTGGTCGCCAGATAGGTGGCTGCCGCCGGGTTGTGAGCAACGTCGAGAATGAATTCAAGCCCCTTGTAATTGATTTTCTGCAACCGCCCCGGTAATTCCAAGCCCTCCATGACCCGTTGCACTATCTGCCTTTGCAGTTTGATTTCCAGACAGTTACACACTTGCAGTGCCGCCGCCACACTCGGTAGAGGCAGATTGGGTAGCGGCAACCCGGCAAAACTGACTTCCTCTCCACGGCTTGCCCGCCCCCACCAGGACCAGGTGGCGCCGGTATCGGATACCTGCGATCCGAATTCCCGGCCCAGCTGTAACAGCGGCGCGTTGCAGTCCGCAGCGGCAGCGGCAATGGCCGCCGGCGGTGTGGGGTCGGCGCAGATCGCGGGTCGTGAGCGGCGAAAAATGCCGGCCTTCTCACGCGCTATGCTGTCGCGATCAGAGCCCAGCCAGATTTCGTGATCGAGGTCGATGGATGTGACCACCGCCACATCCGCATCCCACAGATTAGTCGCGTCCAGGCGCCCTCCCAGGCCAACTTCCAGCAACACAATATCAACGCTCTGTCGACCGTGCAGAAACAGTTCCATGGCCGCCAGGGTGCCGAATTCAAAATAAGTCAGACTGACGCCGTCGCGGACACGCTCGATTTTTTCGAACGCGGCGCACACCGTCTCCGGCGCGGCGTTGCACCCCTGGATACGGATGCGTTCGCAATAGTGGAAAAGATGGGGAGATGTATAGCTACCAACGCGATAGCCCGTCTCGATCAACAGTGCCTCCAGAGTTGCTACGCAGGAGCCTTTGCCATTGGTGCCGGCAATCGTCACTATCCTCGGCGCCGGCTGTTGCCGCGCTTTGTTTTTGCCAGAGACCAGTTCGAGACGCTCGGCGACAATACCAATACGCGCCAGCCCGAGTTCGATTTCTTTTGGGTGTAGCTGTTCCAGCCAGGCCAGCCAGGCTTCAAGTGAATTAAACCGCATGTAATAAACGACTGTCGTTAAGAGCGTAATTAAATCTGCACAATCAGGCAGCGGGGCAGTGGGTCAGTTTCGCCAGCAGCGAACCGACCCGGTCGCGCATGTCTTTGCGATGAACAATCAAGTCGATGGCCCCATGCTCCAACAGAAATTCACTGCGCTGGAATCCCTTGGGCAGTTTTTGGCGAATTGTTTGCTCAATGATGTTGGGCCCGGCAAACCCCGCCCGCGCACTGGGTTCAGCAACATTGATATCACCGAGCAAAGCAAGGCTCGCCGATACGCCGCCGTAAACAGGGTCTGTCATGATGGAAATATAAGGTATGCCCTGGACCTTTAAACGCTCGATAACCGCACTGGTTTTTGCCATTTGCATCAGCGAAATCAATGCCTCCTGCATGCGGGCGCCGCCGGTGGCGGAAAAACAGATAAAAGGAATACGCTCCTCCAGCGCTGTCTGGGCCGCGCGGGTGAACTTCTCCCCTACCGCATATCCCATCGATCCCCCATGGAAAGCAAACTCGAAAGCCACCGCCACCACCGGCATACCGTTGAGTTCGCCTTTCATGGCCACCAGCGCGTCTTTTTCGCCGGTGCTTTTCTGAGCACTGGCCAAGCGATCTTTATACTTTTTGATGTCTTTAAATTTGAGGCGATCAATGGGTTCAACGTCGGTGGCAAGTTCTTGGCGATTATCAGAATCGAGAAAAATACCCAGCCGTTTACGGGCGCCGATACGCATATGGTGATCGCACTTCGGACACACGTCGAGGTTACGCTCCAGTTCCGGACGGTACAGAACCGCACTGCACTTTACACACTTCTTCCACAATCCCTCCGGTACTTTACTGCTTCCGCGTTTGCGCTCGGATCGAACTACTGAAGGTACAATTTTATCTAACCAACTCATAGACCCCAATCTCTTACTGCTCCAGTTCTAAATAATAGTTCCAGCCCGCCGGCTCGCTCACATCTAGTCGATAGCCCGGCGGATAGGAGCAACTAACTGCCCCAGTGCCTGTTTCAGAGCATTCAGGTTCTGGGCAGTATCGGCGCCAGCGGCAAACTCACCCATGTTTTCCACCAACACGCTGCCGACAACCGCGCCGTCGGCGCTGGCGGCAATTGCCCTGGCTGAATCCGCATCTTTGATACCGAAACCGACGCACAGCGGCAATTCGGTGATGGCGCGCAGTTGCGCCAGCTTTTCCGCCACTGAGTCGACTTGCAGGTGCCCGGCGCCGGTAACCCCTTTGAGTGAAACATAGTACAAAAAGCCGCTGGCGCCAGCGGCGATTTTTTTAGCCCGCTCCAGTGATGTTGTCGGTGCCAGTAAAAAAATAGTCTCTATGCCGACGTTTTTTAGCTCGCGATTTAAACCCTCCGCTTCCTCCGGCGGCAAATCCACGGTGAGTAGCCCGTCCACACCGGCGGCGGCGGCCGCCCGGGCAAAGTCTGCATAGCCCATTTTCTCCACCGGATTGGCGTATCCCATCAATACTATCGGCGTGCTGGTGTTGGTCTCACGAAAGGCTTTCACCACATTCAGCGTCGATTTTAAACTGCCTCCGGCGGCCAGGGCGCGCTCGTGACCACGCTGAATAACCGGCCCCTCAGCCATAGGGTCGGAGAAAGGCACCCCCAGCTCGATAATGTCGACACCTTCTGCCACCAGTGTCTGCATCGCCGGCAAGGTCGCCCCCGCAAAGGGATCGTCGCAGACAATATAGGTAATCAGTGCTTTGTGCCCCTTTTTCCTGAGCTCAGCCAGGCGTTTGGTAATTCTGTTCACTGTGTTTTGCCCTTAAACTGTAATGCCATCGATATCGGCCACGGTTAAAATATCCTTGTCGCCCCGGCCGGATAGATTGACAATGATTATCTGCTCCCTGTCCATGGCCGGAGCGATTTTTTCCGCGTAAGCCAGCGCATGGCTGGACTCCAGGGCAGGCATAATACCTTCCACCAGGGTCAGTTTTCTAAACGCGGCCAGCGCTTCATCATCGTTGACAGTGACATAATCAACTCGCTTCAGGTCCTTCAGCCAGGCGTGTTCTGGTCCCACACCGGGGTAGTCGAGCCCGGCGGAAACGGAGTGGGTTTCGATAATCTGTCCGTTTTCGTCTTCCATCAGATAAGTGCGGTTGCCGTGCAGGACACCGGGAATACCCGCTGTCAGCGGTGCAGCGTGGCGACCGCTTTCCAGACCCAGGCCACCAGCCTCGACCCCGTACATGCGCACACCGTCATCGCTCAAGAATGGGTGGAACAGACCAATGGCGTTGGAGCCACCGCCCACACAGGCCACTAGCGCGTCGGGCAGGCGCCCGGCCAGTTCCTGTATCTGAGCCCGCGCCTCGCGGCCGATGACCGACTGGAAATCGCGCACCAGTTGCGGATACGGGTGGGGTCCGGCGACGGTGCCGATAATGTAAAAAGTATCGTCGACATTGGTGACCCAGTCGCGCAGGGCTTCGTTCATGGCGTCTTTCAATGTTTTCGAGCCGGAAGTCACCGGCACGACTTCTGCCCCCAACAGCTTCATGCGATAGACATTGAGCGCCTGGCGGCGCACATCTTCCGCCCCCATAAACACCTGGCACTTGAGCCCCAGGCGGGCGGCGACGGTGGCGGTGGCCACACCGTGCTGACCGGCACCCGTTTCGGCAATAACACGGCTTTTACGGGTGTACTTGGCCAACAGCGCCTGGCCGATGGTGTTATTGACCTTGTGGGCGCCAGTGTGATTGAGGTCTTCCCGCTTCAAATAAATCTGCGCGCCGCCCAGCTCCCTGCTCCAGCGCTCGGCGTGATACAACGGCGACGGACGACCGACATAGTGGGCCAGGTCGCGGTCGAAATCCGCCTGAAAGCCGGGGTCGTCTTTCAGGCGCAAATAAATGTTTTCCAGGTCTTCCAAAGCCGCCATCAGGGTTTCGGAAACAAACTTTCCCCCGTAAGGGCCGAAGTGCCCCCGGGCGTCAGGTACCCGGCTGTAATCAATGATCGGTTTTTGCTTGTTGTCGCTCACTTAGTCTACTCACCCGTTAATAATTCCAGAGCCTCTATGCCAGTACCTCTATTCCAGCATCACTATTCCAGCATCTCTATTCTGGCACCCCCATCCCCCCGCGCAACCGCCAGGTCTCAGGCAATTTTCGCATGGTCGATAAATTGCGCGACGCGGTGCAAATCCTTACGGCCGGGTGCCGATTCGACACCGCTGCTGACATCGACACCGTAGGGTCGGGTTGCAGCGATCGCCCGCTTGACATTCTCCGGGTTCAGACCGCCGGCCAGGACTATCGGACAGGGCGCTTGCCACGGCACTCTGCGCCAGTCAAACGTCTCCCCCGTACCACCCGCTGTGCCGGGCCGATAGGCGTCCAGTAGGATTCCTGCCGCGCTGTCGAATTCAGCCACGGCGGCGGCCACATCGAGTTCGGGTTTCATCCGCAGTGCTTTTATGTACGGGCGGTTAAACTGCTCACAATACGACCGCGACTCAGTACCGTGAAATTGCAGCAGCTGTAACGGTACCTGTGCCAGTACCTGCTGCAGAAATACCACCGGTGCGTCCACAAATAACCCGACCACAGTGACAAACGGCCCCGCGAGTCGAGCCAATTGCCGCGCCTGCTCAATAGAAACACAGCGCGGGCTAGGGTCGTGGAAGACCAGCCCAATAGCGTCCGCCCCGGCGGCGATAACCCCGCGCATATCGTCTGGATGGGTAATTCCACAGATTTTCACCCGGGTCGGCGCAATATCGTCGTCGGCGCTAAACATGTGGTCTCCGGATGATCTCGCCCGCGTTCTAATTGAAGCACGGATACTATCAGATCTAACCGCGAGATTCACTCGGACCGAAGTCTCACAACATATTTAAACCTCGCCCCTGCCCCCGCGCCGCGGCTTCAGAAAGGTATGCCGCCAAGGGGAAAATCCAGAAAATGCGGCCCGGGAACCGACGCCGGCAAGGCAAACTCCAGCGGGTAAGCAACAGCCACCAGGTACAGGCCCGCGGCCGGCGCCGTGGCCGCCGCGGCACGGCGATCACGGGCCGCCAAAACATCCGCGACCCAAGGCGGTGGGTACCTCCCGGTGCCGACGGCGATCAGCACGCCGGCAATGTTGCGCACCATATGGTGTAAAAAGGCATTGGCCTGCAGCTCCAGAATGATCAGTTTGCCTAAAGTGGCAATATCCAAGCGGTAAAGGCGGCGCACAGGACTGCGGGCCTGACACTGTGAAGCCCGAAAGGAGCTAAAATCGTGCTCGCCCAGTAGCACAGATGCGCCCTGACGCATGGCGCCGACATCTAGCGGGCGCGGCTCATACGCCAGTTGATCGCACATCAACGCCGGGCGCAGAGGGTCGTTGTAGATGATATAGCGGTAGGAGCGCCGTCGGGCACTAAAACGGGCGTGAAACTGAGCGGCTACAGACTTTGCCCAACGCACTCTGATGGCATCCGGTAATTGGGTATTGGTACCCAACACCCAGGCGCGGTCTTTGCGCACGGCCTGGGTATCAAAGTGCAATACCTGATTGGTCGCGTGCACACCGGCATCGGTGCGGCCAGCGCAAACCAGTGTTATGGGTTCGTTGGCGATGGACGACAGCGCCTTTTCCAATTCCTGTTGCACCGTCGCGACACCACTGCGTTGCGCCTGAAATCCGTGATAGCGGCCACCGTTGTATTCAACGGCGAGCGCCACGCGGGTCATACCTTCCGGCAACGTCTGCCCGGATAACAACTCGCAGTTTCTTGTGTAAGGTTTCTCGCCGACCTGCGCTGAAGCAGTTTCCGGTGCGGGGATCTCAGCCAATTCGAACTAACAACTCCTGGGCTTCCTTACGCTGGACATCGTTGCCTTCCTGAGCGACTTCGTCGAGTATATCCTTGGCGCCCTCATTATCGCCCATATCGATGTAAGCGCGGGCCAGATCGAGTTTGGTTGCGGCTTCATCGGTATCGGCGAGGAAGTCCAGTTCGGCATCCTCACCGGCCAGGGTATCGACCGAAGTCTCCCTCCGTGTGGCGACGGCTGTGTCACCGCCCCCAAAAACGTCATCATCCGCGGATAGATCCTCAATAACCAGGTCGTCTTCCGAAAGATCAAACTCCTCTCTGGAACGCTCAGGCGTTGGCTTGGGCTTGAGCGCCGTCACTTTGTCATCGCCGGATGGAAATTCGTTCTCATCTTCAAAGGCCAGATCCAATTCGTCTTCCTTGAGGTCAAAACTCGCCCCAATCGTTTCCAGATCGTGGTCCAGTTCCGCTATGTCGACGTCTGTCATATCGAGATCAAAATCGTCTTCGTCTGCCCGCTTCTCTGTGGGACTCGCGGTGTCCTCCACTGTAAAAGCGTCGTCTTCCAGCTCCGTAACCGACAAATCAACTGGCTCATTCAGGTCGATCAACTCTTCCCGCTCCTGCGCCGCCGGCTCACTGTCATCCACGTCAAGGAAATTGCCATCGTCAAGATCTTCCAGGCTCAACTCGGTCAGCTCGTCACTACCCATATCATCCGCAGATTCGGCGCCTAAAGTGTCGGCCGCGATGGACATTTCCTCCGACTGTGGCTCTTCACCCAGCAGCGATTCAAATTCATTCTCCGTGTGCAATGCCGATTGCGTGTTTAATTCGACTTCTGCAGTGGGTTCCAGTGCGGGCACATCCTCGCTGCTTTCACTGGTCGCCAGAATTTGTTCAAGGTCATCGTCGAGATCCAAATCCAACTCAAAGTCATCATCGGATTCCAGGCTGGTGTCTAACGCCTCACCCTGTTCTTCTTCAGTATCAAAGTCGAAATCAAAATCGTCGTCGACGCCCTGGGTCTCCAGACTCAGCGCCTCAGTCTCATCCCCGCCAAAGATATCCTCATCGTACTCACCACTATCGGCATCCTCTTCCAGGTCCAAATCCAGGCTCAGCTCATCAAAATCCTCTTCATCGGCCAAGCCCTTTTCGAGAGTCTCCACGGCGTCGGACGATTGCGTGGTCTCTGTGGCGGCCGCGCCGGAATGAAGATTGAATTTTCCGGCATCGGGAAATTGCTGGCGCAGTTCGGCTGCGCGCTGATTGACTCCTTCGTCGTTAAAGCCCGTTAACGTTGTATAATGCTGATCGAATTTTTCGAGATTTTTGGTCTCGGTATACACCTCCATCAGCTTCAGACGCACATCTGTGCGCTCCGGCTCTTCGGACAGAACCTTGTTCAGCATATCCTCGGCCTGCTCAAACTTACCGTAGGCTATATAAATATCCGCTTCGCCAACAACGTCGCTGGTCTCGGCCTCTACCGGCGCCACTTCCTCTTCGGCCGGGGCCTCGGGTTCCAAAACCGTCTCCATACGTTGGGGCTCTTTGGCGGACTTTTCCTGCGCCCGCGCAGGCACTATATCCTCTTCAAAGCTCTCCTCTTCAATTTCCTCGGAGAAAGAGTCAAACTGATCCAGTTCATCTTCGCTGGCCATATCACCGCGGCGGCGGCGGGAAAAGAAAAAACCACCGACTCCCAGTGCCAGCAGACCACCACCAATCCAGATAATATTGTCGAAAACGATATCGAGGAAGGATTTTTCCTTTGGTTTGGGCCCAATTTGCCGGTCGGCGGCAGCGGCCTTTTTGGCCTCTGCTTTTGCGGCCCGTTGCCGTTCAACGCGGCTGGGTTTCTGTTCGGAAGCCTCCAGGTCTTCATCGAATTCCTGTTCTCCGGTATTTTTTGAGGACGTGTTTACGGATGCCGTCGACTGTTTGGACCGGCTTGATTGCACCCCATCCTGCTGCAACTGTTTCTCGGCCGTTTGTTGGCTGGCCAGCTGCAGGGCGCGCAGTTCCTGATTGCTGACATCGAGCATACGCTCCATGGTCTCGATCTGCTCTTCCAGATCTTGGATGCGCGAGGTCAGTTCGGTATTTTCCCGTTTGGTTTTGTCCAGTTCTTCCATGGAGATGGCGAGTTCATTTTCCAGCGCTTCAACGTCGCCCTGGGAATCGCCACTGCCCTTGCCACTGGCGCTGCTCTCGCTGTTACCGGCCACCGCGAGTTTGACCCGACCGCGCCCCGACTCCGGCAACTGGCGCCCGGAGGAAACCCGGTCTCCCCCCGCCAGTTGCACGCCAGTGGCTTGCGACCATTCGCTGTTTTGAAAAGCCACTTCGCTGACGGCCTGCTGCGCCGACATCGCATAGATTTCATCGATATCGGGCACCCGCAGAACTTGTCCTTTACGCAGCAGGTTGATGTTGCCGTCGATAAAAGCTTCCGGGTTCGCCCTCTGCAATGCCAGCATGGTCTGCTGCACCGATGCGCTGCGATCCGGGCGTACCTTCACCGCGATTTCCCACAGGGTGTCGTTTGCAGTCACTGGACCGTAAACTTCCGCATTGCCCCTCGTCGGTGTACTGCGGCGCTGGGGTTGGGCCGTCTGTGTCGGTACAGGTTCACGGGGTACTGGCCGCACTTGCTGGGGAGCCTGCACCGGGGCGGCCGGCGTCGGTTGCGTCTGCGCCCCCTGAATCGGACGGACGGCTTCGTCGCTAAACACGGGCAAGTCCATCAGCAGGGTGTACTCCCGCAGCAGCCGGCCGCTGGGCCACTGGGTCTCCAGCAGAAAATTCAAAAACGGCTCGCGCACCGGCTTGCTGCTCGTCAAGACTACATAGGGGCCCGAAGGGTCATTGAGCACAACGTTAAAATTGATATCGGAAAGAAAAAATTCCCGCTCCACGCCGGCGCGCTGGAAATCCTCTTGAGAGGCCAGTCTTATAAGTATTTCCTCTTCAGACAGATCTCTGACCTGAAGAAGTTTGATTTCGGCATTGAGCGGCTGGTTCAGTGTGGATTTCAGTTTTATTTCACCCAATCCCAAAGCACTGGCGAACTCGGTTCCCAGTGCACCAACCAATCCCACTGCTAAAGCCAACTTACGAACGCGCATAGGACGATCCTTTTATTATATTCCTGGCCCCCAAAAGTGCCTGATACTGATTTTCCGACAATCCGGTCAGTTCTGGTTAACGGCACACAGGCCATAAGGACGATACCGAGGTATCAAATTTTCAAGTTAGGTCTCAAACCTCGAATATATTTTCAGTTATGGCCGTAAGTATTCATTATAAATAGGTTTTTATCAACAATTCCGCAATTTGGACACTGTTGAGTGCGGCGCCTTTGCGTATATTATCGGCTACAACCCATAGATTCAGTCCTCTGCCGTGAGAGATATCCTCCCGTATACGACCGACAAACACGGCATCCTCTCCCGTTGAATTATTCACAGGTGTCGGATATCCGCCATTGCTATGTTCATCGACAACCACAACCCCTGGAGCGGAACTCAACAACTCTTTTGCCTTTCCCACACTGATGGGTTCATTGGTTTCAATATGTATCGCCTGAGAGTGAGAATAGAACACTGGGATACGGACACAAGTTGGATTTACTCCAATGAGGTCGTCATCAAAGATTTTCTGTGTCCCCCGTACCATTTCCACCTCCTCCTGCGTATACCCATTATCGTTAAACGCATCCACCTGGGGAAGGCAGTTAAATGCTATCTGCTGGGGAAAAACCCGGTATTCGGCCGCCTGACCATTAAGCAGCCGCGCTGTCTGACCGGCCAATTCTTCAATGGCTTTTCTGCCAGCTCCGGAGACAGCCTGGTAGGTGCAGACATTAATGCGTTCGATGCCCACTGCATCGTAAATCGGCTTTAGTGCAACCAGCATTTGAATAGTGGAACAATTGGGGTTGGCGATAATACCCCGCGCCTCAAAACCGGTTATCGCATTCGGATTGACTTCTGGAATGACCAGGGGCACATCGTCATCGTAGCGGAAGCGGGAACTATTATCGATCACTATACAGCCAGCGGCGGCGGCTTTGTGCGCATATTCAGCGGATATGTCCCCCTCCGCGGAAAACAACCCAATCTGCACCTGAGAGAAATCGAAATCGGCCAGTTCCCGCACAGTGACGGTTTTACCTTTAAAAATCACCGATTTACCCGCTGAGTTTTCGCCGGCCAGAAGGTAGAGTCTGCCAACAGGGAAATCCCGTGCCGCCAAAATCTCCACCATCGTCTCACCTACGGTGCCGGTTGCACCGACTACGGCCACATCGTACGTTTTGCTCATCTTCTCACTTAAGTAATTATAAGAGCGTTACGCCATTTCCCACTAGACACAGTCAGGGACGCACGGCCATGTTATCAAAGGCTATTCACCAAAATACCCAGCATTCGCCGCAGAGGTTCGGCCGCGCCCCATAACAGTTGATCGCCTACAGTAAATGCCGACACATATTGCGAACCCATATTCATTTTACGCAGGCGTCCGACGGGGACCTCTAAAGTACCAGTAACCGCAGCCGGTGTCAGTCGCGCCAGGGTGTGCTCACGGTCATTGGGAACAACTTTGGCCCACTCGTTGGCTTCTGCCAGCAGGCTTTCTATCTCACTGACCGGAACATCCCGGGTGAGCTTGATGGTTAGTGCTTGGCTGTGGCAACGCATGGCGCCGATACGGACGCACACACCGTCAATGGGAATCGGTGTGGTCTGGGTGCCGAGTATTTTGTTAGTTTCCGCCTGCGCTTTCCACTCTTCGCGGCTCTGGCCATTGTCCAATTGAGAGTCTATATACGGCAATAAATTCCCTGCCAGGGCCGCTCCAAAGTGTTCTTTGGGCAAATCATCACCACGCAGGCTCGCCGCCACCCTGCGGTCGATATCCAAAATTGACGAGGCGGGATCTTTCAGTTCGGTGGCCACAGAGGCATGAATGCCCCCCATCTGCGCGATCAATTCACGCATATTCTGCGCACCGGCACCGCTGGCCGCCTGGTAGGTCATGGCCGACACCCACTCCACCAGGCCGGCGCGAAACAAACCGCCCAACCCCATCAGCATCAGGCTCACCGTACAGTTGCCACCGATAAAATTTTTCACACCACGGGCGAGACCTTCTTTAATCACATGCAGA
>JARROD010000019.1:0-19972 GCA_037384225.1 Exilibacterium sp.
TCCGTGGCCTTTTTACAGTATACTTCCGGCTCCACTACAGAAGCCAAGGGTGTGATGGTCACCCATGCCAACCTGCTGCAAAATTGTAAGAGTATATGCCAGGGATTTAAACTGACGCCGTCAGACCGACTGGTTTTTTGGTTGCCCATGTTCCATGACATGGGCCTGATCGGCTGTATCATCTCGACACTTTATTCCGGTATGGAGGCTATTGCGATGTCTCCGGCCGCCTTTATACAACGCCCCAGTCGCTGGCTTAAGGCCATGTCACACTATCGCTGCACTATCACCATTGCACCCAATTTTGGTTATGACATTAGCGCCCGCCGGGTCAACATTCATTCCCTCGAAAACATTGACCTCAGTCACTGCAGAGTGGCCGGATGCGGATCCGAGGTCGTTCGCGCTGAAACGCTACATAAATTTGCCTGCACCTTCGCCTCACTGGGGTTTAAAAGTGAATCCTTTTTCCCCTGTTACGGTCTGGCTGAAGCAACCCTCTATGTCTGCGGTAATCATTTAGTGCAGAGCCACAACTCGGGAGCTGTGGTAAAGGTCAATGCCCAAGCCTTGTCCGAGGGCCATTTTATCGAGGAGATTTCAAACTCAAACGAATCGAGCGCGGGAAGAGCATCGTCACAAAAAACACCGTCACAAAAACCATTGCCACTGGTCAGCTGTGGTATCACATCCGACCACCACCGGATAGAAATTGTCGATCCCGACACACGTTGCCAAAAGCAAAAGGGAGAAGTGGGTGAAATCTGGTTTCAGGGTCCCAGTGTGACCAAGGGCTATTGGCGCAAAGCCAAATTGAGTCAAAAAGTATTTCGCGCCCAGATCAGTGATGACCCAAAAGCCGGTTACTTCCTGCGCACCGGGGATTTAGGGTGTATTTATCAGGGACAGCTTTTTGTGACGGGAAGGCTGAAAGAAATTATTTTAATTGATGGACGTAACTATTACCCCCACGATATTGAGCAAACAGTTGTAAAAATTTCTGATCAGATCAGGGCGGGCTTATGCGTGGCATTTTCCGCAGAAGAGCAACGACAGGAGCGCTTGATTGTCGCCCTGGAGCTGCTGAACGATGAAAACCTTACAACTCTCTGTGAGAGAGTGCGCCAGATTATAGCATTGGAGCATGGCTTGTCCCTTTATCAACTTTTAGTGTTGCCAAAACGCAGTATAACAAAAACATCGAGTGGAAAAATACAGCGGAAATTGCTACAGAAAGCCTATCTCGAAAACCGCTTACAACCACAATTCAGCTACTGTTTTGAGCCTCACACCACTGCGCCATCCAATGGGGTTAATGCGCCCGATCAAAGTTCCCCCCTGGAAACACTGACACAGCTGCTCGCCAGACGCGTAGGCATTTGCGCAACAGAAATCGATATACACGCCCCCATCGCCAGCCTCGGGTTGAGTTCCCGGGAAATGGTTGAAATAACCGCACACTGTGAGCAACTGTTTTCCATGCAACTACCGCCGACATTACTCTATGATCACCCCAGTCTCGCCAAGGTTGCAGCGTTTATACAGCGCCCCGATAACCCCGGCAACAACAGTATCGCGAACGGGGAAGGTTGTATTCAGCGGCAACCGATGTCAGTCACAACGCCCTCAGAGCCAATCGCAATAATCGGTATGAGTTGTCGCTTTGCCGGTTGTGAAGACCTGGATGCGTATTGGGACTTACTCTGTAAGGGCCGTGAAGCAATTTCAGAACGGCCTTTGTCGCGCTGGGGTGAACACGGTACGGTGCTAAACATGCCCAACTCGGCCAAATGGGGGGGCTGGCTGGATGCAGTCCCGGCAATCGATCACAATTTCTTTAATATCTCAGCCCGCGAGGCGCAGTCTATGGCGCCACATCAGAAACTGCTAATGGAATTGGCCTGGGTTGCACTTGAAAACAGCAATATTCTCCCCGGAGGCCTGAGAGGTAGTGCCACCGGCGTCTACGTGGGCCTGTCACAAGGCAACGGGGATCTAAACCAGAGCAATCCCAACAACAATTCCAACAACACTCTTAACATCAACCACTTCTGGGGGACCGGCAGCGCAATGAGTATTGCCGCCAATCGGATCTCCTATTTTTTCGATCTCCACGGTCCCAGTCTGGTAGTCGACACCGCTTGTTCATCCTCACTGGTAGCCGTGGATCTGGCCATGAAAAGTCTGCGCGGCAATGAAATCGACCTCGCCCTGGTCGGAGCCGCCAATTTATTACTGGATCCAATCACCAGCGCCATCTTTGCAAAGGCCGGAATGCTGTCCGAGTCCGGGCATTGTCACACTTTTGATGCCGCTGCCGACGGCTATGTCAGAAGCGAAGGCGCCGGTTGGGTGGTGTTGGAGAAGCTCTCCCGGGCGCGGGCTGGCGACAGAAAAATACTGGCGGTGATCGAAGGCTCGGCCATCAACCAGGATGGTCAAAGCAATGGTTTGACCGCTCCCAATGGAACAGCCCAACAAAGGGTAATTAAAAACGCTCTGAGGCAGGCCGGCTGCTCAGGGCGAAAGGTCGATTATGTGGAAACCCACGGAACCGGCACCGCACTGGGTGACCCAATTGAACTCAACGCTTTGCAACAATCCTACGGCAAACGCCCCGGCAACAAGCCGTTGTTGATTGGCTCGGTTAAAACCCAGCTCGGCCACCTCGAGAGCGCTTCGGGAATAGCCGGGCTGATCAAGGTCATTCTAAGCCTGTATCACCGACACATTCCGCCTCACCTCCATTTTAAAACACCTAACCCTGCCGCATCCTTTAAAGGGCTGCAGGTTGTCGATCGACCACAACCGTGGCCCAATTCCAAACACCGGCGGCGCGCGGCTATCAGCAGTTTTGGGTTCGGCGGTACCAATGCACACTTAATCCTGGCGCAGCCGCCAGCCGGACAGGGTGATCAGCTAAAAGCGCAAGCGTGCAACGAAAACCCCACTGATCCCGGCCGCCAGTGGCTGTTACCATTGGCGGCCAAGAGTGCCAGTTCGCTGCTGGCTCTGATGAAAAAATATCACCACCTACTGGAGCGCGGACACGATGTCTACGGAGACGCTCTTGAACTCAACGACCTGTGTTATACCGCCAGTTGCGCGCGGGAACATATGAAGTGGCGCATATGTGTTCAGGGTGAAAACAGAGATACATTAAAAACTGCATTGTCGAGTGAAATTGAGCAACGCGCCTGCGGTGACAAAAGCGAACATCAAATACATCCCCCGCCACAGCCGGCAAAGGTCGTGTTTTTGTTTACCGGCCAGGGTAGCCAATACCCGGCCATGGCGATTAACTTATATCACCGCTACCCCGCCTTTAAGTCCGCTGTAGACGCCTGTGTGCGACTTTTCGCCCCGAAACTTGATGTCCCTATCGACCAATTGCTACTGACTCCAGGCGCAGAATCCGATGCACTGCTGCGGCAGACTCAGTACGCACAACCCGCTGTTTTTATATTCGAATACGCCATGGCAAAGCTCTGGCAGGCATTGGGCATTTCTCCCTGTGCACTGCTGGGCCACAGCCTGGGAGAGTATGCCGGAGCCTGTATTTCAGGTGTGCTGTCTCTCGAATCAGCAGCACATCTGATTGTCAGACGCAGTCGGTTAATGCAGGACATGGAAAACGGCGCCATGGTCTCACTCACGCTGTCCCCAGAACGGGTTTTAGAAACGTTTCAGGATCAAAAACTGGCGCTTGACATAGCCGCCTACAACGGCCCCACCCAAACCGTGGTTTCCGGGGATAGAAATGAAATGGAGCGATTGATCCACTATTGTCAGACACACTCGGTAAATCATCACATCGTCAACGACTCGTATTCTTTTCACTCCGCGCTTATGAATCCCCTTATAGAATCGCTGATTCAGGCCGGAAAAGAAGCCCCGGCGCAAGCGGCACGTATTCCATTGATTTCAAATCTCAATGGCGACTTTTATAGTCAAGAACAGGCCCCTGCCGCCGATTACTGGGCCAATCACGCAAGATGCGCTGTTAAATTCCAGCAGGGGCTGGAGACCCTCATCAATTACTTCGACGATAACCTGATATTTATTGAAGTGGGCCCAGAGCCCCAACTCAATGCCCTGGGAAAACAAATCACACACCGTCGAATAAACGGTGACTTTCGCTGGTTTCCCAGCGCTGCAAAAAACCGCGATAATCAGGCGGTATTCACCCGTACATTGGCTGATATGTACCGGGAGGGTTTTTCCATTCAATGGCAAAACCTGGATTATCAACACGGTAAATTTATCGCATTACCCGGTTATTGTTTTGAACATCCGCAGGAATATCCCTCAATGGCCGGCAACGCCGGTAACATTGAACCCAGCCTGGCAGTCGATTCAGTTAACAACCAATCACCACTGGCACACTCCGGGCAAAACGCTTTGCAACCCCGAGCGCAGACGGCGGGGGAAAGAGAGAAGATGCTGGATTATTACGAGGTGTTGACTGAGCGGGGGGAAATGGAAGATGACTTTTCCCGCTCAGATGTTTTACACTTCGGCCCGTTTGAGCAGGTTCAGGCCGGCTTTTCCTGGGTGCTGGCATTTTGTTATCCCAACGAACAAACGGACTTTATTGCAAAGGTCAAACAATCCCACAAGGCGTTGCGAAAAGCACTCTTTCACAGTATAGACTTTTCACAGGTTGCAAACATCCTCGATATCGGTTGTGGACACGGAGCCGACCTCATTTCTCTACTATTGGATCACCCCCACTGCCGGGCGCACGGGTACAATATATCCCCACAACAAATAGAACTTGCCGGGCAGAGAATCGCAGCAAAGGGGCTACAAGACAAAATCAGTTTATTCCTGGGTGACAGCGCAAAAGATGATTTTCCACAACACTATGACGTTATCTACTCTTTTCAGGTAATCCACCACATAGAAGACAAAGAAGGCGTTTTTGCCAATATCAGCCGACACCTGAATCCCGGCGGTCAGTTGATATTGGCTGAAATACTGTCAAATACCTTATCCACAATCGATGAACCCGAATCCAGCGCCCACTTTGCCCCCAAACAGGATTGGGCCGCCCAACTGGCCCAGTTTGGTTTGAGGATCAATGAATGCGTGGATATGAGCTACGAGGTGGCAAACTTTCTCCACCTTGAAAACCCCCAGGCTGACTTCACCAGAATTCAACAGCATTTCGATGAGAGTGTTTACAAACACCTGCTGGGCCCGCACCGTCTGGGAGAGTTGTTGCGAAAATCGTTAACCGTTTACGGCTTATTTTATATCAGTAAAGACCCCTACGCCTCCACCAAGCACATTCTGGATCACAACCTGAGAATGTTGAACACCCTGACTCCCTACAGACAACTGGCGGCGAGATTGACAGAAGGGGCTTCATATCACAAACCGCAAGAACCCGCTTTGCCGGTTCACTCTGCCTTTCAACACATGCCGGAAGCGCTGACCTTGAAGCTGGAGCGCCTGAACCGCGATCAGCGAATTGCCGAAATTGAAAACTTTATTGTTAAGCAGTGCGCCGCTATTCTGGGCGGAAAGCCTCAGGCGATTGACAAAAGTAAATGCCTGCTGCACCTGGGGTTCGATTCACTGATGTTGCTGGAATTAAAAAACGCGATGGAATGCGAACTTCAATTGTCTCTGCCCAATACGCTGCTGCAACATCAACCCGATATCGGGGACCTCACCCGACAACTGGAAGCATACTGGCGGCAACACGCGAAGGCGTCCAGCACAGAAACCGCGCTCACCGTTAACGCAATCCCACAGCCAAACGACTTGACCCCGGCGCAGTGCCGATTCTTTCAACACCATTATCAGGGTGCTGAAAACTGGAATCTGGCAAACCCACTGCTATTTCTATGGCCAAGGGTAAAACCGGAACACCTGGAGCAGGCAATTTACACAGTGGTCAGCCGCCATAAAGCCCTGCGGCTGAGATTCGACCTAAACCGGCAACAAAGCCTGGTCGATATCAACAGCGCCTACCGTTTTCAGCAACAAGATCTGGCCGCGCTATCACCTCAACAGCAATCTCAAACGCTCAATGAAACAGTAGCCCAGATTCACAGTTACGCCAAAAACCTGAAAGACTACCCACTTCTGCGCGTAGTTCTGTTCGACAAAGGAACCGATTCACCCCAACTGTTGCTGGTAGCCGTGCATCACTTATTAATGGACGCATTTTCATTTGGTATTTTCATCCATGAAGTGAAATTTATTTGCGAGCACCTGGCTCGAGGCATCGAATCCCCCCGCTTGCCTCGTATCGACTGCGACTATTTCGCCGTCACCCAACGCTATGGAGAACTGGCCTCCAGCGCGGAACTACAAAAGCAGATGCAGTACTGGGCTCACCCGGAAAGAAAAACGGCCAAGTCCATTCCCGTGGACTTTGAAAACGGCTCCAACGCCTGGGATAACTGCCGGCACCACTTCTGGCAAGCAGGCAAGGTGCGCACCGCGGAGCTACAACAATTCGCCGTCGACCAGGGTTTCTCTGTCGAGGAAATTATTATAGCTGCGCTGGCTAAAACCTGTATGCATTGGAGTGAATACCCCGGGCTGTTAATAGACAGAGTGGGCCACGGCAGGCTCGGCGCAGAAGCACATTTGGATATGTCGCGGATCATTGGCTGGTTCAATACGGTTTACCCGGTATGGATCAAACTGACAGAACAACAACAATCATCGCCGCTGAACCGACGGCAGCTCAAGACCATCAAAGCCCAGTTACAAGAAGTTCCCATGTCGGGTGTGGGCTACGGAATTCTACGTTACCTGGGCTCGCAGGAAAATCAAACAACGCTGCAATCTTTACCCCAGGCACAGATTTGTTGCAACTACCTGGGCAAGCTTGACAACCTTTGGGCCGTCACCGCAAAAGGTAAACCCACCGATGAAAACCGGGCTCAGCTCAGCATCGGTATGTCCGAACACGATGTCATTGCTTTTCATCGCCATCCCGGTACCCAGCGGCATTACCTGATAAACCTGGTGGCCAGAATATTTGACGATCAGTTGGAAGTGGACTGGTCTTACAGCAGCCAAATCCACAAAGCCGACACCATTGAGAATCTTAATAACCACTTTATCAATGCTTTATTTCATCCAATATAAGGAGCCTGCACGACACGCCTCTATAACCTGAGGCATTGAGGCACCTTAAAAACGTGCAGCCTCCCTAGGAACGGGAAGTTATTCCGTGCCCGTTCCCTAATCACATCCGCTGAAATTTATGCAACAATGGGGTTTACCTGCAAGCAAAACTGTCGGACTTCATCAAGTATGCAGACACTGGAAAATGCCATTAAGCGTAAAAAGCACATTCGGGCCATTGGCTTTGACGATGCGCCGTTTGAACCGGATCCGGGCTCACCGGTGAATATCGCCGGGGTCGTCTGCTCCAACACGCGCTTCGAAGGTATGCTCTGGGGGTGTGTCCAAAAAGACGGCAATGAGGCGACCGAGGCGCTCACCCGATTACTCAAATCCAGTAAATTCTATGAGCAGGTTCACGTTGTGCTCACAGATGGCGTCGCCGTCGGTGGTTTTAATATTATCGACCTGCCCCGTCTCAGTACCAACCTGAACCGCCCCTGTATTGCGGTGATGCGCAGGAACCCCGACATGGACGCGATAGACAAGGCACTGAAAAACTTTGCCGATTACGCAACGCGGAAACAAACCCTGTTAAAAGCCGGTGAGGTTTATTCCCGGGGAAAATACTGTTTTCAAGTCAATGGCTGCGACCCGACTACCGCCGCCCAGACCATCGAGTTACTAACGGAAAATGGATATATACCCGAGGCGTTGCGACTCGCGCACCTGATTGGTGGCGCAGTGATCACGGGGCAGAGTGGTAACCGGGCGTGAGGGACAGCAGACAGACCGGTGCTTAATGCCTGGACGTGAACCTGTAGCACCAACATTTTAGTCACAGTTCTGGCTCAAGGTTATAGCTTTGACAAGCCATTAAGCTAAAATGGCGACTTAATTTTTCCCGTTCACCCACGATAACAAAACCAAGTCACCTATGTCTCCAGTGTTGCTTCCCTCCCTACAACGGTTACCTGGCACTTTTTACCTTTGCCTTGGGGCGCTTTTAGCTATGCTAGTCACAGCGTCGGTGTATCAATACCACACCTCTCAGATGCTGAATCTGCGCAACGAGGATTACGGCCATGCCCTGGCCTCAATGGCTGCCAGGCAGGCGGTGGATGCCACTTTGAATCACGATCTGGTAAGTCTACAGGTGATTCTGCAGGACATTGCCGACAACCCTAATGTGGAAGCCGCCACTATTCACGATGTCGAAAACCGCCTACTGGTGCAGGCTGGTAACAGCCCCAGCCTCAGTAGCGCAGAATTGCGCCGCAATTATAGTGCCGCCATCACGCTGCACGACAGTATCGCCGGCTATGTCACCGTATGTCTTGACTTATCCCCCCAGGATGACACCCACAACCTGTGGCTGGCGCTGGTATGCGCCGCCACGATACTGGTTTCCATAGGTGCCCTGGCACTGTACCGCGAACAACTCAAAACACCCTTCCCGAATACAGACCCCGTCGCCCCCAACCACAAAGCCAGCGCCCAACACCCGGACATCAAGAGCACTGCCAACCCCAAAGCGGGCCATTGCACGATACTGACACTGGCAAGTCCCAATCTCAATCAGCTCAGGCAACAGCTCAACGGCCACATGCAAAAACAGTTGCTGCAACAAATCGAGCAGCAGATCAACAGCGTGATCACACTCTATAACGGCAGTTTCCACAGTGTCGAGCCCCACCGCATCCAACTGGCTTTCCACAGCCACAGTGACATGACTGAAAGCGCTTTTTTCGCCGTCTGCAGCGGCCTGCTGATTTTGAGCCTGCAGACAGGCAACAACCGCACCGTGCAGGTTCGGTTCAGCGCCGCGGTGACGCCCGCTGTCAGTGGCGAGAGTGATCTTTACCAGCGACTCGCCGCCGCCGAACGCCGCGAGCAATGCCTGCAGCAGCTGCAATTATGCAACCCCGGCACCGTACTGGTAGCGGCCGAATTGCTCGATAGCGGCGACCTCGAACAGCGCTTGAGCTTTCACCCCCGGGAACAGCACAGCACCTTTGCCAAAGTGCGGGATATTTGCGAACCCTATCTGAACCTACTGGAAAAACAGCGCCACCAATTACGTGATATTTAAATAGCGATCAACAACCCGGAAACACCTGATAGAATCCCCGCTGCTCGGTGACCGCCACCGACACCTCATACAGATCGCTCAAGCGTTCACTGGTCAGCAACGCGGATTTTTCACCGTCGGCGACAACCTCTCCCTGCTTCATCAACACGACCCGACTCACCTCCGGCAAAATCTCATTGACATGATGCGTCGCCAAAATGACCGACACTCCGCGCCGACACAAATCCCGCAACTGCAGTAACAACTGAAACGAAGCGTGAATATCCAAACTGTTAGTGGGCTCGTCAAACACCAACGTCCCCGGATTGTGAATCATAGCCCTAGCCAACAAAAAACGCCGCTGCTGCCCGCTGGACAGGTGATGAAACATCCGCTCCTGCACCTCCCTCAAGCCAACGTCATCAATGGCTTTTTGCGCGATAAGCCGCTGCTCAGGCGTCGCCCGCAAATGCTCATAATGCCCCACAGCCCCGAAAAAGCCCGACAACACCACATCGATCCCCCGGGTACAGGCGGTATAACGCGCCTGCAAATCCTCAGACACAAGACCGACTTTCTCCCTCAACTTCCAGATATTGACCGTTTCAGACCCAAACAACTTCACGTAACTATCCGGTTTTACCACCGGATACAGCTCGCGCCCCAGCAGTTTCAGCAGCGTCGTCTTACCGCACCCATTCGGCCCCAAAATCGCCAGATTCTCCCCCTGCTCTACCCGAATCGAAAGGCCATTGAACACACGATTCTCCCCCCGAAACACCGTGGCATTGCGGATATCCAGCAACGGAGGCATTGCATTTTTCACACTCATATCAGTCAACCCTGAAACCCATCGATTATCCGGGTTATTGTAACTTCCCAATAACCCGAAGTCGGCACAAAGTCAGGCGGATGTCCGGCGGATCGAAGGCACAAATACCCCGGGTTATTGAGAAGTTACGGCACAATACCCCAGGTCATTGAGAATATTGTCGCAAAAAACACCCACACCTTACCTTTACGTAAACGTAAACTTTATTTATCATTGTCAACCACTGAAAGCCATCAGCCGGTATTCCCATGTCCAGCTTTTCAAACCCCAGTCCCAAAGACACTACCTACACCATTTCCGACCTGTCACGCGAATTTGACATCACCACCCGCGCCATTCGCTTTTACGAAGACAAAGGTCTGCTCACCCCCCGGCGTCGGGGGCAAACCCGCATCTACTCCAACAGTGACCACACCAAATTAAAACTGATACTGCGGGGCAAGCGCCTGGGACTGAGCCTGGAAGAAAGTCGCGACATCATCAACATGTACCACCCCGGAGGCAGCAATGCCGAGCAATTACGCACCCTGATCGACAAAATCCACGAGCGCAAAGACGCTCTGCGGCAACAACTGCGGGATATCGAAACCATGATGCAGGATTTACAGCAAGCGGAAGACAACTGCCTGGAAGCCCTTAGAGCCGATCCAAAGAGACAAAAACTATGAACACCACCTACTCCACATTGAATTTTGATCTTGGCGAAGACATCGACATGCTGCGCGACAGCGTCTACCACTTTGCCCAAACAGAGCTGGCGCCGCGCGCCGACACCATCGACGCGGACAATGAATTCCCCATGGACATGTGGCGCAAATTCGGCACCATGGGCCTATTGGGTATCACCGTCGAAGAACCATACGGCGGCACCCAGATGGGATACCTGGCCCATGTAGTCGCCATGGAAGAAATTTCCCGCGCCTCGGCCTCCGTGGGACTATCCTACGGCGCCCACTCCAACCTCTGCGTCAATCAAATCCGCAAAAACGGCTCCGAGGAACAAAAGCGACGCTACCTGCCCGGGCTCTGCAGCGGCGAAAAGATCGGCGCCCTGGCCATGTCAGAGCCCAACGCCGGCTCCGATGTTGTCGGCATGAAGCTGCGCGCGAAAAAGCAAGGCGACCGCTACCTTCTCAATGGCAACAAAATGTGGATCACCAACGGGCCCGACGCCGACACCTATGTGATTTACGCCAAAACCGACCCTGTCGGCGGCTCGCGCGGCATTACCGCATTCATCGTCGAGCGCGATTTTCCCGGATTTTCCCGGGCGCAGAAACTCGACAAACTGGGCATGCGTGGCTCCAACACCTGTGAGCTGGTGTTTGAAGATTGCGAAGTGCCAGCGGAAAATGTTCTCGGTGAAGAGAACCGGGGTGTAAAAGTGCTGATGAGCGGTCTGGACTTCGAGCGCACCGTGCTCTCCGGCGGCCCGGTGGGCATCATGCAGGCCTGTATGGACCTGATTGTTCCCTATATCCACGACCGTAAGCAGTTCGGCCAGAGCATCGGCGAGTTTCAACTGATCCAGGGCAAGGTGGCGGATATGTACGCCGATCTCAACGCCTCGCGCGCCTACCTCTACGCCGTCGCCAAAGCCTGCGACAGCGGTCGCGAAAGCCGCAAAGACGCCGCCGCCGTGATTCTGTTCACCGCCGAGAAAGCGACCCAGATGGCACTGCAGACGATCCAGATTCTGGGCGGCAACGGCTATATCAACGAGTTCCCCGCCGGGCGTCTGCTGCGCGATGCCAAGCTCTACGAAATCGGCGCCGGCACCTCGGAGATCCGCCGCATGCTGATCGGCCGCGAGCTGTTTAACGAAACCCGATAGCAGGCAGCCGGATGAATACGATAACCACCAAAATCAATACCAAGAGCAATGAGTTTGCGGAAAACAGTCGCGCCATGCAAACCCAGGTCGACGACCTGCGCGGCAAACTCGAGCAGATCAAACAGGGCGGCGGCCGCGAATCGCAAAAGCGCCACCTGGACCGCGGCAAGCTACTGCCCCGGGAGCGCGTCAATGAACTGCTGGACCCCGGCTCGGCGTTTCTGGAGCTATCCCAGTTTGCCGCCTGGGACGTTTACGATGACTCTGTACCCGCCGCCGGCATTATTACCGGTATCGGCCGGGTGGCCGGGCGCGAGTGCATGATTGTCGCCAACGACGCCACCGTGAAAGGCGGTACCTACTATCCCCTGACGGTTAAAAAGCATCTGCGGGCCCAGGCCATCGCCGAGCAAAACCACCTCCCCTGTATATACCTGGTGGACTCCGGCGGCGCCAATTTGCCACGCCAGGATGAAGTATTCCCCGACCGCGAACACTTTGGCCGCATTTTTTTCAACCAGGCCAACATGTCGGCACTGAATATTCCCCAGATCGCGGTGGTCATGGGGTCCTGTACCGCCGGCGGCGCCTATGTGCCGGCCATGGCCGACGAGTCCATCATCGTGCGCCAGCAGGGCACCATTTTTCTCGGCGGGCCACCGCTGGTAAAAGCCGCGACTGGCGAAATTGTCAGCGCCGAGGAGCTGGGTGGCGCCGATGTACACTGCCGCACCTCGGGGGTAGCCGACCACTACGCGCAAAACGATGCCCACGCGCTGCAGTTGGCACGCCGGGCCGTGGCACGGTTAAACCGCCTGAAGTCGCTCGACTGCGATATCGTCGCGCCCAGAGAACCGCTTTACAACCCTGGGGAAATCTACGGTATTATTCCCAAGGACCCACGCAAACCTTACGATGTACACGAAGTGATTACTCGCATCGTGGACGCCTCGGAGTTCGATGAATTCAAATCCCTGTTCGGCACCACCCTGGTGTGTGGCTTCGCGCGGATTTTTGGCTACCCGGTGGGTATAGTCGCCAACAACGGCATTTTGTTTGGCGAGTCGGCGCAAAAAGGCGCGCACTTTATTGAGTTGTGCGCGCAACGCAAAATCCCCCTGGTATTCCTGCAAAATATCACCGGGTTTATGGTCGGCAGCAAATACGAAGCCGAGGGAATCGCCAAACACGGCGCCAAAATGGTGACTGCCGTTGCCTGTGCCCAGGTACCTAAATTCACCATCCTCATCGGCGGTTCTTTCGGCGCAGGCAACTACGGCATGTGCGGCCGCGCCTATGACCCGCGTTTTTTGTTTATGTGGCCCAATGCCCGCATCTCGGTCATGGGCGGCGAGCAGGCGGCCGGGGTGCTGGCACAGGTCAAGCGAGATCAGTTCGAAAAGCGCGGCGAATCCTGGAGCCGCGAGGACGAAACCCGCTTCAAGCAGCCGGTTATCGATAACTATGAACACCAGGGGCATCCCTATTACGCCTCGGCCCGGCTCTGGGACGATGGTGTGATAGACCCGGCCGAAACCCGCATGGTACTGGGTTTGTCGATATCCGCCAGTTTGAACAAATCCATAGACGCCAGCCGGTTTGGCGTATTCAGAATGTAAGCCAAGGGAGCGCCCCATGAGTGAAACAAGTGTAGCCATCAGTATCGATCCTCGCGGCGTGGCCACAGTGACGCTGCGGCGACCACAGAAACACAATGCCTTTGACGACCATATGATTTCCGCGCTCAAGGACGCCTTCGAGCAGCTGGGCAGCGATTCCGCCGTGCGGGTAGTGGTGCTGGCCGCCGAGGGTAAAAGCTTTTCCGCAGGCGCCGATTTGGGCTGGATGCAGCGAATGGCGAATTACTCCTACGCGGAAAACCTGCGCGATGCCGACACCCTGGCGCAGATGTTGAAAACCCTCAATTTTCTGCCCAAACCCACGATCGCCCGCGTGCAGGGGGCGGCTTTTGGCGGCGCCGTGGGGCTGGTGAGCTGTTGTGATATGGCCGCTGCCAGCACCCGCGCCAGCTTCAGCCTCAGCGAGGTCAAAATCGGCCTGCTACCGGCCACTATCAGCCCCTACGTTATCAATGCTATCGGCCAGCGGGCCGCGCGGCGTTATTTTATTAGCGCCGAAAAATTCAATGCCGAGACGGCGCGCCAACTCGGCTTGGTGAGCCGCGTAGTAGAGGACGAGGACCTGGACGCGACCGTTAACGACTGGATCGACGCCCTGCTCGGCAACAGCCCCGAAGCCGTGAGCGGCGCGAAACAATTGGTATTCGATGTCGCTGGCCGGGAGATTTCCGAGGATCTGATCCACGATACCTGCGAGCGCATCGCCGCTATCCGTGTATCTGCACTGGGGCAGGAAGGGCTCAATGCTTTTCTGGAAAAGCGCCGACCCAACTTCCTCCCTGAAGCCACCCACAATCAGGCCGGGAAAGATACCAGTGAATAAGATCGCCAATAACCTGGCGTGCGCAAGACCCACTAATGACTGATCGCGGAACGCAAAAATATGTTCAATAAAGTTCTTATCGCCAATCGCGGGGAGATTGCCTGCCGAATTATTCGTACCCTGCGCAAACTGGGCATTCGCTCTGTAGCGGTCTACTCCGATGCCGACCGCGACGCCCTACATGTGGATATGGCCGACGAGGCTGTGCATATCGGCGCCTCACCCTCGCGGGACTCCTACCTGCTGGCCGAACGCATTATCGACGCCGCCGGACAAACCGGCGCCGACGCTATTCACCCCGGCTATGGTTTTTTATCGGAAAACGCCGGCTTCTGCCGCGCCTGCAAAGACAAGGGTCTGGTTTTTATCGGCCCCCCCGCCGAGGCCATTGAAGCCATGGGATCTAAATCCGCCGCCAAGGGGATTATGGACGACGCTGGCGTTCCCCTGGTGCCCGGTTACCACGGTGAAAATCAGGCGCCGGCACACTTAAAGCAGATGTCCGACAGCATCGGCTACCCGGTACTGTTAAAAGCCGCCGCCGGCGGGGGCGGCAAAGGCATGCGCCAGGTCTGGGAGCAGGAACAATTCGATCAGGCGCTGGCGGCGGCCAAACGCGAGGCCCGCAACGGTTTCGGCGACGACACCATGCTGGTGGAAAAATACTTGTCGCAACCCCGCCATGTGGAAGTTCAGGTGTTTTGCGATGAATTCGGCAACGCCGTCTATCTGTTCGAACGCGACTGTTCTGTACAGCGTCGCCACCAAAAAGTTCTCGAAGAGGCGCCGGCACCGGGCATCACACCGCAGCTGCGTGCGGACATGGGACAAGCGGCGGTACGGGCCGCTCAAGCCATCGCCTACCAAGGCGCCGGCACGGTGGAGTTTTTGCTCGACCAGGATGGCTGTTTTTACTTTATGGAAATGAATACCCGGCTGCAGGTGGAGCACCCGGTGACAGAAATGATTACCGGCCAGGACCTGGTCGAATGGCAAATCCGCGTGGCCGACGGCGAGCCCCTGCCGGTGAGCCAAGACCAGCTCAGTATCCAGGGCCACGCCTTCGAAGCGCGTATTTACGCTGAAGATCCGGAACATGACTTCCTGCCCGCCACCGGCACGCTGACATTTTTAGAGACACCAGTGACCGGTGAGCATGTGCGCATTGACACAGGTGTGCGCCAAGGCGATCAGGTCAGCCCTTACTACGATCCGATGATTGCCAAACTGATAGTCTGGGACCGGAACCGGGACCAGGCCCTGCAACGCCTGGCCAACGCGCTGCAGGAGTACCGTATCAGCGGTGTTACCACCAACATCGATTTTCTCTACAACCTGGTTACCAGCGCGCCGTTTCGCAACGCCGAGCTCGACACCGGATTTATCGACAAGCATCATGCGGCTATATTTCACGACAGCACCACAGAAGTTTCCGCAGATTTGCCCCTGGCGGCACTCTACCTGGTGCTGGAACAAGCCCGCCGTGCTGAACGTCAGGCCAGCGTCACCGACGACCCCTGGTCGCCCTGGCATTTGACCAATGCCTGGCGCTTAAACGAATCCAGGGTTCACCACTTTACGCTGGCGCTGCACGAACAGCACCATGCCATTGCCGTAGAACAGCTGACCAATAGCGTCACCAATCGCTACCGGATAAGCTGCGCCGGGCATAGTGTTCACGCCGAAGGACAGCTCGAGGGCAACAAACTGCGGGCGAATATCGACGGTTACCAACGGCGCGCCACCGTGGCCGAGCACGACGATTGTTTCAGCCTCTACACGCAGGACCGGGCACTGCAACTGAAACGGGTGCTGCCGGACTGTGGCGATGACAGCAACAGCGCGGAAAATAATGGCTTAGCCGCTCCTATGCACGGCACAATTGTCGCGCTTCTTGTTCAACCTGCTAGCCGGGTCTCAAAAGACGACGCTCTGCTGGTAATGGAGGCGATGAAGATGGAACATACTATCCGAGCACCTGCCGACGGTGAAATTGTCGAGTTTTTCTATCGCCCTGGAGATCTGGTCGATGGCGGCGCGCCGCTGGTAAATTTTATTGCAGACGCCGAATAAGGTAAAAAACCAATGGAAAATCTGCCGAAAAGAGTCCGCATCGTTGAAGTTGGCCCCCGCGACGGACTGCAAAATGAAAAACATCACATCACCACCCAGACCAAGGTGGCATTGATAGAAAAACTCGGGGGGGCCGGTCTGAGGTATATCGAAGCCGGCAGTTTCGTCAATCCTCAACGGGTTCCACAGATGGCCGACAGTGATAAGGTCTTCCGTCAGATTCTCCGCAACCCGGATGTAACCTACGTCGCCCTTACCCCCAACCTGAAAGGTTTTGAACGCGCTCTGGAAGCCAGCGTCAACGAAGTCGCCATATTCGCCTCGGCGTCGGAGGCCTTCAGTCAGAAAAATATTAACTGCTCCATCGCCGAAAGCCTGACGCGGTTTGAACCGATCATGAATGCCGCCCAGCACAATGGACTGCCGGTGCGGGGCTATGTGTCCTGTGTTGCCGGCTGCCCCTACGAAGGCGATGTAGCGCCGGGAAAAGTCGCCGACGTGGCCGCGCAACTGGAAGCCATGGGCTGTTATGAAATTTCCCTGGGCGATACTGTCGGTGTCGGCACGCCGGGGAAAATACAGAAAATGCTGAAAACGGTTATGGAAAAAGTGCCGGTGCAAAAACTCGCTGTGCACCTCCACGATACCTACGGTCAGGCGCTGGCGAACATTCTCGCCTCACTGCAGGTGGGGATTGAGGTAATCGATTCTTCGGTATCCGGCCTCGGCGGTTGCCCCTATGCGGTGGGAGCCTCTGGCAATGTAGCGACAGAGGACGTGGTGTATATGCTCAACGGACTCGGGATCGAACACGGGATCGACCTGGAGCCGTTGGTGGCCGCCGGCAGCTTTATCTGTAAGGCCCTTTCCAGGACCTCAGGCTCAAAGGTCGCACAGGCAATGCTGGCCCGCTGAACCGGTTCGCGATCTGAGACTACAGCTCAAAGCCGACCACCGCGACGCCCGACCACAGGGGCACACAACGTTTGTCGGTAATGTGCACCGCGCGGCCGCCGAAAGAGATGAAATACCCCTCCCAACTGCTGTCGCGTATGCCCAGCGCCACGGTATTTTGCTGCGGCAGTGCAAAGGCCATAATGCTGTTGTCATCGACCTCCGCCAGCGGGTCGATCATCACGTAGCTTCCGGGGGGAATGTTTTCGTGAATCAACTGGTTGTGGGCGGCGGTCTGTAAAATAAAAGCACTACTGGAGTAGGGTTCCTGCGCCAGCATTGTGCGCGGGTTGTGGCGCGGATTGTGGCGCGGATTGTAACGAGAGTTTCGATTGACAATCAGATCGATCAATTCTACTTCGGTAAGCACCTGGTAGGCGCGGCGCCTGGCGGTTAACGAATTATCATTAAGCCTCGAATCGGTCCCACCTGTGACAGACACAAACTCGGCAACCGTATCCATTAAGATACTATTGGACATATAACTGCCTCCCCCGTGAGCCGCCTTCTCTTATTACACCGCTTGACTATCGGGGAGATATTACAGAGAAAAAACGCCGGCGCAAGTTGGCAAACACTCACTCGCGATGACCGACAGCTTATTTCCGCCTACTGGCATAGCGTTCGCGATTATCCTGCCGCTTGCGCTCACTCTTACGCAGTAGAACGTAGGTGGCTCCCACGCCTCCGTGCCGCTTTTGCGCGGAATGAAAAGCCAGAACCTGTCTCAATTGCGGCAACCAGTGGGCAACGCAGCTTTTCAACAGTGCCGGCTGCGGTTGCCGATCCTCACCCTTGCCGTGAGTAATCAGCACACAGCGAATATCGTGCTCGACACAGTCGTTGAGAAATTGATATACCGCCACCCGAGCCTGTTCCACCGACAGGCGGTGAAGGTCCAGGCGTGCATCGATGCGGTATTTGGCCAGACGCAGGTTGCGAAACACACCATGTTGCACGCCCGGGCGCTGAAAACTCAGCTCATCATCGGGTCGTACCGGTTCGATAAACTCTCCCGACAGGTTGTTTTTATCGACCGGTAACTCCAACTGTGCGGCGCGGCGACGCTCGTGCAGGCCCGGCGTTTCCCGACTGGCAAACTTAGGGTTGAGATCGACGCGTTTGTCGGTTTTGATCGGCTTGACGTCGCCCACAAGGCTTCGAAACAAATCGTCGTCCACTTCAACTTCAACTTCAACGGATTCAAATTCATTAGCACCAATTGCGCCAGACCCATTTTTACCAGACACAACACAACCTCTTAGCCTCTTGCCCTTTTCACGACATGGAATGTCAAGACAAGGACAATTTTAAACAACCTCACAGGTCAAAACCGTCACCGGTTCAACCTGTTGTCAATCAAATGTTCCACTACCGAGGGATCGGCCAGGGTCGATGTATCTCCCAGGTTGTCGAGTTCATTGGCGGCCACCTTGCGCAGAATCCGACGCATGATTTTCCCTGAGCGGGTTTTCGGCAGACTCGGTGCCCACTGAATCTTATCCGGTTTGGCGATGGGGCCTATCTCTTTCACGCACAGATCCACCAGTTCCTTTTTCAACGCCTCGTCCGCACTGACGCCCGCCATCAAAGTCACATAGCAATAAATACCCTGCCCCTTGATATCGTGGGGATAGCCCACCACCGCCGCTTCCGCGACTTTCTCGTGCAGCACCAGCGCACTTTCCACTTCCGCTGTGCCCATGCGGTGGCCGCTGACGTTAAGCACGTCGTCAACGCGGCCGGTAATCCAATAGTAGCCGTCTTCGTCGCGGCGCGCGCCGTCACCGGTAAAGTAATAGCCCGGAAAGGCTTTGTAATAGGTATCGATACAGCGCTGGTGATCCCCGTAGACGGTGCGGATCTGGCTCGGCCAGGCCGCTTTGATCGCCAGAACACCGGCACCGGGGCCTTCGATTTCCTGCCCTTGATCATCGAGCAGAACCGGTTCAATGCCAAAAAAGGGCAGGGTTGCCGAACCCGGTTTCAAGGCAACAGCACCCGGCAATGGTGTCAACATGTGGGCGCCGGTTTCCGTCTGCCACCAGGTATCGACGATCGGGCAACGACTGTCACCAACCACTTTATAGTACCACTCCCAGGCTTCGGGGTTGATCGGCTCGCCGACGGTGCCAAGCAGTTTCAGCGATGTTCTCGCCGTGCGTGTTACCGGCTCATCGCCGGCACCCATCAGCGCGCGAATAGCGGTTGGCGCCGTATAGAAAATATTCACGCCGTGTTTATCCACCACATCCCACCAGCGCGACACCGAAGGGTAGGTGGGAACCCCCTCAAACATCAGTGTAATCGCGCCGTTGGCCAGGGGGCCGTAGACAATATAGGTGTGGCCGGTAACCCAACCGACATCGGCGGTACACCAGAAAATATCACCCTCGTGGTAATCGAATACATACTTGTGCGTCATTGCCGCCTGCAACAGATAACCACCCGTTGTGTGCAGTACACCTTTCGGCTTTCCAGTGGATCCCGATGTATAGAGAATAAACAGAGGGTCTTCGGCGTCCATGAGTTCGGGCGCGCATTCCGGCTCCGCCGCCTCAGTGGCCTCGTGGTACCAGATATCCCGGCCCTCGGTCCAGTCGATAGTGCCGCGGGTGCGCTCAACCACCAAACAGGTGTGCACATTGGGGCA
>JARROD010000020.1:0-28410 GCA_037384225.1 Exilibacterium sp.
GCACAGATGTCAACAGAAATTTACGGCTGCAACAACTTGCGGTATCGAATAAAGTAGTCGATTCCCGACCACAACGTGAAAATCACCGCTCCCCAGAAAAAGAACTACGTCCGAAAACCAAAAAGACCAAAACCGCAGTTGCCAGCAGTGCCTCTCCAGCATTGGAAAAGGCGCAGGCAGCCCTGGAAAGTCTCCAAAGTGAGCTTCAGTCTCAGTCTAAAGATTTAAGCGATGCCCGCAAAAAAGCTTCTACTGCGAAAAATAAGGCTGCAAAATCTAAAACGGCGACGGATAGACGTGCTGCTAAAGCCGCGGGCAATGCTGTCAGTAAGCTGGCAGGTAAAGTCAAAGCATTGCGCAGCAAAGCGGCAAACGCCAAACTTACCCTGCGCAATGCCAAGGCTTTAGAAGCAATGGAAGCGGCCGAAAGCGCGGCCAAGGAACGTGTCAGCAAACTGAAAACTGAACTTGCCGCCAAAGCAGAAGCGGAGTTCGCGAAAGCCGTCAAGGCATTTGAAGCTAAATGGAAGAAGAAACGCGCTGCGGCGGACCTCAAAAAACTGAAGTCGTCAGAGAAAAAAGCCGCCGCCAAGTATAAGGCTGCTAAGAAGAAAGCCAAGGCGAAAATGGCGGCATTAGAGAAAAAAGCCGCGACCAAAGCAAAGGTGGCTGAGAAAAAAGCTGCTGCCAAGGCAAAAGCCGCAGAGAAAAAAGCCGCCGCCAAGGCAAAGGCTGCCGAGAAAAAAGCCGCCGCCAAGGCCAAGGCCGCCGCTAAAAAAGCCGCTGCCAAGGCAAAAGCGGCTGAAAAGAAGGCCGCCGCGAGGGCAAAAGCGGCTGCGAGAAAAGCAACCCCGAGAAAAGCCTCCAGCGGTAAAGCTGCAGTCGCTAATCCAGCCGCTCAAAGGACTAAACGACGTGGCCGTGGTCGCCCCGCCAAAAATAGGTAAAACACATAGGCTTAACCCTATTGTTGCATAAATTTTTGAGCTCAGGACCTTTTAGAGCGGTATTTTCAGGGGCGCGCACAAATTTTTCTAACCGGAGCATAGCTTACCCTATGCAACGATAGGGTTAATAATCAGCTTTTGGATTCAGATGTGAATTTATCCCCCAGGGAAGTTGCGTTCCCCGGGGGTTTTTGTTTCATCAACGGCGTTTGGTTTTTCCTAATGAGTAAAATATTGGCACTGGATACTTCGACTGATGTTTGTTCAGTGGCGCTCAATTATGACGGCGAAATTGAAGAGAATTTTGTCGATATTCCACGAGACCATACTCGACGTGTATTACCCATGGTCGATGAAATGCTTTCTCAGCATCAGATAGGGTTGCGGGATTTAGATGCTATAGCTTTTGGTCGAGGGCCGGGATCATTTACCGGGCTGCGAATTTGTCTAAGTATGGTTCAGGGGCTGGCATTTGCTGCCGATTTGCCGTTGATTCCCGTTTCAACCCTCAAAACAACGGCACTGAGTGCGATAAGGTTACTAAAATTGACTCAGACCAACCCAATAATGGCAGCCTTGGATGCCCGGATGGGTCAAATTTATTGGGGTTTGTTCGCCAAAGAGGGTAAAAACGTAGTAGAGCTTGGCAATGAATATGTCAATTCCCCGGGCGAAATGTTCAAGCATCCCGAACTCAGCGCGATCAAAAATCCCGTTGTCGGCGTGGGGCAGGGCTGGAGCTACCAATCGCTGCAGTCGCTAATGCCTGTGGCTACTTTCCCCGAGTGCAGGTCTCACGCCCTGGATTTGGCGTATATCGCCGCGGAACGCTTTACTGCTGGAGAGGGTATTTCCGCCCAGGATGCCGAACCGGTGTACATACGCGATGAAATTACGTGGCAAAAGCGCCAACGTCAACGGCAGCCATAATTAACAAAAACGCCCTTATTGTTGGGAGTGACCAAAGTTGGGAGTAGCGAAAAAATGGATCTGATTCAGGTGATTGTGCTTGCTTTGATCCAGGGACTTACTGAGTTTTTACCGATTTCCAGTTCTGCCCATTTAATATTACCGAAAGAACTACTCAATTGGCCCGATCAGGGGCTGGCGTTCGATGTAGCCGTGCACCTGGGGTCTTTGATCGCAGTGCTGGGCTACTTCCGCCGCGATATAGCCAACTTGGTAACAGCTTGGATTCTGAGTCTGACACAGCGGCGGTCGACAGAACAAAGTCGCCTGGGCTGGTACATTATTATAGGCACAGTGCCTGCGGGGTTGGCGGGATTGCTGTTTAACGATTTTATCGAAACCTATTTACGCTCCATTCAGGTTATTGTGGTTACAACCACGGTGTTTGGCGTGTTGCTGGGCGTTGCGGACAGAGTCGGTCGCCGTACGCTGCAATTGAAAGATTTGACTTTCCCTTTGGTGCTTATTATCGGATGCGCCCAAGCCCTGGCCCTGATACCGGGAACTTCGCGTTCAGGAATAACAATTACCGTGGCTCTGTTGCTGGGTTTACAAAGGGAAGACGCTGCGCGGTTTTCATTTCTGTTATCGATTCCAATCATCATTCTCAGTGGCGGTTACCTGTCTTTGGGGTTACTGGAAAACCAAGCGACTGATTGGCGCAGCATGGGGCTGGGAGTGCTTTTATCGGCCATCAGCGCCTACCTGTGTATCCATTATTTTCTAAGCTATATCAACCGCATTGGAATGATGCCCTTTGTGATTTATCGACTGCTTTTGGGCGCGATTCTGGCGTGGATGATAATTTGAGCGGGATCGTGGTAAGTTATTTCTGCGCAGGTCCTGAGAGTCGTGCGCATAACACGGTGAAACGCTATGACAGGATATAGGCAATGGAAAAACAGGTAGCATTTTTAGGTCTGGGTGTTATGGGTTACCCCATGGCGGGACATTTAGCCAAATCGGGTTATCAGGTAACTGTCTACAACCGCACGGCGGCAAAAGCCCAACGTTGGGTTGATGAGTTTGGGGGGACGTCAGCCAAAACGCCGAAGCAAGCCGTACAAAACGCAGGAATCGTATTTGCCTGCGTCGGTGATGACAATGACATACGTGAAGTCACCCTGGGCGGGGCGGGGGCCTTTGAGGGGATGCGGGAAGGGGCAGTTTTTGTCGACCATACGACCGCTTCCGCACAGGTTGCCAGAGAATTGCAATCCGCGGCCCGCTCTTTTCAGTGTGAGTTCCTCGACGCCCCGGTATCCGGAGGTCAGGCCGGCGCGGAAAATGGCGTACTTACGGTAATGGTCGGTGGTGAAAGAGCGGTTTTCGAGCGGGTTGAAGCCGCTATCAACAGTTATGCAAGAGCTGTCACTTTGCTGGGGCCCAGCGGTAGTGGACAATTGTGTAAAATGGTCAACCAGATTTGTATTGCCGGATTGGTACAGAGTCTGGCCGAAGGGTTACACTTTGCCGAAGCGTCGGGGTTGGACGCCCAGCGCGTTATCGATGTGATTTCCAAAGGGGCTGCACAGTCCTGGCAAATGGAAAATCGTCACAAAACGATGTTAGCGGGCGAATATGAGCACGGGTTTGCAGTCGACTGGATGAGAAAAGATCTGGCCATTGTACTGCAGGAGGCGCGAAATAACGGCACAAGCGTACCGGTTACCTCACTTGTCGACCAATTCTATGCCGATGTGCAATCAATGGGTGGTCGGCGCTGGGATACCTCCAGCCTGCTGGCGCGCTTAAAAAATTTCGCCAATGCCGGATCTTGAATTATGAAATTCGATGAGTTTAATCAGGGCTTATTATCGTTTCTGCAGGCATCGCCCACGCCGTTTCATGCAGTGGCAGAAATGGCGGCACAATTACAGCGGGCCGGATTTGCCTGTCTGGATGAGGGACAAGTCTGGAGCCTCGAGCCTGGTGGACGCTACTATGTTACCCGCAACGATTCTTCAATTATCGCTTTTATCTATGGCCGTAAGGCGCTGGCGGAGTCCGGTATACGCATGTCCGGTGCCCATACCGACAGCCCCTGTCTAAAAGTCAAAGCTCACCCGGAAGTCTACCAACACGGTTATTTTCAGTTGGGCGTTGAAGTTTATGGCGGTGTTCTGCTCAACCCCTGGTTCGATCGCGATCTTTCGCTGGCTGGGAAAGTGGCTTATCTCAACGGTGACGGAGTACTTAAAAGTGAGTTGATCGATTTTGCCCGTCCCATTGCCGTCATTCCCAGCCTGGCTATTCACCTGGACCGCGAAGTCAACAACAATCGCAGCATTAATCCGCAAAAGCATATTGTTCCTATACTCACACAACAGCTGGGTGCGGAGAACAAACAGGATTTTCGCGCGCTTTTGTTGGAGCAGCTTCAACAACAGCTGGCCGGCCGGTGTGCGCCTGAATCAATTTTGGACTATGAACTTTGTTTTTACGACACCCAGTCACCGGCTCTGGTGGGGCTAAAGCAAGAATTTATTGCCAGCGCTCGTCTTGACAACTTATTGAGTTGTTATGTGGGGTTGCAGGCGCTGCTGGCCGCAGATGATCAGACATCGAGCCTGTTGGTGTGCAATGATCACGAGGAAGTGGGCAGTGCGTCGGCGTGTGGCGCTCAGGGACCTATGTTGAAAACGTTTATCGAGCGGGTTATTCCTGATACAGAGGCTCGCAGCAGAACCCTCGACAGGTCAATGATGATCTCGGCCGACAATGCCCACGGCATCCATCCCAATTACAGCGATAGACACGATGACAACCATGGTCCGCTGTTGAATCGAGGTCCGGTGATTAAGGTCAATGCCAATCAGCGCTATGCCACAAACAGCGAAACCAGTGCTTTATTCAGGCATTTGTGTAAATATGCAGAAGTGCCTGTACAGGCATTTGTCTCTCGTGCGGATATGGCCTGCGGTAGTACTATCGGGCCGATCACTGCGGCTGAAATCGGTGTTAAAACGCTGGACGTGGGGGTTCCGACCTTTGCTATGCATTCCGTGCGGGAACTGGCGGGAACCCGTGACGCCTATAGTCTTTACGATGTATTGCGGGTTTATAAAAAGCGTTTGGCCGGATAGCTGCGCCTTTTTGCCGCACTTAACCGCTTTGCGTATACACTTCTGACAGGCCCGCTTCACCAAGCGTGACTAGCCTGATACGGCAGGTGTTTCAAATGTCGGTTCGCTGTATGATAAGTCGGAAATTTCTCAATCACCCGGGTCATTGTGCCTACACCGGGTTATTGAGAAATTACCTATGTCGTACTTTACGTATTAAAAAACAACGGTTATCTAAAAACGTGATATGAACAAACAACGGGTATTGACCGGTATTACTACAACCGGTACTCCTCACTTGGGGAATTATGTCGGTGCTATTCGTCCAGCCATTGCGGCCAGTCAGCGCGACGACACACTCTCCTTTTACTTTCTGGCGGATTTGCATGCGCTTATCAAGTGCCAGGATCCCGCTATGGTGCACAGGTCCACCCGGGAAATTGCCGCCACCTGGCTGGCACTCGGACTCAATACCGACAATGTGATTTTCTACCGCCAATCCGACATAGCGGAAATCCCCGAGCTTACCTGGCTGTTAACCTGTATGTCGGCCAAAGGGCTGATGAATCGTGCCCATGCCTACAAAGCTGCGGTCGCGGCCAACCAGGCTGCAGGCGAGGACCCGGATTACGGTATTACCATGGGGCTTTACAGCTACCCTATACTGATGGCGGCGGATATTCTTATGTTCAACGCCAGTCAGGTTCCGGTGGGAAAAGATCAGATTCAGCACGTTGAAATGGCGCGCGATATCGCCGCCCGTTTCAATCATCATTACAGCAAATACTTTACGCTACCGGAAGCGGTGGTCGATGAACATGTCGCTGTTTTACCGGGGTTGGACGGTCGCAAAATGAGTAAAAGTTACGGCAATACCATTCCGCTGTTTCTTCAGCAAAAACAGTTGCGCAAGCATATCAATAAAATCAAAACCAATCTGTTGGAACCCGGAGAACCGAAGGATGCGGATTCTTCGGCGGTGTTTGATATCTGGCAGGCGTTTGCAACACCGGCGCAGACCGCCGCGATGCGCGAAGAATTTTCCCGGGGAATTGCCTGGGGCGATGCGAAAAAGCAGCTGTTTGAACTGATCGACGGCCAGTTATCCGCGGCGCGTGAACGTTACTACGAACTGCTCGACAACCCCGGGCACATAGAGTCCGTGTTACAGCAGGGGGCGGAAAAAGCCCGCGCATACAGTCAACCTCTGATGCAAAAACTGCGACATGCCGTAGGCATTCGCCCTCAGGGTTGATAGACAGAACAATGAAACTTGCCGGGTGCACGGCCCTTAATCGAAGCGGCTATACTCGTGAAAGATGGTAATCTTTGAATATACCCAAAGTATTTGAGATTTAGGTATAGATAGTAGTTGGCACAATAGTGGCCAGCTTTCCGGACGACGATCGAATCAACCTTTCGGGATAGGGGATTTGAATAAGGCAATTGGTTCTCGAGGCAGATTATGGCAATTGTAACGAATAAATCCGGTACTAATGAGATCACGATTACACTGGGAAACAGGTTTGACTTCAATTGCGCCGAAGATTTTCGCAAGGCTTACGAAAAAGTTGATGAAGGTGATAAAAAGGATTTTGTGCTCGATTTCAGACACACCCATTATATTGACAGCTCGACGCTGGGAATGCTTGCCATAATGGACAAATACTGGCAGGACAGGGGCAGTGTGATTCGCATCATCAATTCCAATCCCCAACTGAAAAGAATATTCGCGATTACCGAGTTCAACAATAAATTTAAAATCGACTAAAAAAGTTCATTGGGCGAGCTTTTCGAATCAAGGCGCCGCGTCAGGCCCGGGGTAACTTCTCAATAATCCGGGCCGGGCCCCGGAGGGGGACTTGCAGCGTGTCTGGGCCAGCTGTCGCCGGATGGCCGCCACAATACCCCGGGTAGTTAGTTGAGCCGGTGGGTATTGAGAAGGCGGGTTTATGCCGTCAGCCGGATGACTTCAACCAATGCCGTTGTCAATCGATTTAAATCATCTTCTTCAATAATGAACGGCGGCATTATATAAACCTGCTTGCCAAAGGGGCGCACCCAAATTCCGCGTTTCACAAATTCCCGCTGAATGGTGGGCATGTCGACCGGCTGTTTTAGCTCCACGACGCCGATCGCTCCTAGTACACGAACCTCTTGCACCTGCGGCAGCGACGCACATGGGGCCAGTGACTGTTGTAAATGTGATTCAATATTTTTCACACGTGACTGCCATGACGACGTCAGCAAAAGCTCTGTGCTGGCCACTGCCGCCGCACAGGCGAGAGGATTGCCCATAAACGTAGGGCCGTGCATGAACACGCCTGCCTCGCCTGCGCAGATAGCGGCACAGACCGCATCACTGCAAAGGGTGGCAGACAGGGTCATATAACCGCCTGTCAATGCCTTACCAAGACACATAATATCGGGGCTGACATCGGCGTGCTCACAGCCGAACAGTCTGCCCGTGCGGCCGAAGCCGGTCGCAATTTCATCGAGGATCAACAATACATTGTACTCATCACACAATGCCCGTACCCGGCGCAGGTATTCAGGGGAATAAAAGCGCATACCACCGGTACCCTGAACAATGGGCTCTAAAATGACCGCTGCTACCTGTTGGTGGTGCTGTTGAAGCAGGTCGGTGAAATGACGGATATGGCGTTCGTCCCACTCCTCGTAGTAGCCACACTGAGGCGCTTCGGCGAATAGGTGTTGTGGCAACACCTGATTAAACAAGTGATGCATTCCTGTCACCGGGTCGCAGACAGACATGGCGGCAAAGGTATCACCGTGGTAGCCCGAGCGCACCGTCAATAAGCGGTTTTTGCCCTCTACCCCCTGGGATTGCCAGTACTGAAAAGCCATTTTTATAGCGACTTCCACGGCCACCGATCCCGAATCGGCGAGAAAGACCTTAGTGAGATTTTCAGGTGTTATATCAACCAGCAACTGGGTCAGTCGCGCCGCTGGTTCGTGGGTTAGCCCGCCAAACATGACGTGTGACATTTTTTTCAACTGGGCTTCGATTGCGGCATTAATGTGTGGATGGTTGTATCCATGCAGGGCGCACCACCATGATGACATACCGTCAATTAGCGCGGTGCCGTCGGCGAGTCTCAGGTGCACACCTTCGGCGCCCACGACCGGGTAACACGGGTAATTGGCCGGCAGCGCAGTATAAGGATGCCAGATATGGCGGCGGTCGATGTCGAGTATTTGTTCCGTACTCAATGCGGCTGTGGATCTACTGTCAATACTGTTCGTATTAGCGTTACTACTACTTTTTGTATGAGAGGGGGCCATAGGTGTATTGTCGGCTTATTTGATTTACCCGGATTACATTAGTGGATACTATACCCAATGCGTATGTAAAATGGGTATAGCGGAAGGGGTCTTTTAAGACTAAGGTATCCTGAGTCTGGGACTGAAATCAAGCTGCTTTACCGGAAAAATTCAACATAGCGTCAATATACTGCTGCAATTGCATACGGTGATGGGGCTCGATACCGATAAACGCCACACTGATTTGCGTCTGGCGGTACGGTTTGCGCACGAAACGGAACGCCTTCACTGCCGCTTGACAACGAATACGAAATTCCGGATTAAATTGAAACTCACATTGGGGTAGAACCGTATCACGTTTAAGTAAAGAGGTAATGTTACCTGCGACTGTGAGGCGCATGCCTCCAGAGGACAGATCGACGGCTGTGGCATACCACGGGCTTCGCAGCGGCGACTGTAAGTGGACTGCCAAAGGCGGCCGATGGCTGAACGACACCCTGGGAGAGCGGCGGCGCTGGCGGTAGCAGGCCTGGACAGGCAACCGCAATGTGTAAGTGAGAGCCCCCTGGTTGTGATTGATGCCAAGTATCGGCGAGGTAAAGCTCAGTACCTTACCCTTTTTATGGTGCCTGATGGTTAGCTGATCTCCCGGTTGGGGGGCGTTTTCAGCCGGGAAGGGGAATAATTCGTCGAGAATAAGTAACTCGTCGATTACGTTGGCGCTGATAATAAAGCTCTGGTAGCTTTCCCCATTGCTGACCACCTCCAGCAGTTGGCGTTGCTTTTGTAGTTCAAATAGCGGTGCGCAATGCGAAATTCGCACAATAGGGGCAGGGAGCGGGGCGTCAGTTTCGTTAATAGTATCAAGGTTGTCCGCGGTTTTGCGGGCGCATCTTGTGGCTAAAAAACGAGAAAAAAGGCGCCAAATGGTGTGCCACAAAGTCATTGGAGTCAGGTCCTTATTGAATTATCTGAATATGGGTTACTGTTTGTTAGTGAGGACTATTAACATATTGCTTATACAGTTTTTATACAGGGTTGCCGGTTACCCCGCTTTCGACATCATGCGTGGCGCTACTGATGGAACACTGGTAAAAGACGCAAATATTGCACCAGTATCTCACTATGGTTAAAAACGAGGGAAATTTGATTCTGGAACAGATCCGGCGGCAAGTGATTGCCGCCGGAGTGGCAATAATCGTCGTGTAAATCAATGGTTGGGTGGGTTTTGATACGAATTGTGGATAAGATGCCGCCATTGACAGCAGCTGCCTTATTGAATGAGTTTTCGACGTATGTCACTTAGTTGTTTGAGGGTAAGGTTATTTCCAGGCAGATGAATTCTATGCTGGAGCCTCGTTCGGGGTTTCTGTTGGGTAAACTGGGCAAACACTTCCGCGGTTTGGGGCGCAGACTGAGCCGACTGGTGTTGAGAAGGCGCATCCCCTTGGCCTATAAAATGGCACTTGCCTTTTCTCTGGTGATTATCCTGGGAATGGGGGTTCTGGGATGGGCAGTGATACAGTTGCAGGACCAGTTAATGCGCAAGCAAATGAACGAGTTTGGCGTCACTATTGCTAGTCAATACGCCGCCGGAGCCACCGATTTTGTTTTTACCGACAAGCAGTTTGAAATACAGGTGCTCACCGCCAAGCTGGTCAATGACTCTCTGGTGGAGGGGGCGGCGCTGTTTGAAAATGACGGAGACAGTCTTATTCAGCAGGGCGAGGTACCCTTGCCGTCACTGGAGGTGATACTTCGTGAGGGGCGAACGATCGACGATCAGTTTCGACTCTGGGAGTGGTGGGGCGTGACGGGTGAACAACGGCGTGCGCTGGCTTCTTTTTTGGCGCCGGTAAGCTTCAAGGAGGTAACCGCGGGGTATGCACTGGTTACCGTTTCGCAGTCAAATATCAATCGCAGTTTTCAGAGGACTCTGAGAACCATTCTGGCGGCGACGGCCCTTATGATGGCCATTGCGATACTGATGGCTTATTGGATGAGCCGGCGTATGGCCCGGCCCATCGAGCGTATTGTGGAAGCGACCGATGCGCTGGGGCGGGGCGATTTTCAAGTTCGGATTAACGATCAGCGTAACGACGAACTGGGTCGCCTCAACGAGGCGGTCAACCGCATGGCCAAAAATATGCAGGAAAAAAACCAGGTCGAGGGTGTATTGACCCGGCTGGTGTCCAACGAGGTCGCCGAGGAAATGCTCAGTGATCCCGCCGTGGTGGATCTCGGCAGCGAAAGGGTGGTGGCTTCGGTGCTGTTTGTGGATATTGTCGGTTTTACCTCCAAGGCTGAAAAGCTGGAGCCGGAAGCCGTGGTTGAGATGCTGAATGAATACTTCTCCCACTTCACCCAGTGTTCACATCTGTTTTTCGGTGCGGTGGACAAATTTATCGGTGATTGCGCTATGGTGATTTTTGGTGTGCCCCGGGCCAATCCCAACCACCGTTTTAACGCCATTGCCTGTGCCGTTGTGATAATGCGTTTGCTGGAGCGCTTGAACCTGCAACGCCAGCGCGAGGGTAAGGAGTCAGTGGAAGTACGTATAGGGATAAACACGGGAGAAATGATGGCCGGAATGATTGGCGCTCGTGAACGAATGGAATATACGGTTGTGGGAGACGCGGTGAACCTCGCTTCCCGCATCAGTGCGTTGGCCGGACCGGGTGAAATTGTCGTTGGTGAAGAAGTACTACATCAGCCAAACCTGAAAGACAGAGTCACTGCAGAGCCATTTCGCCAGGTTAAGGTTAAGGGCAAGTCTGTCATGGTGTCTACATACCGTATTGTGACCGTCGCCGCCAAATACCAATCCATAATGGATAATATGATCGATGATATTTTAAACGCTGGAGCATACCGATGAACTTGCTTGCCAGAATCTTTATCTTTTCTAACATAATGGCGGCGGTGGTAAGCTGTAGCCATTTACCCCAGGGGGTCGACAGGGTTGCACTGGTGGACCAGTTGGTTAAGCAGCACGAGTTTATGGAAGCGAAAAAATTGCTTACTGAACTCGATACCCAAGATCCGCAATACACGGCCCTGGCCAATCGGCGGCGAGCTCTGCGACCGTTAATAGAGCGCTTTGAGGAAAAGTGCGTCGAGCAGTCGCGAGAACTGCGCCAGGATGAATATTGGGTGGAAGCGCTGCAGGTACTCGACAGCGGCCTGAAAAAGGTGCCTAACAGCAAAACCCTGACGGTTGCCAGAGAGAAGCTTCTCGGCGAACGGCAAATGTATATCGACAATATCGATCGCCAGATGAAGCTGATCGAGGGAAAGATATTACCGACACAAACCGCGTTGTTGCAAAAGCGCACGGAAATGCAGCCGGAGAACCTTTTGTACCGTTGGGAGCTCTACCGCCACCAGCGCAAGGCCAGCGCCATCGTTCGGGATATGATCGACTGTGCCGAACAAGCGCAACAGCAGGGTAACTTCGAGCTTTCCGCCGATTGCTTGAATGTGGCGGAAACCATGGCCGATAGTTCCCGCGTTCCCGTGCTGGCGAAACTCAAGGAAAAGCAAGTTGAAGCGGAGACCATTGCCCGCAACGAAGAGAAAGCAAAGCGAGTCGCCGAGGAAGTCGCTGCGGCGAAAAAAGCTCAACAGATCGCCAGAGCGAAACGCAATCTCAAAGAGAAGGCCCGCCGTGAAAAAGTCAAAGCCCGCCGCCAGCTAAAACACCAGGAGAAACGGGCACTAAAGCAGTTAAAACAGGAGTACCGGGATCTAATAGCCGCCGGCTGGTGGCTCGAGGCGAGGGCGAAACTGGAAGAACTTAAAGACAAGGCACCGGTCGATGATACCGAAGTCGTCTCCTGGAGCCGGCGTCTGCAGCGGCTTATCGACAGCCGGGTGAAGATGGGTATCGAACAGGGCCAGGTTCTTTATAGCCAGGGCTTTCTGGTACAAGCCTTGAACGTATGGCGCAAGGCCCACGAATTGGCCCCGGAAAACGCTGAATTGAGCGACCACATCGCCCGGGTGGAACGTTTTCTCAATAACCTGGACCGCCTGCACGCTGTGGAAGGTTAGACCTGTCAGGATATGAGTAAATGTCAGATTTGAGTTGCCCCCCTACGAACAATCATTGTCGTAAAGAGCGCCTGGAGTTCAATAAACTGCAAAAGCGCCTGCGCAGAAATACAGGCATGGCGATCAAGGACTTCAATATGATTGAAGAGGGCGATCGGGTCATGGTGTGTCTCTCAGGTGGTGCCGACAGCTACACTATGCTGAACATCCTGATGAACCTGCAAAAGAGCGCCCCGGTCAATTTTGAGTTGGTGGCGGTGAATCTCGACCAGAAACAGCCGGGATTCCCCGAACACGTTTTACCGGAATATCTGAACCGGCTCGGCATCGAGTACTACATCATCAACCGCGATACCTATTCCATTGTAAAATCCAAGATACCGGAAGGAAAGACCACCTGCGGACTGTGTTCGCGGCTTAGGCGCGGAACCCTCTACTCTTTTGCTGAAGACATTGGCGCCACCAAGATCGCTCTCGGCCACCACAAAGACGATATCGTTGAAACCCTGTTTCTGAACATGTTCTACGGCTCGAGATTGTCGGCGATGCCACCGAAACTGCTGGCCGACGACAAGCGCAATATTGTGATCCGGCCCCTGGCCTATTGCCGGGAAAAGGATATCAAGCGCTATGCCTCCCGACTGGAATTTCCCATCATTCCCTGCAACCTCTGCGGCTCCCAGGAAAATTTGCAGCGGCAAAATATCAAGGCTATGTTGATGGCGTGGGAGAAGGTTCATCCAGCGCGGGTAGAGTCCATTTTTGCCGCGGTGCAAAATGTGGCCCCGTCGCAACTGGCGGACACCGGGTTGTTCGATTTCTGTCACCTGCAAATTGATCGCAGCGGTGAGAAAGCACCTTATGAGTTCGATGCTCAGCAGACTGTGTTTGCCGGCAATCATTCCTCTGAAAACGTTGCCTCCGGAAACAAGACTCCTGAGCCAGGTGTGGTGCAGGTGTTGCAGCTAAAATAGAACCCGAAAAGAGAATTCGCTGGACCGTTTTACGACCCACTGTCACCACAGCTGTGCAACGAGACAGTTCCGTGTCGGTTTGCGTCGTGTATAATTTTCTCATCACTGCTAACATACATCTTTCTGCTATTGTTCGGCGTGGAATGAACTCCGCACTCAAAGGCGATAAGCGGTGCGACCAATCTGAACGTTAAACCGAAACAGCGACGGCTTATAAAAAAATAACATCACCATAAAGCCAAACGCGATAAGTTAGAGAAATGCGATGAAAAACAACAATCAATGGAACCGTGAGCGCCTTCTCGAACTGATTCACCCCCTTGTCGATCAGCCTGGAGCCCTGTTACCCGTACTCCACACGGTTCAGAATGCCGTAGGCTATATTTCGGCGCACAGTGTTGAAGTTATTGCTGACGCCCTCAACCTGTCCCGCGCCGAGGTACATGGCGTGGTGAGCTTTTACCCCCTGTTTCGCACTGCCTCACCGGGCCGGCATATTGTGCAGATTTGTCGTGCCGAAGCTTGCCAGGCACTGGGCAGCCGGCAGTTGGAAGCCCATGCCAAGCGGCGTCTGAACATTGATTATCACCAGACAACGGCGGATGGAGAGATTACGCTCGAACCTGTCTATTGCCTCGGCAACTGCGCCTGTTCACCTTCGGTTCGAGTGGGGGACGACATTCATGGGCGGGTCGACAGCGATAAACTTGATACCTTGCTCGATAGGCTGACAACTGTGGCAGTGGAGGTGCGCTGATGAGTAACAAAATCTTCCTCCCCTGTGACACCAGCGCGTTGGCGTTGGGGGCCGAAGCGGTAGCCGCGACGCTCGAGACCGAAGTGACCCGACGCGGAGAAACCATGACGCTGATTCGCAACGGTTCCCGTGGTCTGTTTTGGCTTGAACCGTTGTTGGAAGTGGAAGTACAACAGCAGGGGACCAACGACTGTCAGCGCCTGGCCTTCGGGCCTGTAACCCCTGACCAGGTCGAGTCTTTACTCGAGGCCGGGCTGTTAAACCCGCAAAATTCCACAGCGCTGCGAACTCACCCTCTCTATCTGGGACCGACAGAAGAAATACCCTACCTCAAACATCAGCAGCGCCTGACGTTTGCACGGGTTGGAGTCATTGACCCGCTTTCGATCGAGGATTTCCGTGCCGAAGGTGGATTTGCCGGGCTGGATAAGGCACTGGCGATGTCTGCGCAGGCGATAGTGGACGAAGTGAAGGGTTCCGGTCTGCGCGGTCGCGGCGGTGCGGCCTTTCCCGCCGGTATCAAATGGCAGACGGTACTGGATGCCGAGTCCGCGCAAAAATATATTGTTTGCAACGCCGACGAAGGCGATTCCGGCACTTTTTCCGATCGCATGCTAATGGAAGGCGACCCTTTCTGCCTCATTGAAGGCATGTTGATCGCGGGCCTCGCGGTGGGTGCGACCCAGGGTTTTATCTACCTGCGCGAGGAATATCCCCAGGCACATCAAATTCTAAACACAGCGATTGCCAAAGCGAAGGCGGCGGGTTACCTCGGAGACGATATTCAGGGTAGCGGACGACGCTTTGAGCTGCAGGTTCGCCTGGGGGCCGGAGCCTATATCTGCGGCGAAGAAACCTCGCTACTGGAAAGCCTGGAAGGCAAGCGCGGACTGGTGCGGGCTAAACCGCCGCTGCCGGCGCTCAAAGGTTTATTCGGGCAGCCAACTGTCGTCAACAATGTGATAACGCTGGCTTCGGTACCCATTATTTTGGCCCGGGGCGGGGACTTTTACCACGACTACGGCCTCGGGCGTTCACGTGGGACCTTGCCGCTGCAACTGGCGGGAAATATTCGCCGGGGTGGATTGGTTGAGGTGGCGTTTGGCGTCACTTTGCGGGAACTGCTGGAAGATTTTGGCGGTGGCAGCCGCAGCGGAAGAGCTATGCGCGCCGTTCAGGTGGGGGGACCGCTGGGTGCCTATCTGCCCGAGTCGCAGTGGGATACGCCGCTGGACTATGAAGCATTCAGCGCTACTGGGGCGATGCTGGGTCACGGCGGCGTGGTTGTCTTTGATGATAGCGTGGATATGGCTGAACAGGCCCGTTACGCAATGGAGTTTTGTGTCATTGAATCCTGTGGCAAGTGCACCCCCTGCCGTATCGGTTCGATCCGCGGTGTGGAAGTGATCGATCGCATACTCCACAGTCCAGCACAGTCGCAGTTGCAGGAGGATAATATTGAATTGCTACGCGATCTTTGCGACACCATGGACAAAGGCTCTCTGTGCGCCATGGGCGGCATGACACCGATACCGGTACTCAGCGCGCTGAAAGATTTTAGAGAGGATTTTGATAAGGCTGCGGGCACACATTCCGGAACATAGACTTATCCGAGAAAAGATTAAGGTGGCAAAAGCGCCGCCGGAGGGGCGATCGATATGTTGAACTATTATGATCCTAAAGTTGATACCGACTTTTACGATAAAGACTATGGCACGCCTGAAATCACTGTCGACGATGCGCGCCTGGAACCGGTAGCGCTGACCATTGACGGCCGGGAAGTGGTGGTGCCCAAAGGTACCTCGGTGCTGCGAGCCGCGGCTGAAGCCGGAATCAACATTCCCAAACTCTGCGCCACCGACAACCTGCAAGCCTTTGGCTCCTGCCGCCTGTGCCTGGTGGAAATCAAAGGCCGCAAAGGATACCCCGCCTCCTGCACCACCTCGGTGGAAGCGGGCATGGAAGTACGCACACAATCGGGGCGATTGGCGGGGCTGCGCCGCAATGTAATGGAACTCTACATCTCGGATCATCCCCTCGACTGCCTGACCTGCCCCAGTAACGGTGACTGCGAACTGCAGGATATGGCCGGCGCTGTCGGCCTGCGAGAGGTGCGCTATGGGTACAGTGGAGAAAATCACTTAAACGCGGAAAAAGATACCTCCAACCCGTACTTCACTTTTGATCCCAGCAAATGCATCGTTTGCTCGCGCTGTGTCCGCGCCTGCGAAGAGGTTCAGGGTACTTTCGCATTGACGGTGGATGGCCGCGGTTTCGCATCGAAGATAGCCGCCGGGCAGGATCAACCGTTTATGGATTCAGAATGTGTTTCCTGCGGTGCCTGCGTCAAAGCCTGTCCCACCTCCACGTTGATTGAAAATACGGTTGTCGAACAGGGACAGCCCGAGCACAGTGTGGTTACCACCTGCGCTTACTGCGGCGTCGGCTGCGCCTTTAAGGCGGAGCTTAAAGGCGATCAGGTGGTGCGCATGACCCCCTACAAAGGAGGCGCCGCCAACCGCGGCCACGCCTGTGTCAAAGGGCGCTTCGCCTTTGGTTACGCCACCCATGTCGATCGCATCACCACGCCTATGATTCGCGACAGTATCGAACAACCCTGGCGCAAAGTCTCCTGGCAAGAAGCGATAGCGTTCGCCGCTGCCCGTTTGCGGGACATACAGGCCCGTTACGGTCGCACCAGCGTGGGGGGAATCACCTCGTCTCGCTGCACCAATGAGGAAACCTATCTGGTGCAAAAACTGGTGCGCGCCGCTTTCGGCAATAACAATGTCGATACCTGCGCCCGCGTCTGCCATTCGCCCACCGGTTATGGACTCAAGACCACCCTGGGCGAATCGGCGGGCACTCAGTCTTTCGACTCGGTGGAAAAAGTCGATGTGGTGATGGTGATCGGAGCCAACCCTACCGATGGTCACCCGGTATTCGCTTCGCGGCTTAAAAAACGTCTGCGCGAGGGCGCGCAGCTGATCGTGATTGACCCGCGCCGTATCGACCTAGTGCACAGCCCCCACGTACGGGCCGCCCAGCATTTAAAACTGCGCCCCGGGACCAACGTGGCCTGCATTAATGCCATGGCTCACGTTATTGTCAGCGAAGGTCTCGAAGACGCCCGCTTTATTGCCCAGCGTTGCGAACAACCGGCTTATCAGCAGTGGCGTGAGTTTATCAGTGACCCCCGCCACGCCCCGGAAGCCACCGCCGCTGTCACGGGTATCGACCCTCAGCAATTGCGGGCCGCCGCGCGTCTTTACGCCAGTGCCGGCAACGGCGCCATCTACTACGGCCTCGGCGTCACTGAGCACAGCCAGGGATCTACCATGGTGATGGGCATTGCCAACCTGGCGATGTTGACCGGCAATCTCGGCCGCGAAGGGGTTGGCGTGAACCCGCTGCGGGGTCAGAACAATGTGCAGGGATCCTGCGACATGGGTTCATTTCCCCACGAATTGCCCGGCTACCGGCATATTTCCGATGCTGAAGTGCGGAACCAGTTTGAACGCGCCTGGGGCGTCAAACTGGATGCCGAACCGGGGCTGCGGATTCCCAATATGTTTGATGCCGCCGTGGACGGGCATTACAAGGGCCTCTATTGTCAGGGTGAGGACATCGCTCAATCCGACCCCAATACCCAGCATGTGGAGGCGGCACTGCGCAGTCTGGAATGCCTGATTGTGCAGGATATTTTCCTTAACGAAACGGCGAAGTTCGCCCACGTGTTTTTACCCGGGTCCTCATTTCTGGAGAAAAACGGTACCTTTACCAACGCTGAGCGGCGCATTTCGAGGGTGCGCAAAGTGATGGCACCGCTGGCCGGAAAAGAGGATTGGGAAGTGACCATGGCCCTGTCCAATGCTCTCGGTTATCCGATGGATTACTCACACCCCGAACAGATAATGGAAGAAATAGCGGCGCTGACGCCGACTTTCAGCGGCGTCAGCTATACGCTTCTCGATCGCCAGGGCTCGCTGCAGTGGCCCTGCAATGACGTCGCGCCGGCCGGCACACCAACGATGCATACCGACAGTTTCGTGCGCGGAAAGGGGTACTTCGCCGTCACGGAATATGTGGCAACGGATGAAAAGGTCAACCGGCGTTTTCCCCTATTGCTGACCACCGGGCGCATTCTTACCCAGTACAATGTCGGCGCCCAGACCCGGCGCACTGCAAATGTGGCCTGGCACGGTGAAGATGTGCTGGAAGTGCACCCCCACGATGCCGAAGAACGGGGCATCGCTGAAGGCAACTGGGTGGAAATTTCGAGTCGGGCGGGAAATACGGTACTGCGGGCGCGGTTGACCGAGCGAATGCAACCCGGCGTGGTTTACACCACATTTCACCACCCGGCCAGCGGCGCCAATGTGGTGACTACGGAAAATTCCGACTGGGCGACCAACTGCCCCGAGTACAAGGTGACGGCGGTGCAATTGCGCAAAGTCAGCAAACCTTCGGCCTGGCAGGCCCAGCACCAGTCATTTAGTGATCGGCAAATAGCTTTTGCCGGGGAGTCCGACAGCTGACAGTGGTGTCGAATAGCGGTTATAGCGGCTGTCAGGTGGAACTCTGGCCGCAGGCGCAGAGAAAAGCGGACTGGGTGGCGCAGGAGCGTGCCGTGGCCCTGGTTTACAATGGTATCAGTCACGCCGTTATGATGGCGACACCGACGGATCTGGAAGTCTTTGCGATCGGGTTCAGTCTCACCGAAGGCATTGTTGAGAAACTGTCCGAGATCCTTGATATTGAAATTCGGGTTTTGTCGTTAGGAATCGAAGTGGCGCTGACGATTACCACCGAAGCATTTTTCAACCTCAAGCGCCGCCGCCGCGCGCTGCTGGGACCCACAGGCTGTGGTTTGTGCGGTGTCGAATCTCTACAGCAGGTATGGGGAAAACGCGTTGAAGAGGCACCGTTGCAACGCGATTTTCAGATTGCCCACACGGCAATCGAAACGGCGCTGGAACATCTCGAGTCGATGCAGCCGCTGCAGGAGATTTCAGGGGCTGTGCACGGCGCGGCCTGGTGCGATGTAACGGGGCGGATTCTATGGGTCAATGAGGATGTCGGGCGGCACAACGCACTGGACAAATTGATAGGCGAATATTATCGCCGCGACTATCAGGGTCAACCGGGTTTTGCATTAATATCCAGCCGCGCCAGTTTCGAAATGGTACAGAAATGTACCCGTGCCGGTATTGCCGTACTGGTGGCGGTTTCCGCCGCGACATCGCTGGCGGTCGAAACAGCGCAAAAAGCCGGCCTTACGCTGGTGGGATTTGCGCGGCCGAATCGACATGTTATCTACTCCCACAGTGACGGGATCAAACCCTGAGGGCCTTTTCCGGCGCAGCCCGATGCGATCACTGGGCGCCGAATCAAGATTTGTATGAAAAGTAGGCGCAATGCGCCGAAACACAAAAAACTTTACAAAATATTTGCCCCAATATCTTACCGATGTGTTTTATAGTTCCGCAAAATCATTATGCGGAGCCAGTAATGAAGATTATGGATGTGCACCGATCGGTATTTGTCGTTTTGTCTGTTCTTTTTTCTACTTTCAATCTGCTTTTTTTCAGTGTTGCAGGCATCGCAAATGATCTCCAGTCCGAACGTGGTCAGGCTGCGCAGTATTATGAGGCGGGCCATTACCGCGAAGCGTTTACTGTCTATGAACGCCTGTTGACCCAACCCGGATATGGGGGCGAAAAAGCCGCTGTGGACTTGTCCGCTGCCGTAAACTGTCTGCACCAGCTCAACGCCGTGAAAGCGTTTGACGATTTTATCGAGGCGGTGATCCAGCAACACGACGAGGACTGGCGGGTATTGAAAGCGGCCGCCGGTGCCTACCGCAAGGTTGAAAAAGTCGGCTATCTGATTGCGGGTAAATTTGTGCGGGGGCGTCAGCGCGGTCCGGCAAAATATGTGCAAAGCGAGGAGCGGGATCGGGTACGGGCGCTGCAGCTTTTGACGCGGGCGCTGGATTTGGCCGCGACCGGGCAAACCCGCGATATATTGATCGATCTTGCCGCCACTTTGATACAGCACCGGGAAGGCAGGCAAGCCTGGAAATTGCAATACCTGACCGATCTTGCCGAATTGCCCGATTTTAACCAGCGCCAGCCCGTATTTTATGATTTTGGCGACTACTCCGATCATAGCGGTGCGCCGGTCGATAGCCGTGGCGAAGCCCTATATTACGCGGTTGCAGACAATTTTGAGAACGCCCGTAACGACGGCGAGCGCTGGCGCTTTCTGTTGCAGACAATCGCGGCTTTCGGCTCCGGAGACAAAAGCTGGAGCCAGTGGCAGTGGGCGGATTTTCTCTGGCAGCAGTTTGGCGTCCAGACTATCAGTAGTGAGCCCTGGTTTCGCATTCTCAGCAGCGAGACAGGGGGCGGTGAAGATACCGCGACAACGCCGGAAAGCAATATCTTTGTGCTGCACACACTCAACGATAACGAAACCCTTGCCCGGCTGGCGAATGGTATTAAGCGATTCGCGCTGCCCGAGGGACATAACTTTGTCCTGATATTGCAGCAACTGGCGAAAGCCAGGGATAACCCTAGTCGTCCCTACGCCGAGCAGGCCGCCGATCGCCTGGCAACGCTCTATGAAAATCGCCGCCAGTTCGAGACCGCCGCGAACTATTGGCAGCGAGCCATCAAACGCTTTGGCGATGAACAGCATCGGCGCCAGGCACGGGTGGATCAAATCCTCGGTGCCTGGGCAAAGTTCGAAGACACGGGTATGAAAACCATCGGCGATACTGGGCAAAAAGTGTATTTGCGCTATCGCAACGCCGGCAGTGTGGAGTTAAACCTTTACCCGTTGAAAACGCGTGAGTATCTGGAGGATATCAAAACCTTTTTAAGCGCAGATCCAGAATCGCTGCAGTGGGGGCGTATACAGCTGGAGCGGATTGGATTTCAGGTGCTTGAACAAGGCAAGCAGCAGTATCTCGGGAAACGTCTGAAAACCTGGAGGCAAAAGCTCGACCCCGCCGCGGAGCACTATGATCGGCGCGCTGAAATTGCGCTGCCGGATTCGATCGAAGGCGCCTACCTGCTGGAGGCCCGGGTGGCCGGGGGAAATACCAGCTATATCGTGGTGTGGAACAACGCCTCGGTGATTGTCAAAAAACCCATGGAGCAGCAGGTACTGTATTACCTGGCGGAGGCCGGCAAAGGGATACCGCAGACGCATCGGGCATTGCATTTTTTCGGCTATCGTCAGCACTGGTTCAAACCTCAAGAGCGCAAAAAATTCGGGCGAAACTACAAGATATCCACGCGGGAGCTAACCCTGGAAACCGACGCCCAGGGGTTGCTGTATGTGGATAATCAACAGCTGAGCAGTGAGTATAAGTGGCTGGTGTATACCGGGCCTGTGAATGGCCCCGGTGGTGATGATTTCGCTTTTCTCGGTTTTAACCGTATCTGGTATGGCGGCACTGCGGCGGCGCCCGATAAGCGGGCCAAGGCCTATGTGATCAGTAATCAGCCGGTATACCGCCCCGGGCAGACGGTGAAGTTTCAGGCCTGGGTGCGTCGCGCAGACTATAGTGATGGCAACGACGGTAAAGGCGGGTCTCGCTATGCCAACCACAGTTTCAATGTAGAGATTCACAATCCCAAGGGTGAAAAGCTCTTCAGCGAGGCGTTGAAGGCGGATGAATACGGTGGTGTCAGCGCTGAGGTCACACTCGATAAAAATGCTGATCTGGGTCTATATCACGTCAATATCACAGGTATTGGCGGCGGTGGCCAGTTTCGGGTTGAAGAATATAAAAAACCGGAGTTTGAAGTCAGTGTGGAGACACCGACCGAGGCCGGACGGTTGGGTGACAACTTCAAAGCCACAATCACAGCTGGATACTACTTTGGCGCTCCGGTGGCCAATGCCAAAGTCAAATACAGGGTGATGCGCTATGACCACGACAGCCGCTGGTATCCCTCCGCGACCTGGGACTGGCTCTACGGCCCCGGTTACTGGTGGTTTTGCGAGGATACCCCCCGCTACCCGGGCTGGCGTGACTGGGGCCTGCGGGCACCCGACAAAAGCGGGTGGCCGGTGGTCAAAAACCCGCCGGAATTGGTGCAGGAAAACGAAGTTGAGATCGGCACCGACGGTCGTGTCACGGTGGAGATCGACACCCTGAGCGCCAAGGTCATGCACGGTGATAGTGATCACCGTTATGAAATAACGGCGCAGGTGGTGGATCAGTCGCGCCGCGTCGTCCGGGGTACCGGAGAGATTCTGGTATCGCGCCGACCCTACCGCGTCTATAGCTGGGTGGATAAAGGTTACTACCAAACCGGCGATGTGGTTCAGGCCGGTTTTGCCGCCAGGACCATCGAGGGCGTGCCTGTGACCGGCACCGGCGAAGTCAAACTGTTTCGCATTCATTACGACAGCCGTGATGCGGCGCGGGAAAAGGTTACAGAAACCTTGGTGCAGAGTTGGAATTTGAATCCGGATCAACAGGGGCGGGCGCGATTGCAATTCAAGGCGGACAAGGCGGGCCAATACCGCCTCGCTTATGTTGTCCGCGACGGCCGGGGCGAAGCTATTGAAGGTGCCTACCTGTTTAATATTATCGGTACGGCTATCTCTGCGGCGGATAGTTTCAGGTTTAACGAACTGGAGTTGATTGCGGACAAAAAACACTATGCGCCGAATCAGCGCTTGAAGCTAATGATTAACAGCAACCGGCGCGACGCCAGCGTTTTACTGTTACTGCGCGCGGTCAACGGTCGCTATGAAACAGCGCAGACACTGGCGTTGAAGGGCAATACAGCGATCAGGGATATTGCCATTGAAAACCGGGATCGTCCCAATTTCTTTATTGAAGCGGTAACGGTTGTTAACGGTCAGGTGTTTACCGAAGTGGAGGAAATTGCGGTGCCACCGCAACAGCGGCTGCTCAATGTCGAGCTCCTGCCGCAAAAAACCAGCTATAAACCGGGCGAGCAGGCGCAAATGCAAGTCAGATTGACGGACTTGGCCGGAAAACCCTTTGTCGGTTCCACAGTCATTTCCGTCTATGATGAAGCGCTCGATTATATTGCTGCAGAAGAGCGACAGAATATCACAGCGTTTTTCTGGAAGTGGCGACGCAGCCATAACCCCAATACTCAACATTCGGCCCGACGGCGATTTAGCAATATGACCAAACCCAAGGCGGCGACTCTGCAGCCTATCGGTGTGTTTGGCGACCGTTTGCCGGAGGACGACTCCGGTGTGGTCGGTGGAAATCAACTCGAGGAAATGGCAGTTACCGCCAGCACTGCTCCCGTCAGTGCTAAAGCGAATGTCAAAATCGGAGGTTTCGGTCTGGGCCATGGGGCATGGCACAAAAGTCGGTCAGGCACAGGTGGGTCTGGTGACAGCCAAAAAACTGTTGCTGCGTATGCAGCTGCCCCGTTTTGCGGTTGCCGGCGATGAACTGGTACTGTCGGCCAATATCCATAATTATCTGGAAACCGACGAAAACGTCGAAGCCAGGCTGGAACTGGCGGGCGACACGCTGCAATTGCTGGATCGGGCGCGGCGCAAGATTACGTTGGCCGCCGGGGCCGAAACGCGAGTGGACTGGCGTGTACGTGCGCTTGGTGAGGGGGATGCCAATGTCCGTATGCTGGCGCTTGGGCGGCGCGAATCAGACGCTGTAGAAATGCCGTTGCCGGTTAATGTACACGGTATGGCGAAGACCGACAGTTTCAGCGGTACTCTGACCGCGCGGCAGAGTGTAGGTGACATTAAATTCACCCTGCCGGAGGCACATCGGGAAGACCAGACAAGCCTGGAACTGCGCTATTCCCCCACACTGGCCGGCGCCCTGATGGAGGCCTTACCCTATTTGACAGATTATCCCTACGACTGTACCGAACAGACCCTGAGCCGCTTTTTACCCGAGGCTCAATTGCAAAATGCGTTGCTTCAGGCAAAGGTCAATTCGGCGATTGTTCCTGAGTCGCTTGCCGAACGGACCGCGAGCGGCCTTGAGCGCCTCGCGCGGATGCAATTATCCGACGGTGGCTGGGGCTGGTTTTCCGGTTGGGGAGAGCGTTCTCAGCCACATATGACGGCTTATGTTGTACACGGTTTGCAACAGGTTTTAAAACTGAAGTCGTTAAAGCTGAAGTCATTAAAACAAAAGAGGTTAAAATCCCCGCCTTCTAAAAATGACGTGAGAGAGGATACGGCGGTATTGGACAGGGGGCTGGCCTGGCTGGAATACTACCAGGCGACACAGTTGCAGCAGTTGAAAAACGCCGCCGCTCAAACCAGGCCCTATAAAACCGCGGCTGACAATACGGATGCTTTTGTCGCCATGGTGCTGGGGGATGCCGGCAAACCCGATAGCGCTATGCTGGATTATCTCTACCGCGACCGCCTGAAATTATCGGCCTACGGCAAAGTTATGCTGGCGTTGGCGCTGCACAAAGCGCAACGCACCGAGGAGCGCGACCTGGTGCGCCGCAATGTCGAGCAGCTGCTGGTGATGGATGACGAAAACGAAACCGCGTATTTGGAACTCGGCAACGATGGTTACTGGTGGCACTGGTACGGCAGCGAGTTCGAGGCCCATGCCTACTATCTAAAACTTCTGGCACAACTGGAACCTAAGGGAAAAATTGCGCCGCGGCTGGTGAAATACCTTCTCAACAACCGAAGATTTTCCGGCCATTGGCATTCAACCCGCGACACAGCGGTAGTGATTGAAGCCGTGACCGAATATCTGCTCGGCAGCGGCGAAGTTCAGTCAATGCCGGAGGTGGACGTCATTGTAGACGCGGAAAAGGTAAAAACAGTGCGCTTCACGAAAGACAATCTGTTCAGCCCCGAAAATCACTTGGTGCTAACGGCTGAACAACTTGACAGCGGTGAGCACACTGTGAAACTGGTGAAGCGTGCATCCGCCGGCGTCGGGTCGGGGCCGCTCTACTACAATGCCTACCTGCACTATTTTACCGAACAGGATTCAATCGGTAAAAGTGGTCTGGAAATTAAAGTGGAACGTCGCTATTACAAACTCGAAGCCATCGATGCCAAAAGCCCGGTCAGGGGAAGCCGCGGCCAGGCTCTGGAGCAGAAAGTGGAGAAATTCCGGCGCACCCCTATCGACCCCAAAGAGCGGTTAAGCAGTGGTGATCTGGTTGAGGTTGAATTGATACTCGAGAGTAAGAACGACTATGAATATGTGGTAATCGAAGATATGAAGGCGGCCGGCTTTGAGCCGCTGGGTGTGCGCAGTGGCTACAACGGCAATGAACTCGGTGCCTATATAGAATACCGGGATGACCGGGTGTCGCTTTTCGCAACCCATCTGGGGCGTGGCAGGCACAGCGTCAGCTATCGCATGAGAGCCGAAATTCCCGGCCGCTTCAGTGCTCTGCCAACGAGGTTGAAAGCCATGTATGCCCCGGATATCAAAGCAAACTCGGATGAAAATACCTTTTCAATCGAAGATTGAAACACCGCTGACGGAAACCACCCGTGTTCACCCCAGCGTTGTATAAATTTTCGAGCCCGGAAGCTTTTAGAAACTGCGAAGCGGTTCTGCGCCGAAATTTCATGTAACGATGGGGCTCAGTGTCGATTTAATTGACGCGGGTGGTGTTTAGCATTTTGTATATTGAGTTTTCCGCGGTAAATTCCAGAAAAGTCTAGCAACCGGAGAACAGCACTTCCCTTGTAAGCATCGGCTGCAAATTTCCATACATTCAGGCATTTTAAGCGGTCAGTTTTACGTGTATTTATCTAACGACAGCATAGCGGTATTGCAACCAAGAAGTGGCAAAAAGGGGTCGAAAAATTTCCCGACACTGTTTTATACTAAATCTCAAACGCTTTGGGTATAAGCCGGGTTATTTTTAGAAAAACAAAGAATGCCGGCGGTCGCTGACCGGGAGTGTCGCTAACTGACATTTTTCGAACCGTCAGGGTTGCGTGATTTTTTCAATGGCGCCTGCTCAGGCGGCGAGATTCGGACTGTTTGTAGTCACAGTGTTAGAGCTGACTGTGACTGTATTGCCTCCAATGGAATTTGTGCGCACGGGTGGGGGTGTGCCAGCTGTGGTACAACCGCTGCCTTCTCCTTCGTTGCAAACGGCCACAAACTGTTGATAGTGGTTGATAAAATCGTCGACGGTACCGGTTTGCCGGGTCTGAAAGTAACGAGCCCAGAATTTGGCGAGTTCGTTGAGACTGGCCTTTACTGACAGGGTTTTACCGCTGCGCCGATAGATCATCCAGGCGATGGCGGTGGCATAGCTGAGGTTGGTTGTCAGCTCGGCATGGGGGTTGGTCAAAAATTTGTGCTGGCTGGCGAGGCCGCGCACAAATGATGCCAAATCCGGGGAACGGATAAGATATTTGTCCCAGACGTTTGTGTGTGTTCGGGGGGTAATCTGATAGATCCCCAGGCCGCGAGAGCGGCTGTATTTGAGGTGAAAACCGAGCCCTGACTCCTGTGCGGCGGTACCCAACAACAGCCGTTCAGCCACCGGAGACCAGTCTCCCAACTGTTGCAGTGTCGGTTTAATGACAAAATTACGGAGTTCTTCTGCACAAATACCCATGTGATATACCTCGTTCCTTACCGAGAGAGTAGTGCCATCCAGTAACGCATTGTCTCGATTGGTGCCATTGATTAAAGTATTAGTACTTAATTACAGTTACTACCAGTTTTTTCTTAATTTTACTGAACTTAGAACGCATACTTAAGAAAAAACAATAATCTCTGTCGCTAACTTTGAATGATCTACAAATCGAGTTTATAGATTCTTGCCTTTATTATCTCATTTAGACTTACCGATTACAGGTGGGGTCCAATCTATTTGTGCCTATATTTAGATAATGGCTGTGTCGCCTGTGTCTTCTCGGTTCAGCTAATCTGAGTGCCTGGCTCAATTTTCTTTCATTTAATCTGTACGACTTGCCGTTTATCCCTGTTTAATCGTCATGCAATTATTATACCATGCTGCTTGCTCGCATGTTGGCCACACTATCTGGTTCAGACACACGGCAAGTCCCCCTCCGGGGCCCGGCCCGCCATCACAGATTGCGGCCGTTCGGCGGCGCCGCAAAGCAGTGCTTTGCAAACGGCTTGCCTCGTGTGGAAGCCGCTTGAAGGTGGGATTTTCGATCTCTATGAGTTGGTTCCCGGCTCTACACTGGCGGTTATCGCCATAGTGGTGGTAAGTTTAATGACGTCCGAGCCGGAACCGGCGGCGACGGAAAAATTCGATGATATGATTAAAACGTTGAATCAAAGGTGACGGTTGTGGAGGTTAGTCATGGGTCAGATTGAAGTGGTCGAAGGCGATATTACGCAGCTGCGCGTCGATGTGATTGTCAACGCCGCTAACAGCGCTCTGGCGGGGGGTGGTGGAGTCGACGGTGCTATTCACCGGGCGGCGGGGCCGGAATTGCTGAAGGCGTGTGCGGCCCTGCAAGGATGCGCCACCGGCCAGGCAAAAATGACACCGGCTTTTAAGCTGCCTTCCAAAGCGGTTTTTCACGCTGTAGGCCCGGTTTGGCGTGGAGGGCAGCGGGGGGAGGCGGAATTGCTCGCCTCCTGCTATCGCGAGAGTATGCGGTTGGCGGAGCGGCACGGATTTAAGAGTATCGCGTTTCCGGCTATTAGTTGCGGTGTCTATCGTTACCCTCGGGAAGAGGCAGTAGCTATCGCTGTCAGTGAAGTGCGGCGCGAATTGCAAAGTGAAGATCAAACGCTTGAGCGGGTAATATTCTGTTGCTTTGACAGCACTTTGGCAGAGCTTTATCGGACAGCCCTGAAAGGGCGCACATCATAACAAGGGGGAGCGCCTATCTGGCCAGGCGCGAAAACTTATTGAGTTTGATTTTTAACACTTTCTCTTATCTCGATGAATTTGTGGTGCATTTCGTCAATATATTGACGTTTTTCGAGGGGCGGCCTCCGTTGTCAGATAGATGGTAGTGCAGACGGTGTTAGTACTGGCAGTTAACGTCTATTCTAAAGTTATAATCAAATTACTCAAAATAGCTAATGGCCCTCTTTTCCTGGAGTATTACTTGAGGGGCTGACAACGAAGAGTAGAGTGTGTGCAGGCTTTTTTTCGGGGAATATCCTTTCGGCTGGCAAAAATTGGGGTGATTCTGGCCATTGTACTCGGGTTATCGATGAGTTCAGTGCAGTTGTATCTGGACTTTCAACACCAGGAACAAGAGTTGGAAAATCTGGTCAACCGCGCTATTGAAGTAGCGACGCCGCCGGCAGCGAGAGCAGTCCATACCCTGGACGATGATCTTTCGGCGGAGGTGATCAATGGGTTGCTGACGTACGATTTTATCTTTGA
>JARROD010000020.1:28428-39761 GCA_037384225.1 Exilibacterium sp.
AAAAAATCAGCCCTACCGCCACCCGTTGGGTAACCCGCTCTATAACGGAGGACATAAAATACTATGTCGCTCGCTTGCGTATTCCCGGTTATGGCGAGTCCGTAGCCGGCAGCATTCGGTTCGCAGTGGATGTCGACACGGCACTGTCAAGTTTTTTTGCCCGCTCGGGGCTCATTATTGTCGCCAGCATGCTACGTAGTTTGCTGCTGGTACTGCTGCTGTTTATTGCTTTCTATTGTTTGCTGGCCAAGCCTTTGATGCAGGTGGCTAAAGAAATTAAAGGTATTGATCCAGACAAACCTGGCGAGCGCCGCTTGACAACTGTGCCTCTCCACAGCGGCGATGAACTGGCGCAGCTGGTTTCCAGCGGTAACCAGCTACTGAAGTCGGTGGATATGGCCCTGGCTAAGCGTCGCGCCGTCGAGTTGGCGTTGCGCAAAAGTGAGGAGTATGTACGCCAAATAGTCGATAGTCTGCCGGTGCTTATTGGTGCGCGCAATATCGAAGGGCGCTATATCTTCGCCAATAAGGCGTTGGCAGACTTTATGGGAAAATCCACCGAGCAGATGCAGGAGTGCCATATCAACCAATTGGCTCCGCGCTACCTTTCGGGTATCAACGAGCTTATGCGTATGGATCGCAATGTTATCGAAAACGGCGTAAAGATGCAGATGTTGGAAGAAAGTGTTATTTCTGCCTCGGGCAGCCGGGTGCATTTGCAAACCCACATAATGCCGCTGGAGTTTTACGATCAAACGGTTGCCTTGGTGGTTTCCAGCGATATTACCGAGCGCAAACAGGCACAGGCCAAGATGGAACATATGGCCTATCACGATTCGCTGACCAACCTGCCCAACCGCCCGCATCTGGTCGAGCACCTGAAACGTGAATTGCATCGGGCTCAGCGTCACAATTATTTTGGTGCGGTGCTGTTTATCGATCTGGACCAATTCAAAACCATTAATGATTCTCTCGGTCACCCGGTCGGAGACGTCATTCTCAGGCAGGTGGCAAACCGATTACAAAACACCGTTCGGCAAGAAGATATGGTAGCGCGATTGAGTGGTGACGAGTTCGTGGTGGTATTGACAATGCTCAGCAGAAATATTGGAAAAACAGCCTTAAGAGCCGGTGAAGTCGGCGAAAAAATCCGCCAGCGAATTTCGGAACCCTATGTGTACGACGATATGGAATTGCGGATCACGGGGAGTGTGGGAGTGGTGATTTATCCCGATAAAGAAACCTCCGTACATGAGTTATTGCGCTTTGCCGACACAGCTATGTATCACGCAAAAGACAAGGGGCGCGATGCGATTGAATTTTTCAACGAATATATGGCCGACAAGGTAAGTCGCCAGTTGGTTATGGAAGGTGATCTGCATCGCGCGCTCGAGAAAGAACAGTTCCAGCTGTTTTACCAACCGAAAGTCGATACCGAAAACGGGCGTATTGTGGGAGCTGAAGCTCTGCTGCGTTGGTATCACCCACAAAAAGGAATGATTTCTCCTGGCGAATTTATTCCAGTGCTGGAAACGTCCGGCCTGATTCTCGAGGTGGGGCGTTGGGTGCTGGAGCAGGCCTGCACTCAGCTGCAATATTGGCAAGAGCTGGGGGTTTGGCAGAGTGATATGCGCTTAAGTGTCAATATAAGCCCGCGGCAGTTTCGTCGCCGGGGATTCGTCGAGGACGTAACCAGAACGCTGAAGAAAATTCCAATTTTGGCCAATACTTTGGATATGGAGATTACTGAAGGTGTAGTGATTCAGAATGTAGACGAAACCATTGCCACTATGAGTACGTTAAACAGACGGGGCATCAGCTTTTCCCTCGATGACTTCGGCACAGGATACTCATCGATCAGCTACCTAAAGCGTTTGCCGGTGTCGGCATTGAAAATTGATAAAAGTTTTATCCGCGATATTATCGAAGACCGCAACGACCGAGTGTTGGTGGAAACCATTGTCGCTATGGGGCGCTTGCTTGGGTTGGCGGTGGTTGCCGAAGGGGTGGAAACCGAAACCCAACTCGATCTGATCAGGGGGTACGGTTGCCACTATTACCAAGGCTTTTACTGCAGCCCGGCTGTGGACAGCAATGCGTTTACAGCATTGTTGGACCATCATGAGAACGTGCGTTCATCGGCGTGAAGGATTAAAATATCCTTCCCAGAAGTGCGGGTATTGCTGTTTCCACTCGCAGGATACGCTCGCCGAGATGAATAGGGGAGAATCCGCACGCCTGTAACTTGTCAACTTCATAGCTGATAAACCCCCCTTCAGGTCCGACTGCCAGGGTAACCGGCTCATTGAGCTGTCGCGGGCAGGGAGTGTCAGCCTTGGGGTGTGCGACCAAGGCTCGGGAGTTTTTGCACAATTCGGGCAACTCATCCTCAACAAAGGGTTTAAAACGCTTACGTAATAATACCTCGGGCATCAAGGTGTCTTTGGCCTGCTCTAATCCCTGTAGCAATTGTTCGCAAATACGATTCTCCACCAGCGCGGGGGAGTGCCAGAAGCTTTTTTCCACCCGATAACTATTGAGCAGTATCAGTTTTTTTACTCCCATTGCGGCGACGGTCTGAAATACTCGCTTAAGCATTTTCGGGCGCGGTAGCGCCAGGATCAAGGTTAACGGCAAAGGCATCGGCGCAGGGGAGTGCAGTTTCACTTCCATTTCCACCACTTCCCGGTCTAATAGTGTCACGGTACCGGTGCCAATGGTGTGGTTAAGCAGCCCCACTGTGAGATTTGTACCGGTCTGAGGTCGGTGAATGGTGAGAATATGGTGGTGGCGGTGATCGTTGAGCCTGACTTTATTCGCGGTAATAAAATCGCTGGGGAAAAGCATTATAAGGTTCATGGAATGACAGCGTAGCGCGACTAGTGAGTGAACGGCATTATACAAAAAAACAGGGTTGACAAGCCAATGGCATTGCCAACCCTGTGAAGACTGTTTCCGAGAATAAGAGGTGGGGGTAGGCGGGCACTTCCCTAACTACCGCCGGACGTCCGCCTGACACTGTGCCGACCCCGGGGTATTTGTGCCTTCGATCCGGCGGCCATCCGGGGGTAGTTGGCCCAGACACGCCGCAAGTCCCCCTCCGGGGCCCGGCCCGCCCTCACAGATGGCGGGCGTTCGGCGGCGCCGCAAAGCAGTGCTTTGCAAACGGCTTGCCTCACCCATGTAGGCTTGGCGTCGGCATCCATGCCTCCGACAGTCTGGGCCAACTACCCCCGGACGTCCGCCTGACGCTGTGCTTACCCCGGGTTATTGAGAAGCTACCAGGCTGTCAAGTTAACTTGTTGATTTTTAAGGATTTCTAATCGTATTGGGCATTTGGTTGAGTTTTTGTCATAATCTTGAATGGTTGTTTAAAGCGGGCTTAAAATCTACCCGCTAGATATTGAGCATACAATGGATAATAAATGACACTTACCCAGCCCCCGGTCGTCGAGTTGCGCAGGCGGCAATACAGGACAATAACAAGTCGATAACTGGGTTATAAATGGGTTCGGTCCACGTAGTTCAGAATAAGGAGCCGAGCATTGGCCATCTTAGATTTATTTTCCAAAAGACAGAAACGTTCGGGGAAGGGGGAATGGGAAGGGTACACATATAGTGAATTACCACAACCCTTGCGAGTTCAGATTGTTCATATTTGGCACGATACTCTGGGTGGCCATGAGCAATTTTGGAGCGAGGATGTAAAGCGTGCTTATGAAGCCATAGTTAATGCGCTTTGTCGTGAATACGGTTTATTTAAATTACCCAGTGCAAAACAACATGGCGAACGGGATTTTTTGGTAGAATTAACCGATTTTTTTCTTCAAGAAGTTGATTTAGCAAAAGCTCTGGATGTCGTAGAAATTAGCTTTAAAACAATCGATAGTTACACCAGACGGTGGGAATATTTGCATCGCCGCAATGCCGATGAATTGGCAGGTCAGGCGATATCAGAACTGAACACGCGATTCAATGAGCATGGTGTTGGGTACCAGTTTATACAGGGGAAAATTCTCAAGATCGATTCAGAATTCGTCCATGAGAAAATTGTAACACCGGCATTACAGGTTTTCAATAATGGGGCATACTATTCTGCCCAGCAACATTTTGCGCGGGCTTATGAGCTTTACCGGCATGGTGAGTCTAGTGAAGCGTTTAAAGTCTGTGTGAAAACATTTGAAGATATGATGAAGACAATCTGCGACAGACGTAACTGGGGTTATTCGAGAGGTGCGAATATTCATACGTTGATTGACGTCTGTGTTGCCAAAAAACTGATTAATCCAATATGGCAGGAGCAATTGAAGGCTTTGGGAAACATGCTCGAACAGGGGCGAAGGCTGAGTTCCAAGGATGATGCTATACCGGACTATCTGGTTAGCCACACTTTGAATCTCGCCGCGTCAACCCTACTGTGTCTGGCGGAGGCTGAAGAAAGTGAAAGGATGCACAATCCTAAGGCCCTGTAAAGTTATTTCTTTGCAGGGCCTAAAGGTTGAATTGCTATAGAAAGGTAAGTTTGAAAGTTCTCTACCATGGAAGATGTCCGCCATCAGAGTATTTAGCGGGCTTGAATTCTTTGGCTTTGCGGGGGGAGCCATAAACGGATGTTTCTGCCTCTTGTAGATACTTTCCGGAATTACATCACGTACCGCTTCACGCAGCAGGTACTTCTCTGTTAAACCATTGATTTTTAATGCTGCTGGAACCTGGGCTGAAAACTCCACTAGGCGATGGTCGAGAAAAGGGACTCTGCCCTCAATACTATGAGCCATCTCTGATCTGTCGCCGAGTATTGTCAAAATATAATTTGGCAGAATGGATTTACAGTGAATATAGAGTGATTTATTCACTATATCTCTGTTGACGATTTGGTTAATATTTAAGGAACTCAGAAAACGGCTAAAGGCTCCGGCATTTTTTCCAGCAAGAGTTTCCGACACCGCAAAGTTGCTTGATCGTAATGTCCGCATTATATTGGCCATTTGAGTAAAGGCCTTTAACAGCGTCGGCGTGTAACCCAGTGCTGCGTTAACAGTACTCATATTAGCGCTAGGGTCTTCGCCATTGAATACGCCACTTGTTAAGTGATTGGTGGCGTGAAGTTGTTGCAGACGTTGCTGTATATCTGAATTAGTATTAGTGCAGCTTTCTTGGGTAAGAGCGTCTTCACGAAAAAAACTGTACCCCGCCAGTATTTCGTCGGCACCTTCACCTGTTAGGACTACCTTGTGGCCAGCGCTTTGAACATGCTTGCTCAACAAAAATTTAGCAACACCGTTACCGTTGGTCATAGGGGTTTCACTATACCACAAGGCCTCGCTAAGATTCGTCGCCAGATCGCCTTCATCGATACTGACAACACTGTGATCTGCACCGACCAGTGAAGCCGTTTCGGCGGCATAAGAGAATTCATTGTAGGCTTCATCATTAAAGGATATGGTGTAGGCTTTGGCAGTTGCGTTGGTTAACTTTGCTGCCAACCCCAGTATTGCAGCAGAATCTATTCCGCCGCTGAGGTAGCATCCTACAGCTACGTCGGCTTTCAGGCGTAGACGAATGCTTTCCTCCAATATTTCCCTGAACTGATTGATGTAGTCATTTTCTGTGAGACCATTTTCAGCCTGGCTGATATAGGGGTAATTTAAGTCCCAATACTGATGATGCTGTGTGTCTCTTGGCGTGAATTTTATATAGAAGCCCGGTTTTACATTTTTCACGTGCTCAAAATACGTGTTTTCTATATCTCGGACGAGATATTCTGAGTCTACTATGGTGTTGTGATCCCAGTGCGCTTTTACACCCATTTCAAAGAGCGCCTTGGCTTCGGAGGCGACATAAATACATTCACCCATCTGCGCATAGACCAGGGGCTTTATTCCCAGCCTGTCGCGACAGATAAACATGGTTTGTATTCTTTGGTCCCAGAGAATAAAGGCGAATTCACCCCTTAAATATTTCAGACCGTCCATGCCCCGTTCCAGATAGAGGGGGATTATGATTTCACTGTCAGAATCTGTGCTGAACGTGTAGCCGCGTTTCCTGCAAGTGTTTCTTATTGTTTCGTAATCGTAGAATTCTCCGTTGACAACGGCGCAGATATTTCCGTCTTTACTGGTTAAGGGCTGCTCTCCATTATCGAGTCCGATGATAGACAGTCGGGTGTGGCCAAGCCCGATGTTTCTGGTGCTGGACAGCCATATGCGATTACTATCAGGTCCTCGGTGGTGAAGGCTCTTAATGCCCCGGAAAAGGGTTGATTCGGAAACGGGATTATTGTTTTTAGAATATACACCGATAAGTCCACACATTGAGAGGTCCCAGGCAGTAAAAGTTAACGCTTTGGGTATATAGTATATTGCCGGGTGTTTGTATGCAAAAAAGAGGCTCAAGGTCGGATAGATGATCGCATATGGAGCTGATAGACAGAACCGATCAGGTTTTCAGTGTTTTCAGGTATAAATGGAATCCACTGGGTCACTTTCGTGTGCGAACTTCCGGTTGAGCCGAATAGATGGCATGAAAATTACTGCTTTCGCGCTACAGAAACCTGCTGATTCTTCGGCTGTTTTAATCTTCGTTCATCAAAAAAATCCGCCGGTGTTAACTCCAGGGCCTGAGCAATTTTCCAAATAGTCGTTAATGTCGGGTTTCGTTCACCTCTTTCAATGCCTCCCATATAGGTTCTGTGTACACCAACGTGCCCAGCAAATATTTCCTGAGAAAAGCCTTTTTTCTCTCTCAAGGTTCTTACTGTTTGGCCAAAGTTGGAACAATGGTAGTTTTTATCGCCCATGGACTGTTTGTCCTTGATATTTCTTAAATGGGTACTTTGGTTAGAAAATTCTTTATCGCCGAAAGACGATAGCAACGATTAATAATTAATCTGTTGAATTTAATGTTTAAATTCAAATTTTTAATGGAGTACATTGTTGCGATGGGTTGATAACTCAACGCTAAAACAAGTAAAGATTATCCAGAGTGGGCCTAAAATTTCTTCCAGATTATTGTGATAAATTTTAATCATCTTGCTTTGCTGAATATTAATTTATTTTGTTTTCAGTAAGTTGTATCCCATCTCTGTAACTTCTCAATAACCCGGGGCAGGCACAGTGTCAGGCGGACGTTCGGAGGTAGTTGGCCCAGACTGTCGGAGGCATGGATGCCGACGCCAAGCCTACATGGGAGAGGCAAGCCGTTTGCAAAGCACTGCTTTGCGGCGCCGCCGAACGCCCGCCATCTGTGATGGCGGGCCGGGCCCCGGAGGGGGACTTGCCGGCGTGTCTGGGCCAACTACCTCTGGATGGCCGCCGGATCGAAGGCATAAATACCCCGGGTAATTGAGAAGTTACCCATCTCTGCATAAATTTTCGACGCAGAACCGCGTCGCTCCTCCTTACGTGGGGCCCGCCACGCGGCGTGGTCGCTCCTTCCCTGTTGTGAAAAGGGGGAACAAAAATTGACCCACTCTAGGGGACTAAATCTCAAATGCTTTGGGTATACAAAATTGTGTGGGGAACTCAAAAATGAGACGTATTAGCGCGCTTCCATTCGATATCGCGACGGAGCGATTCCAGTGGTTTTCTTAAATAGTGTCGATAGATGACTTTGAGAAGAGAAACCGCAGGAGAGGGCGATATCACTAAGCTGTCTATTGGTGTATATGAGTAGATTTTTTGCACGTTCTATGCGTCTTTCAATAAGATAGGAATAGGGGGTTTTTCCCACAGCATTTTTAAAGCAACGCGAAAAATGGAAAATACTTATGGCAGCTGCGCCAGCGATATCCTCCAGACCTATATTCCTGTCAAGGTTGGACTCAATAAAATCCAGCGTATCGCTGAGGGTGCGTTTGTTCAGGCTGGGAAGAGTTTGACTTTTTTTCGCCAGATTCTTATCCAGCGCCCTAAGAGCCTGTACGATAGCCAGGGTTACCAATGATTCTGCTACCAGCTTTCCGCCTTGAAATCCATTGGTCATAAAGCGTTGAATCGATTGAGAAAGTACGTTGATTGAAGGGGGAACTGTTAGGTTGCACGCGGTTCGGAGTGATTCTTTTTTTGCCGGCATCTCCTCTTCGATCATGTGGCGAAGAGATGGTTCAAAATTAAGCGCTAGTAGTCGACCATAATGCTTTTTTTGTTCGTCGTTTATACGCGAGTATATTTGAGATCCCCTCTGAATAAACCCTATGGTTGAAAGTAGTGATGTTTCTGACTTTACCACATCGGAATCAATCGCCCGCCTGACGTAATTGGGGAAACCAATTGGGAAGGTGACGATATCGGTCGGTGAAGTGAAATACACTTCAGCATTTAAGGGTGGTTCAAAAGGAGGGTGGAAATCCATCTGGATTGTTCCGGACTTGTAACACTCACCGCCCAGGCAGGGGAGATAAGGGGAAGGAGCATGATTAGAGATTATATTTGTGTTCAAAACCTATCTCCACTCTTATAGAAAGTTCAAGCATCTCGAAAACAGTCATTCGAGGTTTAAAATGGGCATTGGATAATATGCAGGTACAATCAAACACAGCAATAATACAGGCAAGCACAGTAACAATATTACCATGTCGTATGACTGTTTAGCCTTGGGGTTAATAGTTGAATAGAAACACTCAATATTCAATATATTGCTGTTAATTTAGGTGACAAAATAAACATCTATCAAATGAATTTCTATCAGTTGCCTTTATTGTTGTATAAACTAAATATATTTTAGTGGTTTTTTGCTACAATTTCATAATGTAAAGTGTAAATCCCTATATAGTTAAAATATTTGAGTGTTTCGCTATAATCAACTGTAGCCTTGCCTGATCTTGAATTCGGTGCTGGAAATATTAAGGAACGGGCACGGAATAACTTCCCCTTTTTGTTTATAGAGAGTCGCTTCCGATGCATCCCGCCTGGCGTCGTTACAAAAACTCGACGTAGGCCCACTATGCCTAAAGTTTTTGCGCCTAGCCAAGCAGGCGCCTCAAAACCCCTTTTTAGTACTGATAAAGGGGCGGGAAGTTATTCCATGCCCGTTCCTAAGTATATAGGCTGAGTTCTCAATATAATAATCTTTATATTTTCATATATACCAACTATACGGTATAGGCGAAATTAGGTAGGTTCGGATAACTTTCAGCCAGATTTCTCGCTTGCCCGGCGATTGAATATATTTTCCACCCTATCTCTGTGTTATACCTAAATCTCAAACGCTTTGTATATAAAAATGTAGCTAATAAAGTTAAATGGCGTCCAGTATGCTTGCGGCAATATCTCTCGATTGCTATTTGTTGCGGCAGTTTAAAGTGGCTTTTCTGGCATGTGTTCCCTGCTTAATATTTAAGTTTTAAATGATTTGCGTCACTAAACTTAATATGCAAAGTTCTTTAAATGTATAAATTTATACCTTTGCAAAATCGATAGGGTTCATGTTTTTTGATGGATGCATTCTTCCAGGCGCCTTCTGGAAACGTGGTTATGCCGGATGCTGTTTTTCTGATTTTATACATTTGTCAGTTTTATGCCGTTGCGGGAAGGTGGGGATTTGTGGCAGCCTTATAAGCTTCGGACAAGCGCAAAAAAGAGTTTTCCTCGCTCATGGACGGATAATTTCTACTCAGGGACGGATAAATTCTAAAAGGTATCCGATGTGACTAAAAATAAGAAAAACATCGAGTATATACATTCAAATTTCTGGGAAGAAATTCCAGAGAAAAATGACGCTTTTTCTGCAAGAATATTTCGCTGCGCCGGTTACGATGTTTACGGTGATTTATTGGGAAAGGCCTCATGGATAGAATATCTGTACCTGCTATTTCACGGTGAACAGCCCAGTTTAGATCAAGCGCGACTTCTCAACGATCTTGCAGTGGCGCTTGCCAACCCCGGGCCAAAAGATTGCAGTGTGCAGGCGGCAATGAGCGCTGGTGCAGGAGGCTCGACGTTGGCTGCTGCTCTTATGGCTGCTCTTGCAGCCGGCGCCGGAGGATTTGGCGGTGCCAGAGAAGTATATGAGACCATTATTTTGTGGCAGCAGTGCCAGCACAAATTAGAAATGTGGCAGGAGCATTTAGGTCAGTGGCAAAATAACATTTGCAATGAGGAGCGAACAGAATATGCATTTGCGGCTGAAGCGGATATGGAAAGTGTTTGGCCACCCATGGATCACCCCCCGGGATTTAACCCCTACGCATATAATTGTTCCACACCAGTGTTACGGCTTCTAGAGCATTTGTCCCAGATTCAGGAAAATAAAAACTTAAACTGGTTGAAAGAACATCGTCTTCAGCTTGAGAGTATAGCCGGATGTCCTCTGGATGTCAGTGGAGTTGCCGGTGCAGCGTTAGCCGATCTCAGTTTTGATCCTCAGCAAGGGGAATTGCTTTACCTGTTATTGCGTTTACCTGGGGCGGCGGCTCATGCGTTGGAACAGCATTGGCTGGGGTGCAGCAGCTTTCCTTTTTACCGTCAGGGATTAAATATTACTAACGATCCTGGTCCGGTGGAGCCCAATGAAAAACTTCCCACGACATAGGGTCGTGCACGAAATAGCTCTCGCCTGTATATTAGTGATGGCGAGGCACTCCCGATCCATCTCGCTTGGCGTCGTTGCGAAAATGAAGTTGATATAAAGTAGGAAATATTCCATGAACGACAAAGGTATAATCGAGATCATTGAACGGGGGTTGAAGGTTAATAAGGGCTCTCTGACTGTAGAAAGTTCCAGGGAAAATGTGGGGGAGTGGGACTCTCTTGGACACCTTGGCATACTGATAGAATTGGATCAGTCCTTTTCCGGCAAGGTGGCGCCAATTGAAGAAATGGCAAATGCGAACTCTGTGGAGAAAATAATCCAGATATTAAGAGAACACTCACTTGTAAATGCCGAAATAGTCTAAGAGTGACTGTGCATGAAAATGGCCATCAATGCTATCGAATATTTTCTCCCCGCTGACAGCGAAAACGGTCGTTCGTTGCAGATTGACAATCCCGAGTGGTGTATCGAGGACATTGAAGAAAAAACGGGTATCGTTACCAGATATATTTCAGCTCCGGGCCAAACCGCGACCGATATGGCAGAGCTTGCGGCGAAAAAGCTGCTTTGTACGATAGCCAATGCCGCTGATATCGATTTTCTGATTTTTGTAACCCAGTCACCCGATTATGCTCTGCCTACTTCTGCGTGTATATTACAGGCTCGACTGTCTCTTAAGGCATCGTGCATGGCATTTGATGTAAACCTAGGTTGTTCAGGCTATGTCTATGGTCTTGCGATAGCCGGTGGTTTGATGGAGGCTGGAATTGCCAGGCAGGGAATATTGGTATGTAGTGATACCT
>JARROD010000021.1:0-19761 GCA_037384225.1 Exilibacterium sp.
ACAGTATCCGTACCGAAAAAACGTATTTGTATTGGATACGCTTTTTTATTCATTATTCCGGTAAACGACACCCGACCCAATGGGCGCAGAGGAAGTCAAATCGTTCCTGAGCTTTCTGGCAACTGAACGACATGTTGCGGTTAACACACAAAAGGTCGCACTGAATGCGCTGGTATTTCTTTACCATAGATTTTTGCAGCTCGAACAGGGGGGCTTGGGTTTCACCCTGGCGACCAAGCAACGCACCTTGCCTGTTGTCCTATCGCCCCAAAAAATCGCAAAAATCATTGATGCTCTCACCGGCAGAAATCGACTTATTTTTCAAATGTTTTACGGGAGTGGACGTAACTTCTCAATAACCCGGGGTAAGCACAGTGTCAGGCGGACGTCCGGGGGTAGTTGGCCCAGACACGTACCGCCAAACCACGAAGTACGTATCCTCCACAGAGAACTGCAGAGAAGATAGGGGCTATTTCAGGCTAATGCGTGGACAAACAGGCTATTTAGTGGCCATACCGGTTTAACACCACCGCCCGCCGAAGGTACGTACAACTACCCCACAGCCTACGAATACCGGGGGGCTGGGAAAATTTTAGGGGAGTAAGAGAAGTTTTTACAAAATTTGAATGGCGGAAAGGGAGGGATTCGAACCCTCGATACCTTTCGGTATACTCCCTTAGCAGGGGAGCGCCTTCGGCCACTCGGCCACCTTTCCGCAACGGACGGGCATAATACCACATTTCATATAAAATCAAATACTTAACAATGCCTTTTTTCACACGCCTAAACACTTATGCCCAACGTTTCTATGGCTGCAATGGCATATATGCAAACCGGCGGGAAACCGTAACATACAGGATGTTCAAGCTGACAGCCTGTCTGCACCCTATCCAGCACCAAAACAGCAACAGCGCCCCCTTGACCCTGTACAGACAGTCAGGTTGAAAGGCGTGGGCGGCACAAAGCGGCCCTGAATTTCAGGACAGCGCTGGCCCGTGATTCAGTACTGTACCCTCAAATAAAGGAGTAGGAATCCGCATCACTAAACCGTCCAGCTCGAACTTTTATGTCGGCCAAGCCGGACTACATCATAGCAAAAACAAACAGTTAGCTGCCCGCCTGTTGATCTTGCTGCTCTTGTTTTTCGCGTTGAATGCGCTGGTAAATTTCTTCGCGATGGACGGCGATTTCTTTCGGTGCATTGACACCAATGCGAACCTGGTTACCCTTAACCCCTAATACGGTCACGGTTACCTCATCGCCGACCATTAAGGTCTCACCAATACGGCGCGTCAATATTAACATTACATATCTCCTTAATATCATCCTGTGAGAACAACGGTACTTTCCGAGAAAAGTAACAATCTATCCAAGCTAAAACACATACCCGTTGCCGGTTATCTTAACCTGCCCCTATTCGCCGTTTGTTGTATTTGTATGGCGCTAGTTTTATTAGTATTACTCAGCTTGGACAAAAATGAAAAATTACCCTCTCATAAAAGCTAATAATTTTGTTATGGTGCTATTGTCAATATAGCAGGCTTGGTTCTAACCACTCCCTCTAATATTTGACAGTAAACACACGCATTTTAACGACTTTTTTTACCTACTTTCTATGGGATCAGCATCCAATTCGAACGCCGAATGCAGGCTGCGAACAGCCAGCTCCAGATAACGCTCCTCTATAACAACCGATATCTTGATCTCAGAGGTCGTAATCATCTGAATATTGATATTGTCACTGGCCAAAGCCTTGAACATGCTCGATGCAACTCCGGCGTGAGAACGCATTCCCACACCGACAATTGATACTTTCGCTATTTTGTCATCACTGGCTACTTCACGAGCCCCCAACTCCTCAGCCACCTTTTGCAAAACGGTTACGGTTTTGTCCATATCATTGCGGTGAACGGTAAATGTGAGATCTGTCGTGTTGTCAGCGGCAACGTTCTGAACAATGACATCCACTTCGATATTGTTATCGCCAATCGGCGCCAGCAGGCGGGAAGCCACACCTGGGGTATCCGGGACCCCTATAACGGTCACTTTGGCTTCATCGCGGTTAAATGCAATTCCGGATACTATGGGCTGTTCCATGGTGGGGTGTTCCTCATCGAGGGTAATCAGGGTGCCAGGACCATCTTCGAAACTGGAAAGCACCCGCAGTGGCACGCTGTATTTACCGGCAAATTCCACGGCGCGGATCTGTAGAACCTTGGAACCCAGACTGGCCATTTCCAGCATTTCTTCAAAAGTAATTTGATTCAAACGCCGAGCACTGGCCACTACTCTGGGGTCGGTGGTATAGACCCCGTCTACGTCTGTATAAATCTGACATTCATCGGCTTTGAGGGCTGCCGCCAGCGCCACGCCCGTGGTGTCGGAACCACCGCGCCCGAGGGTGGTGATATTGCCCGCCTCATCAATACCCTGAAAACCCGCCACTACGACAACGCGACCAGCATCCAGATTATTGCGTATACGCTCGACGTCGATATGCTGAATACGCGCCTTGGTATGTGAGTTGTCAGTCAGAATTCGCACCTGTCCGCCGGTAAAAGAGCAAGCATCCCAGCCCCTTTTTTTCAACGCCATACATAAAAGCGCGATAGTCACCTGCTCACCTGTGGAGATCAACACATCCAGTTCGCGTGGGTCGGGCGTATCCTGAATTTCCTGAGCCAGGCTGATCAAGCGATTGGTTTCGCCGCTCATCGCCGATACAACGACAACCATTTGATGGCCTTTTTCCCTGAACGCTGCCACTTTATCGGCAACGGCCTGAATCCGCGTTATGCTTCCTACGGAGGTTCCACCAAATTTTTGTACATATAGGCTCATATTGGCCTTTTCCTTATCTCGAATATTTCAAGCAAGTTACACGGGCAAACGGGCGCCAATTAAACACTAGGCGAGTTGAAAAGTTAATCAACTTTTGGGTGGTGGTAATGGTTTGCCTCCCAACCCCATCCGAGATCACGCCGATACCGCCAATTGCTGCTTCACCCATTCGAGAACCCGCTTCAGGGCTACTTCCAGAGCCGCCGGGTCACTACCGCCACCTCGCGCCATATCGGCCCGGCCTCCACCTTTGCCTCCTACCAGAGGAGCAATATACTTCATTAAGTCTCCGGCTTTTACCCGCCCTGTCACATCTTTGGTGACTCCCGCAACCAGAGACACTTTTTCACCGTCCACGGCCGCCAGTAGCACCACCGCGGTTTGCAATTTATTCTTCAACTGATCAGCCGTATCCAGCAGCGACTGTGCATCGACACCTTCGAGTTTCGCTGCCAACACTTTAACACCCTCAACGTCCAGCGCCTGTGAAGCCAGGTCACCACTGGCGCTACTGGCCAGTTTTGCCTTCAGCGCCACAAGCTCTTTTTCCATCTGACGACTCTGGGCAACCATATGACTGATTTTTTCCAGTAGATTTTCCGCATTGGCTTTTACCAGTTTCGCCGCCTCCATCACTAAACACTGTGTCTGGTCAAACAGTTGCAGCGCTCTGTCACCGGTAACGGCTTCGATACGCCGCACCCCGGAGGCAACCCCCGACTCAGAGACGATCCGTATCAGTCCTATATCACCACTACGCTTGACGTGAGTTCCGCCGCACAGTTCAACAGAAAAACCGTTGCCCATGCTCAACACGCGGACCTGTTCACCGTATTTTTCTCCAAACAGAGCCATCGCACCTTTGCTTTTTGCGGTCTCCATATCGCAGATTTCGGTTTTAACTTCAGTATTAGCTCTGATTTGTTCATTTACCAGACACTCTATGCTTTTCAGTTCGTCCGCTGTAACCGCCTTAAAGTGAGAAAAGTCAAAACGCAACCGCTGCGAATCCACCAGCGACCCTTTCTGCGTTACATGCTCTCCCAATATTTTGCGCAGTGCAGCATGCAATAAATGTGTGGCCGAATGATTTAGCGCCGTCGCTTGTCTGACTCCCGCATCCACCGTTGCTGTCAGTCTGTCATTTAAGCGCATTTCGCCACTTATTACCTTGCCTATATGGAGATGATTGTCACCTCTTTTTATACAGTCGTGCACGTCAAAACGTGCATCGTTCAATGTCAGATACCCGGTATCACCTACCTGCCCGCCAGATTCGGCGTAAAAAGGTGTACGATCAAGAATGATGACACCCTCCTCACCTTCGGCAAGCGTTGTTACCGATTGTTCATTAGAAGAGGTGATAGCTTTAACCTGGCAGACATCCGTGAGAAGGCGATAACCGGTAAAGTCTGTGGTGCCTTCATAGTCAGAACTGGCTGTATAGTCTTGTTTGAACGACCCTGCGGCGCGGGCGCGGGCGCGTTGCTCTTCCATGCAAACGTCATAGCCCTTCATATCGAGCGCCAAGCCACGTTCGCGGGCAATATCATTTGTCAGGTCGGTGGGAAAACCATAGGTGTCGTAAAGATTAAACACGACAGCGCCGGGAATTTCCGTCCCTTTCAATTCTGACAAGGCTTCTTCCAGCACAGTCATGCCTTTGTCCAGGGTTTTCTCAAACTGCTCTTCTTCCGCCAGCAGCACGCGTTCAACCTGGGATTGTTGCTGCGTCAACTCAGGATAAGCCTGCCCCATCTCTGCGACCAGAGCCGCTACCAGGCGGTGAAAAAAGGGCCTCTTTTGCCCGAGCTTGTGCCCGTGTCGGATCGCCCGACGGATAATTCTTCGCAGCACATAGCCGCGGCGCTCATTGGACGGCATAACGCCGTCGATAATCAAAAAGGCGCAGGAACGTATATGGTCGGCGATTACCCGCAACGATTTGTTTTCCAGATCGGTAGTACGAGTGACGTCGGCGGCAGCTCTCAACAGGTTTTGAAAAAGATCAATTTCGTAATTGCTGTGCACCTGCTGCATTACCGCGGCAATGCGCTCCAACCCCATACCGGTGTCGACCGACGGCTTGGGCAAAGGGTTCATGGTACCGTCGCTGTGACGTTCATACTGCATAAACACCAGATTCCAAATTTCTATATATCGATCGAGATCATCATTGTCACTGCCCGGGGGACCGCCTGGTACCTCTTCGCCGTGATCGTAGAAAATTTCCGAGCAGGGCCCGCATGGGCCGGTATCGCCCATCTGCCAAAAGTTGTCTTCATCAAGACGGGAAAAGCGCTCTGGGCTCACCCCTATTTGATTGAGCCAAATATCGGCGGCCTCGTCATCGGACAAATGTACTGTAACCCATAAACGCTCTTCGGGCAGTTGCAGTACCTGCGTTAAAAATTCCCAGGCGTATTGAATGGCTTCGCGTTTGAAATAGTCACCAAAACTGAAGTTGCCCAGCATTTCAAAAAAGGTATGGTGACGGGCGGTATATCCGACATTTTCCAAATCGTTATGCTTGCCGCCGGCTCGTACGCAACGCTGAGAACTGGCAGCCCGCGTGTAACCGCGCCTCTCCGCCCCAAGAAAAACATCTTTAAACTGCACCATCCCGGCATTGGTGAATAGCAAGGTCGGGTCATTTCCCGGAATGAGGGAGCTGCTGGGAACCACTTCGTGTCCCTTGTCTTTAAAAAACGTTAAAAAAGCATCACGAATATCCGCGCTCTTCATACCGATATTTCCGCTAACTGTTCGGACCACCATTCAAGTGAATAGCCTTCAATTAAAATACTGGCATTAAATTCGGTTGCACGTTGGTTCATCGACAACAATCCATCGGTCTCGGAATATGCAAAAGGACTAATTATATAAGGAACGTCGAATTTATTCACCGCACGAAGCTCATCCATATCAGAAGTTTTTAATATTACTTTTAATATTACTTTTAGCAATAAATTTTCTAGTTTCCATATCAAAACCATTAGCCCAGTGACTTATATCCATTTCGGCAACATATCTACCCTAGTCCGTTTGACACGTACTAGGATTACACTCATAAACCGGAGGTGACTATGAACGATGCGGAGGTGTGGAAAAAACTTGGTTACACAGTGTTATTCCTTTGCGTTGTAACAATCACTCTGATTATTATTGCCAACGTCATCGCCTAGATTTTACGGCAGTTTATACAGCGGTATAGCTCTCGCCGCTTGCCAGAAAGCGACGACAGCAGCAGATGAACTTAAAGCCCCAGGTGTCTTTCATCAAAAGTTTTGCCGGCCAGTATATGCAAATGCAGGTGAAAAACCGTTTGTCCGGCACCGGCGCCGTTGTTGATCACTACTCTGAACGCCTCATCCACACCCAGTTTTCTGGCTATATCCCCAACTCTCAACATCAACCGACCCAGCAACTCGCGATCATCTTCACTCGCGTCGACCAGACGGGAAATCTGCCGACGGGGAATGAGCAGCACATGGGTCGGCGCCTTTGGGGCAATATCCTTGATGCAGATACAGTCTTCGTCCTGGTAGAGAATATCAGTCGGGATTTCTCCGTTGATAATTTTGGTAAATATAGATTCTTCCGCCATAACCCATCCTTTATTCGAAACCTTCGTCTTTACGAATTCACTCTCGTTTGAAGCGATTGCTGGCTCCTGGATCTGCGCAGATATGCGATTGACTAGCCCGGCCATTTTAGATTAGTGCTTTTCTTCCTCAGTAAGCTGCCTGGCTTCACTTTCCAGCATCACGGGTATACCGTCGCGTATAGGATAAGCCAACCCACTGGCCTTACAAACCAGCTCTTGTTTTTCTTTATCGTATTCCAGCGGTGCTTTGGTGACAGGGCACACTAGTATACTCAGCAACTTTTGATCGATCATTTTTCAGCCTGCTCTTGTATGACAGGGCGCTAATGGTACACCCTCTGCGCCGGTGAGTCTCTAGTTTAGCCCTTTTTACCCTTGGCTAGTGACTGGCAATCGATTCCGGAGTTCCCCCCACCAGCAATTGTGGATCGACTCTTCGCTCAAACCAATTCATACGCCAGTCCAAGTGCGGCCCGGTAGCGCGTCCGGTGGCGCCCACCTCGGCAATAGCCTGCCCCTGAACAATGTCGTCCCCCGGTTTTACCAGAATTTTACTGAGGTGTATAAAGGTGGAGGAGAGCCCATGGCCGTGATCAATGATCAGGGTACCGCCGGAAAAGTACATGTCATCGTGGACTAGGGTTACAACGCCCGACGCCGGCGCCACCACCCCGGTGCCCTTTGGAGCGGCTATATCCAACCCGTAGTGCGGCCGGCCGGGTTGGCCGTTATAGACCCGCTGACTGCCATAGACCCCGGTTATGGGGCCCTTCAATGGCCAGATAAAGGAATCTAAAAAGCCGCTGATATTGGAATCGATTTTACGGGCGTTGCGGGCCAGGGCCGCCTCGTGTCGAATTCTTTCGAGCACTTCCGGCGGCGGATTCACCGTTTTTTTGGGTACACCGTTGACCCTCTGTATCGCGTACTGACGCTTCAATACACTATAACGGTACCTCTGTTCACCGGATGCACCTTTGACCTGAAGTACTGCTTCAGCTCCTGCATCCCGCCCCAGGCCAATAATAAACCGGCCATCTTCGGTCGCCCTGACCTGTCTACCGTCAAACTCGAGTTGTTCGCCCGGAGCCACTTTTCCGTAAAGAAGCGCACCCTGTTGCCACTTACCCTCTATATCCAGTGAATAGGTCAAGCTGCACCACACACTGAACAGGCCAGCGATTGCCTGCCGATACATTCTTTAACCCTCTCGCGCGTTACCTAATCCGATTGATCATATTAATGTCTGACAAAGGTAACATTATGTACAAAGGACTGTAAAATTAACGTGAACTGTAGGGTTAAGGGTCGTGCACGAAATAACTGAGCACAACGTTAATGTGCTCCTGCATAAAACCCCGGTATCGAAGAAACCGTATTTGTTTTGCCTTAGCCTTGCTGTCGGCGGCAACGGCGCCAAAACGTTTTTGCCACACCGACCGGGCGAGTTCACACCAGACGTCTTCGCCCAAGTCCAGAACAGTGCGGCAGAGATCTTCGCTCACCCCCCGCTCCTTTAACTCCATGGCGATACGCAAGGGCCCCTGCCCCCTACGCATTCTGGCACTCACAAAGGATTCCGCAAAACGAGCATCGGATTGAAGATTATCTTCGGCCAAACATTCAACCACCGACGCTATCAAGTCAGTAGGACCGAAGCGACGTTGAAGTTTCTGTACCAATTCCAGGCGCGAATGCTCCCGTTGCGCCAGCAAGCTTATCGCCGCGTTGCGTATTTTCGCCGCCCCGGTTTCAGTCTCGGTTTTATTTCCCCGTTCCACTCAGTACTCTTATAAAATAATCTGACTTTTAAACATTTTTAAACGCCATCAATTACCGCCTCGCTGAGGCGCGCAGGGCCCGGTCGAATCGCGAATCACCAACGCTGAATCCATAATTATTTCCCGACCCGCAGGTGATTTTCCACGCAAATTTTCCAGTAGCAGTTGGGCCGCTTTTTCGGCCATACTTTTTATGGGTTGGCGCACAGTCGTCAGAGAGGGCCAAATCTGCAACGCCACTGGCGTGTCATCAAACCCGGCTACCGAGAGATCTCCGGGTATGTTTAACTCCATCTCGTGGGCCACTTTTATCACCCCTGCGGCCATATCATCGTTGCTGGCAAAAACCGCCGTAGGCCGCCCCTCGCCATGCTGGAACAACTCCCTCGCGCCGGCCTCTCCAGAGGCAAATGAATTATATCCCTGTATGATCAGCGAGTCGCGAGGCTGTATACCGCAAGATGCCAAGGCCTCCTTGTAACCAGCCAGACGCCTGACCACAGAGCAATGATCCGGGTGACCGGAAATAAACCCTATATCCTTATGCCCCAACCCGATAAGGTAACGGGTCATTTCAAAAGCGGCTTCATAGTCATTCGTTGCCACATAGGGTGCCCCCTTGAGGTGACCCACCGGTGCAATGCCAACAAAGGGCGTTCCTCTGGCCAGCAAAGCTTGAACCACCGGTTCCATATCTGACAAGGGTGGTGTTAGCAACAAGCCATCGATTCGCGACTGGACAATGAGCGTGGAAATTTCATTTGCCAGATTTGGGTCTCGGCAGTCGCACGGGTGTATCAACAAATCATACCCCGCCTGCCGGCAGGTTTTGATTGCTCCATCCTGAACATTAATCACATAATTCGCGCTGGGGTTATCATAGAGCAAAGCGACAATATAGGAACGACTTCCCGCCAGGCTTCTGGCCGAGGTATTGGGGCGGTAGTTGAGGTGGGCAATCGCCTTCATGACCCTTTCTTTGGTCAGCGGGCGAACATTCGGCTCCTCATTGACCACGCGGGACACGGTTTTGATTGAAACACCCGCCAACGCAGCCACATCGTCAATTGTCGCTCTGGACACTGTGTTTAGCTTCCTGTTCCTGTTAATGAATGCGGGCCAATTTGCTTTAAGCACACATGAACACCTCACCCGCTGTGGGAAAACCGGGTATACCCTGCCCGCGAGGTCTTTAATTACAGCCTTTCAACGGTAAAAAAGTCAATCTGAAGAGAATTCAAACAAATTGACAGCGCTGTCAACCATGCTAAGATGAAGCTCTTCTCACATTAAAAGCCTCGGGTGGAGGTTAGTTTCTCAATAACCCGGGTTATTGAGAAGTTACCGCCAGGGGACATAACGTTTAGATAGGCAACGCAATTAACAGGACCTCTAAGACTATGAACGCGTTATTGGTTGCGGATATCGGTGGAACCAATGCCCGCTTTGGGCTGATAGAACAAATCACAGGCCAACCTGGCAAATCAGACTACGCCATATTCGCGCCCCAAACCCTGAAATGCGACGACTACAGCAGTTTCGGGCATATGGTCCAGGCTTATTGCGACAGCCTCGACGTACCCAAACCACGGTATGCCTGTCTGGCTCTCGCCGGCCCAGTCAAAGATAACACCATTGCTATGACCAACCGCAAGTGGCACTGTTCCGGGGACGAATTGGCGAGCAAACTGGGATTCACCACAGTAAAGCTGCTCAATGACTACGCCGCCCTTGCCTGTGCAGCCCCGCACCTGACAGGAGAGGCCACAACGACGCTGTTCGAAGCCCAACCAGACCCACAGGCCCCGATAGCGGTCCTGGGGCCCGGTACCGGATTCGGGATCGCTGCCTTTATACCAGATCAGTACGGTGGCCGGGTACTGCCCAGTGAAGGAGGCCATGTCAACTTTGCCCCCACCACAGATACCGAGGTTGAGCTGTTAAAATTTCTCCTGCAAGAACAACAGGGATATGTGTCGGTCGAACATCTCTTGTCCGGTTCCGGGCTGGTAAAAATTTATCGCGCCCTGGCCCATATTGCCGGCGGCAGTTGCCACTATCGGCAGCCTGATCAGATCAGCGCACTGGGGCTCTCCGGTGAGGACTCTCTCTGCCGCGAGACCGTGCAAACTTTCTGCAATATTCTGGGCAGTGTAGCTGGAGACAAAGCATTGGAATTTTACGCCCTGGGCGGTGTTTACATCGGCGGCGGCATCACCCCCAGGTTCAACGGTTTTTTACAGCAAACGGATTTTCTCACTCGTTTTCAAAGCAAAGGCGGTTTGAGTGAATTTGTGCAACGGATCCCCATTCATCTGGTCAAGACGGACAATGCGGCGCTGATTGGTTGCGCGGCCTGGCTGCAAAACTTTATTCCGAACTGATCGCCCGTTCCTTAGAGTTCGATAAAAACAGTCGCACCTGTATCCGCGCTGCTGACCCGCTCACGCATCATCGCAAACAGCTCCCGTCCAAGCCCAAATTCAGTCTCGCTGATGCCTGTGTTAACGGCTTCCCTCGCGTCCCACTCGGCGGCGGGAACCAGGGCCTCCAGGGTGCCTCCAGCGGCGTCCAGGCGCACTATATCGCCCTCTCTGAGCTTGGCGACAGGGCCACCGTTTTTCGCTTCAGGGGTCAAGTGAATCGCCGCCGGTATTTTACCGCTGGCACCGGACATACGCCCGTCGGTTAGCAGGGCGACCTTGTAACCACGGTCCTGCAGCACCGCCAGTGTCGGCGTCAATTTGTGCAGTTCCGGCATCCCATTGGCCCTCGGCCCCTGAAAGCGCACCACTGCCACCATATCCCCATCAAGCTCACCGGCGGAAAATGCGGCTTCGAGTTCTTTCTGAGAGTGAAAAATTTTCGCCGGCGCTTCCACCACCCAATCCTCTTTGGGCACCGCGGAGACCTTAATAACGGACTGGCCGAGATTGCCTTTCAGGACTCTGATGCCACCGCTGGATTGAAACGGCTTATCGGACGGTGCCACGATCCCGGGATCTCGAGTTTCCGGGTTTACCGGTTTCCACTCCAGTTCCTCACCCGCCAATTGGGGTACCTGGGAATAGCGCTCCATTCCCGGACCCGCGACCGTTTTCACATCATTGTGAAGCAGATCTTTTTCCAGCAATTGACGCACAATAAGCCCCATGCCACCGGCAGTGTGAAACTGGTTTACATCGGCTTCGCCATTGGGATACACCCGGGCCAATAAAGGTACAACTTCCGACAGCGCCGAGATATCTTCCCAACGCAGTTCGATACCGGCACTGCGGGCAATGGCAGGTAAATGCAGGGTATGGTTGGTGGAGCCGCCGGTCGCCAGCAGCCCGATCACCGCGTTGACAATGGCCTTCTCTGTCACTACTTCGGCCAATGGTAAGTACTCCACACTCAGACGGGAGGCGCGAGCGATAATGCGTGCCGCTTCCGCGGTCAGCAGGGGGCGCAGAGGATCGTCCGGGGCAACGAAAGACGACCCCGGCAATTGCAGCCCCATCATTTCCATCAACATCTGATTACTATTGGCGGTGCCGTAAAAAGTACAGGTGCCGGGGCTGTGGTAAGACTTGGATTCGGCATCCAGCAAAGCTTCGTAACCCACCTCACCGGAACGGTATTTTTTTCTGACCTGCTGTTTTTCACTGTTCGGCAGGCCACTGGGCATGGGTCCGGCGGGAATGAATATGGTCGGCAGGTGCCCAAAGCGCAGAGCGCCCATTAACAAGCCGGGCACAATCTTGTCACAGATACCGAGACAGGCCACGACGTCAAACATATTGTGGGATAGGGCTATCGCTGTTGACAGCGCAATTTGATCGCGGCTGAACAGGCTCAGTTCCATCCCCGATTGCCCCTGCGTAACGCCGTCACACATAGCAGGAACACCGCCGGCGACCTGAGCAGTGACGCCTATTTTCGCCAGGGCAATCTTGATTTGGTCGGGGTAGGATTTGTAGGGCGCATGGGCGGACAGCATATCATTGTAGGCGGTTACGATACCCAAATTGGTTGCCTGTTGGCCTTTGAGCAGCGTTTTTTCGTTTTCCGCACAGGCGGCAAATCCGTGTACCAGATTGCCACAGCTTAACGCACCCCGCTGCACTCCGTCGCGGGCACTTTTGTCAATCAGCGCCCGATATTGGCGGCGCTTTGGACGACTGCGTTCGATGATACGTTGGGTGACTGATTCTACGGTTGGATGCATGATTTAATACCTCACGGACACCAGTGTACCCATACAGGTACCCGGTGCTGTTGTAGGATACCCCGAACAGGCATCTCATTAATATTCTCCCCCGCCATAGCCGTGTTGAAGACCGCTAACTTGCTTTGCCCCTGCAGTAGCAGGAGCAGGTTGCGACTGTTGAGTAAACGGGGCAACGTCAGTGACAGCCGCGCGAGGGGAGCCTCTGTCGGTGTGACCGCCAGACAATTAGCCTGGGGGCGCCCCGATAACCCCTGCTGCAACTGGGGGGCACAGGGGAACAGAGAGGCGGTATGGCCGTCATCCCCCATACCCAGTAATACGACATCGAAAGGGTCTTGCATGCTGTCCAGTTGCTGATCCGCAAGGGCCGCATCAGTCGCCACCTCTAACCCACTGTAGGGGAAACGCAGAAAACGGGCAGCAGCTGCGGGCCCAGTCATCAGATGCCGCAACACCAGGCCGGTGTTACTCGCCTCATGATCCGCCGCTACCCAGCGTTCGTCGGCAAGTAAAATGACCACCTTTTGCCAGGGTACTTTCTTCTGCGCCAGCACGTCAAAAATGGGTGCCGGTGTTCGGCCACCGGACACCACCAGCGTCGCTTTGCCTCGCTCCGCGACAGCCTGCTGAAGCTTTTCGGCAACCCACTCTGAAACCTTTGCGACAAAATCTGTTTGTATATCGTGCTTAACCAGTAGGGGTCGGGTCTCTGATTTATCAGTCACGTTATAAGTCTCTGAATTATTTGATGAATAAGCTGCCATTCTGTCTTATCCGCCCTGCGGAAAACCTCTGTACCAGCGGTAATCTGCACCAAAATCTGTAATTAAATTACAATTATACACGCATTCCAACTAAATAAGACTTAATTTTGTAAATAAATTACAAAATAGTATTATAAAACAGTCTTACAAAAAAGTGAGAGGGCGTGAAACCCTCCCGGCCACGTCACCGGGGTTATAAGTGTGGGTATTTTGCAATTATTAACGGTGATTTGAGCGACGGAAACCATGTCGTCCGCTTTCCAAGCACCATTGATTCCCGCTAGAATGAACTTTCTGGTGCGAGCGACCTTGTAACGCCTCAATAATCCGGGGTATTTGTGTTTTCGATCCGACGGCCTCCGGAGGTTAATGAGAAGCGACCAAACTTCTTGTATAAAGCTCTGTCAAAATGGATGATTGAAAAAGCGCGTGAAAAGAAAGTCCTGATCCTGTCACTGCTGCTCTTCGCTGTGACAGCTACTGCGCTCTACGTACTTCGCACAGAACTCATTATCCGCGCCTTCAATATTTCCATGGATCAATTCGAGATCCAGATAGAAAAGCTGCAAGGGATGGAACTGGGCTGGTCCGGCATCAAAATAGACGAACTGACATTCACCGCAGGCGTCAATGCCAAACGACAATACTTGCGCGGTATTTCAATACACTACTCATTGATGAAGCCAGCGGTCAGTAGCATTGTTATTGACAACGGCAAACTTTCTGTGCCGGAGTTTCGTCGTTCCGGTGCCGACAGTCCCCAACTGATCAGCGAAAACCTGAAACAACTGGCTGCACTCCCCCTGGATTCAGTCGCCATTGAAACACTGCAGGTGGCAGTACAGGGTGACAATCAGGTTTTCCAACTTGACTCGTTGCGTTGGAAAAAATCGACCTTAACTCAAAAATTGAGTTTTGTCTCTGGCGACCAGCATCTGAATATCAAAATCAACGATCTATCTGAACAAACACTGGTCGCCACACTGCGATCGGTTTATCAACGTGAAAACAGTCTGTCTATGGACCTGACGCTCATTCGCCGGGGCGCAAACTATAATGTGGAAATGACAGGCGTGATCGACATCGGCGCTCTTTATCGACAATTAGAAAGTAACCAACAACCACAAAACCACCGACAATTTAAGCAACATCCAAAATCACTTCTGCCACAATTGATCTCTCTGCCTGAAGAGATTGAAGACATCAGCGGTAGAGCCCGGTTTCAGGTTACGGGAAAGATTCCCGATCAACTGGGCACGCCAATACAAGAATCTTTTTCCATAAGCATCGCGCCGGATACCCGTCTGAGCCTGCGCTACCGGGAACAGATTGTCCCCCAGGTTGAAGTCGATATCAATGCCGCATTGACGGAAACGGTGCAACTGCAATTGCGCTGGATCGATGAATCATTGCTGGAGTTTACCTCCCCCAAAATCGCCACCGATCTGCAGGAGTCGTACAACGGATTGACGGCATCGGCAACCCTGTTAGCACTGTCCTGCCGCTGGCAAACCGGCACCCGGTGTGCCGCAAATTTTAACGGGACTCTCACCGCTCCGGCATTCACCCACCGACAGATGCAACTCGCAAATCTCGACACTCGACTCGAAGGCGCGTTTACACTGGACAAAAATCTTTTAAGTTTTCGAATCAGCCCCGGTGAATTGCTGAGTGTGTCAAAGTTGTTAGCGAATGACCTTGAAATGGCGGAGTTGAAAATTAAAAACGCTTCACCTCTCGCAGTAAACTACAACTTTGAAACTGATGCCGCCACTATAAATCTCGACACCTTAACCATAGAGACAGCACAGTTTAAAACACCGGGATTTATCAGCGCTTTGAACCTCGACTTTACCAACATTGACATTACTCGACAACAAGGTTTTAGCGCCGTAACCAAGCTCAAAGCAAAAATGCAAAAAACCCGGAAAATCCGCGATCTAACCCAAACACAATCGTCTATGAAAAAATCCGCCATCCAGGCAGCGGATGAATGGCTACCCGACTTTGTATTAGATGCCAGCATGCAACTTCGAGATCAGGCGCTGGCCATGGACGCGCAGCTGCTGAGCGACCGAAACCACCCCTTGCTTAAACTCGACATCTCTCACAACCTACAAAACCAAACCGGCAGCGCAACGATTATGTCACTGGACACAACCTTTGATAATAAACACAACAGGCTGTCGAAATATTTTTCCAAATGGCCATTAAATTTCGATATCCAATCAGGCACAGCAAAGCTCCAGGCGCAATTGCGCTGGGATACCGCCAAGCCGGATGCGGTTATAAACGGTACACTATCGCAACGATTGTCCGAATTGACGGGATACTATCAGGATTATGTCTTTGTCGGTTTATCTGCGGGAATCGACGCCAGGATTCTCAGCCCTACCCAAATCGTCAACACGGCGCCCTCGAAAATAACGCTGAAGACACTGGACCTGGGGGTGCCAGTGAAGAATTTGTCGGCCAGTGTCTCCTTTGACAGCGGCAAAGCTTATTACCAATTGCATCGATTTCAGGCTGATCTGCTCGGCGGCAGGGCAAGCGCGGATAACTTTATTTTTCAGCCGCAGAAAGAAGACAATCGACTATTGCTGAATATCGACAATATTGACATAGAAAAGATAATGCAGCAGGCTGCCTACAGCAACGTCGAGGGCACGGGAAAAATAAGCGGAACACTGCCGATTTTAATCAGTCTCAAAGAGGTGAAAATTGAAAATGGCTCATTGGGCGCATTGCAACCCGGTGGGGTGATTCGCTATCACGACCAGGAAGGGGTACTTGCGGGTACAAACCCGGCGATGAAAGTGGTCAGCGATGCGTTGAGTAATTACCACTACGATACGCTCCAAACGGATGCCCAATACACCCCTGACGGAGACCTCAAGCTAGCGATAAAAATGCGTGGCGTGAACCCGGACCTGAATCAGGGTCAGCGTATCAATCTCAACCTCAACATCAGTGACAATATACCGGCCCTACTGAAAAGCCTGCAGACGAGCCGGGCCATAACTGATGTTTTAGAGAAGGCGCTGGAGAAATGAGTCATAATAAGTAGTGCTGACGTTCAGCTAGTGTTAATCTTTACCCTGATAGGCTAACCGGAAACTTATGTGGAATTCCTTAATGTACAAGCGAACTCTGAGCGCGTTGCTCGCAAATAACTTGATTTGTGTAGCGCTGGTGTGTGTCGCACCGGCGTTTGTAGCACTGACCGCCTGTACACCGACTGTGAAGGTAGCGGTACCCGACAAACCCATTGAGATAAATCTCAATGTCAAAATACAACATGAGATCAGGGTGAAAGTGGATAAGGAACTGGATGAATTGTTTGAAGAAGACAGTGAGCTGTTTTAAACGACGGGAGGCACTATGAAACAATTACTGAGCATTATTATATTGGTAACTATCGGCATCAGCCCGGCGTTTGCAATATCCCTGCAAAGTGCCAAGGAGCAGGGCCTGGTCGGTGAGCGCAGTGATGGTTATTTGGGGTATGTAACCTCTTCCCCCAATGCGGACCTCAAAACACTGGTAAAAGGTGTCAACAATAAACGCAAAGCAAAATTCCGTTCCACCGCCAGTAACAATAACATCACCGTTGAACAGGTGGGCAAGCTGTTCTATCAAAGGGCGGTGAAGGAAACCAAATCCGGCCATTTTTATCAGGATCCCAGCGGACGCTGGACCAAAAAGTGACCAGATTCGGGGGCGCAGTAATCTGCGCAGCCCCCGATGTAACGTCTCAACTTACATTTTCCTAACTACAGCGCCAACTGTTTTTTTACCCGTCCGAACGCGTCCAGTGAAAACTCCAGATCATCCCGCGTCAAGGCCGCCGACATCTGAGTGCGAATCCGTGCCCTGCCCTGAGGCACCACTGGGTAGGAAAAGGCGATCACGTAAATTCCCTGCTCCAGCATTGCCTCGGCAAACCGGCTCGCAACGGCAGCATCGTGGAGCATGACCGGCACAATAGGATGCTCACCGGGCAGCAACTCAAACCCCAGACGCTGCAACCCTTCGCGGAAAAACGCCGTATTCTCCCGCAACCGGTCCCGCAACTCGCTGGATGCGCTAACCAGATCGATCGCCTTGAGTGCACCAGCCACTACCGGGGGAGCCACAGTGTTAGAAAACAAATATGGCCGCGAACGCTGCCTTAACAGCGAGACAATTTCCCCGCGCGCGCTTGTGTAACCACCACTGGCGCCACCCAATGCTTTTCCCAGCGTTCCCGTAATAATATCCACTCGGTCCATGCAGCCGCGATATTCATGGGTTCCGCGCCCACCTTCACCGATAAACCCGGTGGCATGACAATCGTCAAAGTGCACCAGGGCCCGGTATTTTTCCGCCAGATCGCATATTTCATCGAGCCTGGCGAAATAGCCATCCATCGAAAAGACACCGTCTGTCGTAATCAGTTTAAAACGCGCTCCCCGCTTGTCGGCAGCTTGTAACTGCGCCTCCAAATCCACCATATCGTTGTTTCGGTAGCGGTAACGCTGGGCCTTACAAAGCCTGACCCCATCAATAATACTGGCGTGGTTCAGCTCATCGGAAATAACGGCATCCTCTTTGCCTAACAGCGTTTCAAATAGGCCCCCATTGGCGTCAAAGCACGATGGATAAAGTATGGTGTCCTCTGTACCTAAAAATTCACTCAGCTTGTTTTCCAATTGTTTGTGTATAGATTGAGTGCCGCAAATAAAGCGTACCGACGCCATTCCGTACCCCCAGCGTTCAAGCCCCGCCTGCGCGGCGGCATTGACTTCGGGGTGCTGCGCCAGTCCCAGATAATTGTTGGCGCACAGGTTTAGAACCTCACGGCCTTCGGCCACCGCCACATGGGCCCCCTGAGGGGTAGTGATCTCCCGCTCGCGTTTAAACAAACCCGCTGCTTCGATCGATTGCAGTTCTTTCGCCAGATACTGTTGAAATTCACCGTACACGGCTGTCCTCCCGTTTTAGGATTGCTGTGAATATTCGGATTTAATCCCAGGCCAGAACCACCTTGCTGGCCTCGCCACTGATCATGGCGTCAAATCCTTTTTGAAATTCAGAGTAGTGAAAGCGGTGAGTAATTACCGGGGAAATATCCAGACCGGAATCAATCATCACCGACATTTTGTACCAGGTTTCATACATCTCGCGCCCATATATACCTTTCAGCGTCAGCATATTGAAGATAACGGTACTCCAGTCTATCGCCATTTCCTCACTGGGAATACCGAGCATCGAAACCTTGCCACCGTGGCACATACTGGCGAGCATTTCACGAAACGCGGCCGGGCTGCCGGACATTTCCAGCCCTACATCGAAGCCTTCTGACATTCCCAGTTGCCGCTGAACCTCTGCCAGTTTTTCGCGGCTAACATTAACGGCGCGGGTGGCGCCCAGTTTTAACGCCAATTCCAACCGCTTGGGGTTGAGATCAGTAATCACTACATGACGGGCGCCGGCGTGCCGGCACACAGCAGCGGCCATGGCCCCTATGGGCCCAGCGCCTGTGATCAACACGTCCTCACCCAATAAATCAAACTGCAGCGCGGTATGTACCGCATTGCCCAGAGGGTCGAACAGGGATGCCACATCCAGATCAATACCGGGACGATGCTCCCAAACATTAGACATGGGCAATGCCACATATTCGGCGAAAGCCCCAGACCGATCGACCCCTATACCGCTGGTATGGGCGCACAGATGGCGCCGCCCCGCCATGCAGTTGCGGCAGCGACCGCAAACCACATGCCCCTCACCGGACACGATCTGCCCCGGTTTAAAATCGTTGACATTGGTTCCGACTTCGATAATTTCACCCACAAACTCGTGCCCCACCACCATGGGGACGGGGATGGTTTTCTGAGCCCAATCATCCCATTTATAAATATGCATGTCGGTGCCACAGATGGCGGTTCGTTTTACCTTGATCAACACATCGTTAATGCCTATTTCCGGAACTGGCACCTGTTCCAGCCACAGCCCGGGGGCAGCCTCTCGTTTCACCAGCGCTTTCATAGTTAATCCTGTTTCATCGACAATGGTTTTGGCGATAGCCATTAAACTCAGGGACTCAGACACGTGAAATATTCACTATCCCGGAATATTTTCCAGTATACTAAACGAGTGAATTCTCAGATACAAGAATTCATTCCCTTATCCTGGACTTATCCAGTAAACTTGCCCCACCGTCTATATGACTAATGTGACAGTGCAGTGAACAATGTTCCCGTTTGTAACTTCTCAATGACCCGGGGTAGGCACAGTGTCAGGCGGACGTCCGGAGGTAGTTGGCCCAGACTGTCGGAGGCATGGATGCCGACGCCAAGCCTACACGGATGTACTTGCCGGCGTGTCTGGGCCAACTACCTCCGGATGGCCGCCGGATCGAAGGCACAAATACCCCGGCTTATTGAGAAGTTACTAAAAAGTTACTTAGTTTTTTGTTTTGTCTATAATTTTATTGGATTCGATCCAAGGCATCATCGCCCGCAGTTTGGCCCCTACCTGCTCAATCGGATGAGCGGCATTGTTGCGTCGGCA
>JARROD010000022.1:0-19734 GCA_037384225.1 Exilibacterium sp.
AGGATTAGAAAAATTGAGCACGGCCCTGAAAATGCTGCTATAGAAGGAGCGAAGCGGTCCTGGGCCGAAAATTTATGCAACGATAGAGTTTACATGTTCCTTAGTTAAGAGTTTTGCCATGCTGACCTACATACTAAAACTGATAAAGGTGCTCAATTCGGAGGACGATCCTGCCCAGATCGCCTGGGCCGTTTGCTTTGCAGCGCTATTTGGTTTTACCCCCACATTCTCGTTACATAACCTCCTGGTAGTTTTTCTGGTTCTGATCTTTCGCATTAATATAACCGCTTTTATTCTTTTTTCCGCTCTGTTCGCCGGTGCTTCTTATCTGTTAGTACCAATTTTTTTGTTGCTTGGTAAAAGTGTACTCGAAATGCAGAGCCTAGGTGGCATATGGACTGCGCTCTATAACACCAGTATTGGACGTTTAAGCCACTTTAATAATACGCTGGTAATGGGGGGAATTGTTTCCGCGCTGCTGATTTGGGTTCCACTTTATTTCGCCACGCGCTCTGGGATTGTAAACTTTCGTGTCAAAGCGCTGCCCTGGATAGAGAAGGCTCACGTGGTTAGAGTGTTGAAAGCTTCGCGTGTTTATCGTCTATATGCCGATCTAGGTTAAAGGTGTGGAATGAAAAAGGTTTTTCGGCTGTATGGCCTGGCTATTTTTGTCGTTGTTGTCGCTTTGATGACAGTTGGCATTTATCTGTTTACTGATAGTGTCATTGAAACCGCTGTCGAAGTCGCAGGTACCGAAATAGTCGGGGCCAAAGTGGAACTGGGGCATGTCGATATCGATTTTAGTGAACAATCCATAGAATTCAATGATCTGCAGATAACAAACCCTGATGAACCTATGTTCAATGCCCTGGAGGTGAAACGGCTGGCATTCGATATGCAGGTCAAGCCTCTGGCTTTCAGGCGGGTTTATATCGATGAAATGGCTGCCACTGGTGTTACTTTGAACAGCCCGCGCCGGGAATCCGGCGCGATTGCTTCCCGCGCAGACACTGAAGAAGCCGGGGAAAGCACCTTTGGACGCATGGCGGAGAAAGTCGCTCTGCCAAGCCTGACCTTGCCCAGTGTGGAAGAGGTAATGAAACAGGAGCAGTTGCAAACACTGAAAATCGCCGCGGAGCTGGAGTCGCAATATGAGGAGCGGAAACAAACGTTAAAACAAAAAATTGAACAATTACCCACAAAGGAAGATATTGACGCTTACAAAGCACGCGTGCAGAAACTTAAAACAAAAGACAAGGACCCTCTCGCTCTATTGTCGAAAGCGAAAGAACTCAAGCAGCTGAAACAGGATATTGACCGAGATTTGTCACAGGTAAAGTCTGTTCGGGGGGAAGTGGCAGAAACTATACGGGTGTTGAAAGAGGACGTGCAAAAAGCAAAAGCGGCACCGCGGGCTGATATCGATCGTCTTGCAAAGAAATACAGCTTATCGGCACAGGGGGCTGTCAATCTGGCGGAAAGGTTGTTTGGAAGGGAGGTTGCCGGTTGGCTAGACAAAGGCTGGCGCTGGTATAAAAAATTGCAACCCTTTCTCGGGCAAAATAAGGCGGCTGAAAAAAGTGCAGCTGACAACAGTGAACAGACGTCTGTTGTCGACGCCACGGATTCTTTACTCGGGCAAGGGCGGGATATTCATTTCGCCGAAACACATCCGGCTCCGGATTTTCTGATAAGACACCTATCGTTGTCAAATTCGCAGAGCGATCCGCGCGCGAGTCTGTTGAGCGGGGAAATCAACAATTTCAGTGATCGCCCCGGCGTTTGGGAACAGCCGATCAGCCTGAATATACAGGGTGAAAAATTAGGGGATATTAGCGCTTTCGATTTGCAGGGTAACATAGATCGGCGTCAGTCACAGACAAAGGATGTGCTTAAATTGCAGGTGCAGCGAATGGCTGTAAAGGATTTGGTCTTATCACAAAACCCACAATTGCCGCTGGTGATTAAAAGTGCTGTTATGGATATCAACACAGCTTACACGATGAACAACGGGCGTATGGATCTGAACGTCGATTTGGCGCTTGATAACATGGTGACGGAAGAGACTGCACCGGCTTCAGCTTCAGCCGTTGTGAAAGCAATTCTGTCGGCGCTGGCTAAGTTGCAGACTGCCACATTCCACATCGCCGCGAGCGGCGATGTGGAGAAGCCACAGGTGAGTATTCAATCCGATCTGGATAACATGTTGGGCGATATTATCAAAAGGCAACTGGCGGAAAAAACAGCGGCATTCAAAGAGAAATTACAAGCGGAAGTTATCGCGCGGACCAAGGGTAGTTTGTCCAGACTGGATGCACTCGATGGGGAAGTGGGGCAGTTACTTGCGCAAATAGAGGACAAAAATCAGGCGTTGGGGGGACTGTTGAAAAAAATATAAATCCTTTTCAAGGGGCGTGCATGGGGCTAAGGTGCCTTTTTGACTTTTTGTAAGCGGTGTTTTCTATTTTTAGAAGAGGCGCGCTTAGAGGCGGTTTTTTTAAATTTAGGCACAGGTGCCTTAACGCCTTTTAATTCTGTGGGCAAGGTGTTTTTGCTTTGGTCTATCAAGTCCTGTAGGGCAGCATGCATCGGTTCTATAAAATCCCGATAGCTGACTTGCCGGTTACTGATCCGGTTCAGTGCCGTTTCCCATTGGGCCGTCATATCCGGCGTGATTGCAACCTGCGGCAGTGAGTCTATCAAACCGCGCCCGGCGGCAGTGGAAATAATATTTTTATTGTTTCGAATTAAAAACCCCCGATTAAACAACAGTTCCAGGATTCCCGCACGGGTGGCTTCGGTACCCAGGCCGTCGGTGTCTTTCAATATTTGGCGAATATCCGGGGCGCGCACAAACCGGGCTATCCCCGTCATGGCAGCCAGCAGTGTGGCGTCGGTGAAATGCTTCGGGGGCTGGGTTTGTTTTTCCACCAGTTCGCCGCGCAGACAGTGTAATTGCTCGCCTTTGGTCAGTGGTGGGAGGTTTTGCGGCGCAGGTTGCTGTTGCGAAGGCTCTGCTGCCTGTTCAGGTTTTTCAGCTTTTTCAGCTTTTTGAAACAGTATTTTCCAACCCGGGTCCTGTACCTGGCGGGCGGTGGCGATAAAACGTCCTTTCTCGATGAGCAGTTCCACTCTGGTATCGGTATAAGCGAATTTGGGGTAGAACTGGCACAGGTACTGTCGAGCAATTAATCGGTAGAGTTTGCTTTCTTGAGATGTTAGTGCATTTTGCTGAATACTTTTATGGGTAGGTACTATGGCGTGATGCGCATCCACTTTATTGTCGTTCCAGGCTTTGCTTTTGAGTTTGATATTGGCCTGGATTGCCGCTGTGTAAAGAGAGTCACCGGGTGTGTCCGGGGGACTGTTTTCAACGATGCCGGCATTGTGGGCGATCGCTTTAATCACAGCCGGCGCCTGGCTGAAGTGTTCCGCCGGCAGGTGGCGACTGTCCGAGCGCGGGTAGGTGATCAATTTATGGCGCTCGTAGAGATTTTGGCAGCAGTCGAGTACCTGCTTGGCATTCATCCCAAAGCGTCTGGCCGCGTCGATTTGCAGTGCAGATAGGTTAAAGGGCAGCGGTGGCGCCTGGGTTTTGGCTTTGTGTTCAATTCTATCGACTAGTGCCGGCTTGTCGATGATCCTAGCGACGACATTTTCGGCCAATGCCTTTAACAGTACCCGTCCCTCTTCATCCATATAGGGGCGGCAGGCTTCGCTCGGCTGCCATTTTGCCCGAAACTCTCTCCCCTCGCGGGTTTGCAGCAAGGCCAGCACTTCATAGAAGGGTTTAGAGACGAAGTTTTCTATTTCTCTGTCTCTGTGTACTACCAGCCCCAGTACCGGTGTTTGTACCCGGCCGACGGATAGAACTCCCTGATAGCCGATGCTGCGCCCCTGTATCGTGTAGGCGCGAGTCATGTTTATACCGTACAGCCAGTCGGCCCGGGAGCGGGCCAATGCTGAGGTGGACAGCGGAATAAAATCCCGGTTGCTGCGCATTTGACTCAGGGCTCGTTTTACCGCAGCCGGATTCAGGTCGCTGATCAGGCAGCGTAAAGCGGCGTCTTTTTTGGTTTTGGGGATGTGCGCATAATCGAAAACCTGGTCCACCAGCAATTGACCTTCTCTGTCCGGATCGCCGGCGTGAACCAACTCGTCGGCCTGTTTGATCAGTTGTTTCAACAGCTTCAATTGCTTCTGGGTTTTCGCCTTAGGCCGCAACAGCCATTGCTCGGGAATGATCGGCAGGTGTTGTAACTGCCAGCGTTGATATGCCGGGTCGTAATGGTGGGGTTCGGCCTGTTCCAGTAAATGGCCGATACACCAACTGATACAATCGCCGTTGGCGAGCCAGATGCAGCCTTCCTGCTTGCGTTGGGGCTTGGGCAGCACCTCGGCTATAGCGCGCCCGAGGCTGGGTTTTTCCGCTATATATAGTCTCATACTGACCAAGGTTACTGTATGTCTGTACAGGCGATCAAGTGGTTTGTTTCCGGACGACGATCGTGTCGCTCAATAAAACATCCAGACCCTGTTAAAGTTGTCGCCATCCAAGCAGGTTTCTCGGTAACCAGGGGTATGTGCCTTCGATCCGCCGGACGTCCGCCTGACATTGTGCACACCCCAAATTATTGAAAAGTGACTATCCTATTAACGATTGTACAGGGCACAATTATGCCGGAGAGGTTCCGAAAATTATTGATTTTGATGATGGGGGGCAGTGTTTTATTGCTAGGCGCTTGTGCCAGTGACCCCTATCGCTACGGCACCGGCCGTGCCGAATTGGACCAGGCCGGCTTTGTGAATATGAAACAACAAGTATATGTTGGTCGTCCCAACCGCTTTCTGGATGCGGCGGACTGGATTTGGCCCGGCAGTCTCCTGGGGAAGCTACTACTATGGGACAAGGATATCGACAGTCATCAGATCAGCGGTGAAACCATCGATTATCTACAGGCCTACCTCTATGCGAACGAGCTGAACAATGTGCAGGTTTTGGTCAATAACTATAGCCCCGGTAACCAGTGGCGCAGATTGTTTAAAAATAGCACTGTCGGCGCCGGGTGGCGCTATACCCTGGGCGTTTTGAGCGTCAGTCTTTATACGATTTTACCGGGGCGATTTTTCGGTGGTGATAGCTATAATCCTTACACCAACACGATTTACCTCTATTCCGATAATATTTCTGTCGCCCTGCACGAGGGCGGCCACGCGAAGGATTTCAGCCGTCGCCGCCTGAAGGGAACCCACGCTGCGATCTATACCCTACCTTTTGCCGCACTCTACTACGAGGCTAAAGCCACCAGCGATGCGCTCGGTTACCTGCGATGCATTAGGGATACTGATAAGCGGAAGGAGGCATATAAGGTGTTATACCCTGCCTATTCAACTTATATTAGTGGCAACATTAACACCTATACACCGGATCCACTCTGGAATTTGGCCGTGATTCCCGCCCATATTGTAGGGCGGATCGCAGCGGCCAAGGTGGACCCCAAGAGCCCGGCAAAGGGGATGGTGCCAGATATGACAAGGGAAGATTGTTTGAAAGGCAGTGGCTCAGCTGTCGTGCCTACCGTTCAGCGATAGCGCCCTTGCCGATCCCCTCAAAGGCTTTGACCCGGAAGGATGAAGTGGGCTGCTGCTGTTTCAAGGTTTCGGCGATATGGGATGCAATCAACTCAACTGTGCTGTCGGTATCGATCAAATAACAGCATTGCTTTGGAATGATCAGTTCAAACGCTCCCTGTTGTGCGCTGTAGGCAAAGTGGTAGCAGGCCACATGCTCCTTTTCCACTTCCCCGATCAGGTCTTCGCGCGAGCCGATGTAAATATCCTGCCAGCTTTGTGCCCACTGCAATTCCAGCTCTGGCGCCGGCTCGCCATTTTCCCAAATTTCGATGCGTGAGCGGTGGCCGTGGGCAATTCGTTGACAATTGCCGGCGTGTTTTTTCAGGCCGTGGCTGTAACGATAGGACGGGCCAGGAATCGTTTCTTCGGTGAATCTGAGATCCAGCTTCGCCACAGTGTCGGGAAATTGGTTCCGGAGCTGCTCGATAGACCATGCCGAAACACTGTCGGCTGTGATTTGTTCGCTGTCGACCAAGGCAATGGCCTGGCGTGGACAGAGGCAGCGCAGCTGCCGGTGGAGGCCAAAGCGCCAGGTCAGGGAGATGCTCTGAGCGCTTTCTTCCAGGGACAGGTTCGCAGCCCTAACAGGTACTGCCAGCCGGTGGTCGATTTCCCGGTTCAACCACTCGCGAAGACTTGATTTGACAATACCGAAATCGCAAACCATACCCTGGTTGTCCAGCCTCCCGCCCAGTACTGCGTGCGCCAGCCAGGTCCCCCCCAGCAGTCCGCTGTGTGAATCCAGATAGCTGAAATCAATGTTGGTTAGATTGTCGACAAAAAGTTGCATAAATTCCTGAACACGGGTGGCGGCTGCGCCTTGCATACAGCAAATAATGTATGCAAAGTTGGAAAATGTTATTTATTTTATCACAGTGAGGGGCGGTTCGATTATGTATAAATTTTGCTTTTATGTGCCTGAAACTCACCTGGAATCCGTTAAACACAGGGTGTTTTCCGCTGGTGCGGGAAAGATTGGCGATTATGACCGCTGCGCCTGGCAAACCCGGGGCGAAGGTCAGTTTCGACCCTTGCCGAACAGTGATCCCTTTCTGGGCGCTCATGGAAAGGATGAACGTGTAGTGGAATATAAAGTGGAAATGGTCTGTGAAGACCATTTAATGCGGGCCGTGTTGGCGGCATTTAAAACCGCTCATCCCTATGAAGAGCCCGCCTATGATATCTGGCGTTTAAGCGCAGAAGAGGAGTTGTCGGCGTAGTACATTACCCCATCATTTATGCAGCGATGGGGGTTATCACCCGGTTTCGTAACTTCTTGTCTGGGCCAGCTACCTCCGGACGTCCGCCTGACACACTATGCCGACCCCGGGTTATTGAGAAGTTACCCGGTTTCGAGGTTTTTCCCCTCAGGCTTGTACAGGTTTTCGCTGCGGAATATGTAACGGTTGTTGCGCCGGTCTGAGAAGTAGTATTTCAGGGTTTTATAGACCACGGGAAAGGCGAGTTCATCCCAGGGAATCTGGTTTTCTGAAAACAGTTCCACTTCCAGGGATTCCTGCCCCGGCGCGAAGTGAGCGGGGGTAAGTACACCCTTGTAAAATAAATATACCTGATTAATCTGCGGCAGATTAAACAAGGTATAGAGGTCTTGGATTTCTATTTTTGCCCTGGCTTCCTCCCAGGTTTCACGCAGTGCGCCCTGCTCGGTGGTTTCGCCATTTTCCATAAAGCCGGCCGGTAGCGTCCAGAGCCCGTGACGCGGCTCAATGGCACGTTTGCACAACAGAACCTTATCGCCGTGGACGGGCAGACACCCTGTGATAATCCGCGGATTTTGATAGTGGACAGTGTCGCAGTGATCACAAACGTGACGCTCTCGATCATCACCCTCAGGAATGCGCACAGCCAGTGGCTTGCCACAATTGGAACAGTAGTTCATTTAGTTTAGCGCCTATCCCTATCAATGGCTTTGTGGATAAAGGCCGTAGTATAAGCTCAATTGGATAAATGCTAAATAAAAGAGTCCCCCAGGGTGTCAGTAAATGGGGTATATGTCATTTACCGGGATGGAAAATGGAGTACCTTGGCTTTCCTGGGGGGCTCCACATATACTGAACTGGAGGTAGGTTGTTCGGAAAATTGGTTGAGTAAATTGCGCAGGCGGAAGAAGGATTCGTGCATCATTTCGGAGATTTTAATGCAGGCTCCAAGGGCAGAGGAATGTATTTCGCGTTGCGCATCAATTTCAAACTGAAGGCCACGAAGGCGCTGCTGTTGTTGAGGTGGCGCGTTATCAATCAGGTTTTTGACTTGCTCGAGCCGAAGTTGTTCCAGTGCGTCAGGGTCATGCTGCGCCAGGTGTAGCAGAACATCAAAACCGGGCAGTTTCGACTGCATTTGCTTTTCCATTTCATCTCTAACTAAATAAGGAAGTAAAATAGAGCTAGTATATTTTTCATACTAGCAAACAAAAATTTTATAGTGTAGAGGGGAATCTTATATCTTCCCGGAATATTGGATAATTGTGAACCATTAGCAGTTTCAGCCTTTAAAGCGGTACGTTCGGTTAATGTAAAAGCCATACACGTCAAGCTAACCCGGGGTAGGCACAGTGTCAGGCGGATGGCCGCCGGATCGAAGGCACAATACCCCGGGTTATTGAGAAGTTACCACAAGTCTAGGGTTTACTTGTTGCAGGTTGCGTAGTTAAAGATTGGATAGTTAAAGATTGGATAGTCGGAACAAGGGGCGAGGGTCACTGTCAACTATAAAAGCTCTCTGTCTGGTCTGGTTTACTCCATTACCCGGAAATTTACACTGTAAATCAAAATTCGAGGCCAAAACAAGCAGCCTGAACGGTGAAATCCTATACTGTCGGGGCGCTTTTAGCAGGGCTCAGCTCGATTGCGTCCAGTGACCTGGAGTTCCAAAGCAGTCGATTCGGCACATTAGGCCCGGCGCTTAGTATAGTTGTCTGGTGAAAGGCTGGAAGATGACCTTTTAAATATTGGGTATGCAACCTAAAGAAAATAGCCATAGGGTCAAAAGATGTTAAAACAATTGCGGGAAAAGCTTACTTGTCGAGACTTGGGTGTTGAGGAGTTGGACGCTTTTCCCAATCAGGCGGCGGTCCTGATCGCGCTGACCGCCAAGGCTTCCGATCCAGAGATTTTACTGACTAAACGGGCTGAACACCTTTCCACTCACAGCGGTGAAGTGTCGCTTCCCGGCGGTAAGTGGGAGTACGGCGACAAAAGCCTGCTGCAAACCGCACTGCGGGAAACTGAAGAGGAAATCGGAATACAACCGAGTAGTGTCGAGGTGCTGGCTGCCCTGCAACCGCGCCGGACCCGGTATGATATCAAGGTAACCCCTTTCGTAGGGATTGTGCCGGAGGATGTCGTGCTGACCCCCAATCCTGGTGAGTTGGATGTGGTGTTTCGGGTGCCAGTGAGTTTTTTTCTGGCCGATCAGCGTATTAGAACAGACTTATACAGGCGCCCTGAGTTGGAATTCTGGGCACCTGCCTATGACTTTGAGGGATTTGAAATCTGGGGGTTGACCGCTGGCATTCTGGTGAGTTTTTTCAACCAGGTTTTCGAAGCGGGAATCGGGATGGAAAGTTCGGCGCCAGTCAGGGTTCTGGGCGAGTACTCTGACACGCATGATTAGTATGCGGGAGGTGGACTAATGCTTCGACCAATACGTTTTTCACCCGATCCTTTTATGCATATGTCGAGACCGGCCCTCCAGGCCAGGGGATAGGATTGGGGGCGAATATCAAGCGACATCGATGGCACCCAACGGCGGGAACCACTGAAGGTAGACTGTTCGCCCTCAATCCTATCCCCTGGCCTGGAGGGCCTATGTGGTCATTTCCGGCCGTGGAGGGTTTGGATAGAATTTCGTTGAGAATTTGAGATAAAAAGTTTTATTGGGCGACGCACTAGGCGCTGGTTTTCAGGTGCCTTACGCGGGCTTTTTCGATCATTTTATCGGAAATTTTTTCAGTCTCGAATCGGTAGCGGCCGAGCTGAAAGCTGACATTGGCATCCGGAATGCTTTCCAGATACTCAACCGCCAGTCCATTGAGTGTCTTGGGTCCTTTCGTGGGTAGCTCCCAACCCAGCGTACGGTTGACATCACGGATAGACGCGCCGCCCTCGATCAGGTACCAGCCGTCTCCGAGCGCGGATATTTCCTCTGTCTGTTCTTCCGCGGTGTTGGTGGTGAAGTCGCCTACGATTTCTTCCAGCAAATCCTCCAGGGTGATCAGGCCCTGTATGTCCCCGTATTCATCGACGACTATCCCCATGCGATGTTTTTCTTTTTGAAAATTCATCAACTGTATATTGAGCGGTGTGCCTTCGGGAACAAAATAAGGTTCTTGGGAAAAGCGGCGAATAGCATCGTGGGTGATGGTTGAATCATCGCCATACATAAAGCGGGTGGCGTAACGCAAATGAAGGATACCGATAATATTATTAATATCACCGTCATAAACCGGCAGACGGGTGTATTCCGAGTTGCGGATTTGCCGCATTAATGTTGGGATGTCGTCTTCCAGGTCCAGCCCGATGATTTCGTTGCGCGGGATCATTATATCCTCTACCGTGGACTTTTCCAGATCCAGAATATTCAGCAACATGCCTTGGTGTTGATCGGGAATCAGGTCACCGGCCTCGTCCACAACCGTGCGCAATTCCTCTGGTCGCAGATGCTCGTGCTTGGGGTGGGTGGTGGGATCGATGCCAAATAGCTTGACCAGGCTGTTGGACAAATGGTTTACCACCCAAACCGCCGGGTATAGAAGGTAGAGCAGGGGTTTGAGAATCACGCTTGCGGGGAAGGCGATTTTTTCCGGATGCAGCGCGGCCACGGTTTTCGGCGTCACTTCAGCAAAGATCAGCAGTACCAGGGTGAGTAGAATTGTGGCAATGGCGATGCCGGCGTCGCCATACAGGCGGATCGCAATAACAGTGGCGATCGCTGATGCGAAAATGTTGACCAGGTTATTGCCGATCAAGATGACGCCAATCAGGCGGTCTGGTCGTATCAGTAGTTTGGTTACCCGAAGGGCGGCTTTATGCTTTTTCTTTGACAGGTGTTTGAGCCGATAACGGTTTAAAGACATCATTCCCGTTTCGGAACTGGAGAAAAAAGCGGAGAAAAAAATCAATCCAGCCAGCGTGCCAAACAGCAGACTGAGGGGCGCATCGTTCAAGTAAGGGGTAACCTCTATTTCCTTCGGAATAAACCTAATCTTGTATTAGTTTAGAGGCTTTCGCAACTACTGCGGCGGGAAACGCCGCTGGCCAGTTGGAACAGGCACGACGCTAGACACTGTTGGTTCTGATTTCCAGTATGATTTCAAGCACAAGCTTGGTACCGAAATAGGCCAGCATCAGCGCTATAAAGCCGCCCAGAGCCCAGCGGACGGCGACGCTGCCGCGCCAGCCGCGACTATATCGCCCCCAGAGCAGAACGGCATAGATTAGCCAGGAGATCAGGGAAAATACAGTTTTGTGTATGAGATGTTGTGCAAACAAGTCCTGAATAAACAAAAAACCTGTAATAATACTCAGTGTCAGCAGTACTTCTCCCGCCCACAGCAATTCAAACATCAGCGTTTCCATCGTTTGCAATGGCGGCAACAGGCGCACAATGCCAGTGGGATGCTTGTGTCTGAGCTGATAATTTTGATAGGCGAGCAGCAACGCCTGCAGTGTGGCGATGGTCAGCAGGCTGTAGGCGACAAAGGAAAACAGAATATGGGACGCGATACTGGGTCCCAGGTGCGAATAGGGAATGACGGGGCTTTCACTGACCATTGAGCAAATAATAGCCAGGGTAGACATGGGAAAAAGAAAAACGAATAGGTTGTGTAGAGGTTTTTTTAAACCACTCAGCAGTACGATGAGATTGATGACCCAGAAAATGAGAGATGAAGCTTTATAAAAACCCAGGTAATATCCATCGCTGCCAAGAATAATGCCCTGGATGCCAATACCGTGAAACAGTAGCGCTGTGAATGTGAAGCAAAGCAACCAGTTAGTATCTGCGCTGCGTTTATGGAATAGGGTTGTGGCCAGGTAGCCACTCGCAGCCAGGTAAAGTGCTAAGGCGGCAGCGTTTGAGACAAGGATAATCATGATTTCCAGCTATCAGTGTTTGTTTTGTTGCTTGAGAAAAAGGGTAAAGAAAAATTGAGGGCAGAGTGTGTCACAAGGCCGTATTAAATAGAAGCGCTCATTGGGCGAGGCGCTCGAAATAGCGGGTTCCCGAGGGGCTGTAGCGGCTGGTGGCGAGCAGGTGCGTTCAGGCGGAGTCCTGAGGTATACTTGCGGCAAATACCTATAAGCATTGCGGATTGTTATGTTTGAAAATTTAACCGATCGATTGTCCCGCTCTCTGAAAGTTGTCACTGGTAAGGCACGGCTGACAGAGAGCAATATCAGGGAAACTTTGCGGGAAGTGCGCAAAGCGTTGCTGGAAGCCGATGTCGCTTTGCCTGTAGTCAAGGCGTTCATTGAGCTGGTGAAAAAGCGAGCCGTGGGGCAGAACGTATCCAGAGCGCTGAATCCCGGCCAACAGTTTGTCAAGATCGTAGAGCAGGAAATGATCGCAATGATGGGGGAGTCCTGTGTGCCCCTCAATCTTGCGGTCAAACCACCTGCGGTGGTGTTAATGGCGGGCCTGCAGGGAGCGGGGAAAACCACTTCCGTAGCCAAGCTTGCCCGCTACCTGCGGGAACGGCAAAAGAAAAAGGTCCTCGTAGTCAGCGTCGATATTTACCGCCCGGCGGCTATTCAGCAATTGCAGACACTGGCCGCCGAGGTTGGGGTTGACTTCTTTCCCTCCAGTGACGATCAGAAGCCGGAGGCTATTGCCAGAGCTGCCATTGAGCAGGCCAAACGTTCGTTTGCCGATGTGGTGATTGTGGATACCGCCGGGCGACTCCATATCGATACCGAACTGATGGACGAGATTCAAGGGTTGCACGCGGCTATCGAGCCGGCCGAAACCCTGTTTGTTATCGATGCCATGATTGGCCAGGATGCGGTCAATACCGCTAAGGCGTTTAGCGATGCTCTGCCCCTGACCGGGGTGGTACTGACCAAGGTCGATGGCGACGCCCGCGGCGGGGCTGCCTTATCGGTGCGTCATGTCACTGGGAAGCCGATTAAATTTATGGGGGTGGGAGAGAAGGTCGATGCGCTTGAACCCTTCCACCCGGATCGCATTGCATCGCGAATTCTCGGCATGGGGGATATTCTCTCCCTGATCGAGCAGGCCGAGCAGAAAATCGACAAGCAAAAGGCCGAAAAACTGGTTAAAAAGGTTCAGAAGGGCAAGCGCTTTGACCTGGATGACCTTAAAGAGCAGTTACAGCAGATGCAAAATATGGGTGGTATGACATCCATGCTAGAAAAAATGCCGGGAATGGGCAATGTCGCTCAACTCGCCGAGCAGGCCAATATGGGCAAGCAGTTCAAGCAAATGGAGGCCATTATTAACTCCATGACCCCGGCCGAGCGGCGCAATCCGGATGTACTCAACGGCTCACGCAAACGCCGCATCACGCAGGGTTCCGGCACTCAGATTCAGGATCTTAATCGGCTGTTGAAGCAACACAAACAGATGGCTAAGATGATGAAAAAAATGAAGGGCGGCGGCATGGCCAAGATGATGCGCGGCCTGGGGGGAATGATGGGCGGTGGTGGCGGTATGCCTCCCGGGATGTCCGGCGGTGGCGGCGGATTACCTCCGGGCTTAGGTCGTTAAGGGATTGAAATTTATATGTGATTGTAGATTAATTGGGCTTCCCATAGGCGGTTGTTTCCCGTAAAATGTCGCGCCTTTCGTGGCTCCATTTGAAGATTGAGTGGAGCAATAAACTGTGTCTTGCCGTGAGGCAACCCAAAAACCGGATTAACAGGAAGAACATTTACATGGTCAGCATTCGTTTGGCTCGAGGCGGCTCCAAGAAGCGCCCTTTTTATCACTTGAATGTAACCGACAGCCGCACGTCCCGCGACGGCCGTTTTATCGAAAGACTCGGTTTCTTCAACCCCGTTGCGCGGGGCAATGAGGAGCGTCTTCGCGTTGACAAAGAGCGGGTGGACTACTGGGTTGGCAAGGGCGCCCAGCTCTCGACCCGAGTTGCCAGTTTGCTGAAGGAAAAGGCTGCAGCTGTTTCCGCATAGACAGCTACCTTGCAAGTCCCGCTCTACAGACGGAGCCCACGCTCGTGACTAAAAAGTCTAGTTTGGTGGATGTCGGGCGCATTACGGCGGTTTTCGGTATAAACGGGTGGGTTAAAGTTCAGTCCCACACGGAACCGCCGGAAAATATATTGAATTATCGACCCTGGTGGCTGAAGACCCCCCATGGGGTTAAGCCTATAGTTGTCGATGCGTCCAGGCGTCACGCCACTGGATTTACTGTCCATTTTGAAGGTATCGATGACCGGGATACCGCGAGTGGCTACTGCCAAATCAATATCGCGGTCGAGAGAAATCAGTTGCCAGAGCTGGAAGTCGGTGAATTCTACTGGCACCAGTTGCAGGGATTGCAGGTGATCAGTGAGTATGAAGGCGGGTGTTACCGCCTGGGTACGGTCAGACGCCTGTTGGAAACCGGTGCCAATGATGTGCTGGTAGTGCAGGGTAATAGTGACAGCGTGGATCGCAGAGAGCGCCTGATCCCCTATGTGCCGAACCAGTTTGTCAAATCGGTGGATCTGGATACTGAAATGATTTTGGTCAATTGGGATCCCGCGTTTTGAAATACGTCTATTGTTAGACGTAAGGGGAGAGAGGCTGGATTTGCGTATTGCTGTCGTGACCTTGTTCCCGGAAATGTTTTCTGCAATTACCGATTATGGCGTCAGTGGACGGGCACTAAAACAGGGCCTGTTTGAACTGCGTTGCTGGAATCCGCGACAATTTACCAGCGATCGGCACCAGACGGTGGATGACCGCCCCTATGGCGGCGGACCGGGTATGGTGATGATGGCGCAGCCATTGCGGAGAGCGATTCAGGCCGCTAAGGCGTGGGTCGGGCCTGAGGTAAAGGTTGTTTACCTTTCACCGCAGGGACGGACACTGGATCAGTCCAACGTGAGTTCATTTGCGCAAGGAGGAGGCAGTAACCTGGTATTGCTGTGCGGGCGCTATGAAGGGGTGGACGAACGCCTGATTGAGATCGAAGTGGACGAAGAATTGTCCATTGGTGATTATGTTTTGAGTGGTGGTGAGCTGGCTGCCATGGTGGCTATCGATGCGATTATACGCCTGCTACCGGGAGCCTTGGGGCATGCGCAATCGGCTGCCCAGGATTCTTTTGCCGAGGGGGTGCTGGACTGCCCACATTACACGCGTCCAGAGATGTATGAAGGCCGAGAGGTGCCAAAGGTTTTACTGTCGGGCAACCATGAACAGATCAGGATCTGGCGCTTGCAGCAGGCGCTGGGGCGCACCTGGCAGAGACGACCGGATTTACTGAAAAAAATAGCATTGACCGAGGAGCAGCGCCTGCTGTTGGAACGGTACCGGGCTGAAATGCCCGACCCGGAAAACCTCGACTGAGATTAACTCTAGCTGTGAAGCTACATATTCAACAGGAGCAGACCATGAGCAGCAACAAAATTATTCAGGCTCTAAATCAGGAGCAAATGAAACAAGATATTCCCGAATTCAGCCCCGGCGACACGATTGTGGTACAGGTGAAAGTAAAGGAGGGTAACCGCGAGCGTCTGCAGGCCTTTGAAGGCGTGGTTATCGGCAAGCGCAACCGGGGACTGGACTCTGCGTTCACCGTGCGCAAAATATCACACGGCGTGGGTGTAGAACGTACTTTCCAGACCCATAGCCCCCTGGTTGACAGTATTAAAGTTAAGCGCCGTGGCGACGTGCGTCAGGCCAAACTTTACTACCTGCGTAACCTGACAGGTAAGGCCGCCCGTATTAAAGAAAAGTTAAATTAAAGCCCCTAAGGGTTCGCTTTTTGGACAAAAAGCCGGAGTAGTCGTGCACTGCTCCGGCTTTTTTGTTACATAACCCCTATACGCGGTTTTTATGCGCTGGCAGCTAGGTTAGAATCAGTGCCTATATAGGTGCCGGACAGCTTGAATCAGGAACCCTGTCTCAAGCCTGGGTTCAAATCAAGAGCAAACAAGAGGGCAGACAATTGAATGGTTATGCAGGTCAGTTAAGTAGATGGATATTAGGTGGACTTTTTGTGGCCTGTTTATTGGCCGTGATTCAGTTTATATCTCCCACCGGTCTTATTGCACAGGCGCAGGCGGAAAAGAAAGCTGATTCCCCAGAGGCGAAACCGTCTGTAATCTCAAAATTCTCCGATAAGGTCGATCCGGCAATTAAGAAAAAAATTGTCGAGACGCTGCAACAGGGGCGCTCAGAGTTAAAATACACAGACATTAAAACAACGCCGATTCCCGGGCTTTACCAATTACAGGTGGAGCGGGGGCCGCTGCTTTATGTCAGCGCTGATGGTGAGTACTTCATAGCCGGGGGGGAGCTGTATAACGTGCTACCCGGTAAATTTGTTAATCTCCGTGAAGAAGAATTGAAGCCGCAGCGGGCGGAAATGCTTGCCAACGTCAAACGCGAAGATCAAATCATATTTTCCCCCAAGGGTGAAACCAAGGCGTATATCAATGTTTTTACCGATGTTGACTGTGGCTATTGCCGCAAACTGCATAAGGAAGTTCCGGCCTTGAACGCCATGGGTATTGAGGTGCGTTATCTGGCCTATCCGAGAGCGGGTTTGAAGTCCATGTCCTATAAAAAAATAGCAACCGCCTGGTGTGCTGAAAATCCACAGGAAACCCTCACCAAGATGAAAAATAGTAAGAATGTTGACATTAACGTTTGTGACGACAACCCGGTTAGTGATCAATATGCCTTGGGTGCAAAGGTCGGGGTGCGTGGTACGCCGGCGCTGGTGCTGAGCGATGGTAGTTTAATTGCCGGGTATATGAGTGCTAAAGAACTGGCCAAAACGCTGGATCTCGACGAGAGTGTTAGCCAGCGTTAAGAAATAGCCCGCCCCCGATACTGGGTTTACCCCGGGGTAGAGACGCTGCGTTAGGGGACATTGAGCGTTTGATAAGGCTAAAAAACGGGAGCTGAAGCTCCCGTTTTTTGTTTGCTTTTGGGGTTGAGTATTAGGCGGAATCCCGATTGACAGTGTCAGGTCCGCTGAGTATGGTGGCCTGTTTTAACTTTACGAGCTTATTTTAAGCGAGCGGTAGGCCGATGGCCGGCGCGTTTAATAACTCTGGGGAGATAGCATTGGAACCGGTGAAAATTGGCATTTGCGGCCTGGGTACTGTCGGTAGCGGCACGTTTAATGTATTGACGCGTAATCAGCGCGATATCAATGCTCGCGCCGGTTGTGACATTATTATCGAGAAAGTAGGGGCGCGCCGCGACAATCCGGCCTGTGCCATTTCCTCAACACAAATTGAGCGCGACGTTTTTGCGGTTGTGGAGAACCCGGATATCGACATAGTGGTAGAGCTGATCGGCGGTACCAGTGTGGCAAAGGATCTGGTATTTAAGTCGATAGACAACGGTAAGCATGTGGTTACGGCCAACAAGGCGCTAATTGCCGAACACGGCAACGAGATTTTCGCCAGAGCCAAGGAGCGCGGTGTTACCGTGGCGTTCGAAGCGGCGGTTGCGGGTGGTATTCCGATTATCAAATCTATCCGTGAAGGCCTGGCGGCCAATCGTTTGCAATGGTTGGCGGGCATTATTAACGGTACCGGCAACTTTATCCTCAGCGAAATGCGGGACAAAGGCAGCGCATTTGACGAAGCATTGAAACAGGCTCAGGAGCTGGGGTACGCCGAGGCAGATCCGAGTTTCGATGTTGAAGGTATCGACGCCGCGCATAAACTGGTGATTCTAGCCTCCCTCGCTTTTGGTATGCCGTTACAGTTCGACAAGGTGTTTACTGAGGGTATTAGCAGGATTGAGCCCCAGGATGTGGAATACGCTCAGGAACTGGGCTACCGTATCAAACACCTGGGGATAGCCCGCCGGGTAACACTCGACGGTGGTCGCGAAGGCATTGAGCTGCGAGTCCACCCGACGCTGATTCCAGAAAAACGCCTCATAGCCAATGTCGACGGGGTTATGAATGCTGTGCTGGTCATGGGCGATGCGGTGGGGGCGACATTGTATTACGGTCCCGGCGCGGGTTCGGAAGCAACGGCTTCGGCAGTGATCGCCGATATTGTCGATCTGGCGCGCACCCTTACCGCCGATCCCAGGCACCGGGTTCCACATCTCGGGTTCGCGCCCGATACACTCAGCAATATAGAAATCCTGACCATGGACGCGGTCGAGACAGCTTACTATTTGCGGATGTCGGTTCTTGACCGCCCCGGTGAGTTGTCAAAAATTGCGCAGATCCTTAGTGCCGAAGGCATCAGCATTGAGGCGTTGATTCAAAAAGAGCCAAAGGGCGGAGCTGCCCATGTGCCGCTGATCCTGTTGACCAACCGGGCTGTTGAAAAGCAGCTGATGGCCGCGGTGAAACAGGTTGAAGCGCTCGACAGTGTACAGGAAAGGGTGACTCGTATCCGTATGGAGTCATTGGGGTGACCCGCTAGCGGCGATTCATGTCGTGGCTATTGCGGATAATACAGTGTGAAAACAACAGGAAACTGCAGTGAAATATATCAGCACCCGCGGACAGGCACCGGCGCTTTCGTTTGAAGATGTGGTACTCACGGGACTGGCGAGTGACGGCGGGCTCTATGTGCCTGAAACGCTGCCCCGGTTTAGCCGTGAGGAAATTGCTTCCTGGAGCGGATTGTCTTATCGAGAGTTGGCATTTAGGGTGATTGAGCCTTTTATAGGGGGGGAAATAGCGTCCGATGATCTACAGGCTATTATAGATTCCTCTTATACCGCTTTTCGCCACAGAGCCATAGCGCCCCTGGTGCAGACGGGTCACAATGAATGGGTGTTGGAATTGTTTCAGGGGCCGACATTGGCTTTTAAGGATTTCGCGTTACAGTTTCTTGGACACCTGCTCGACCATATTCTCAAAAAGCGTGATCAAAAAGTCGTTGTCATGGGGGCAACCTCTGGCGACACAGGCTCGGCTGCGATTGAAGGCTGTCGCCGTTGTGAAAATATCGATATTTTTATACTGCATCCGCACCAACGGGTCTCGGATGTTCAGCGCCGGCAGATGACCACAGTGCTCGAGAACAATGTGCACAATATCGCTTTGGAGGGGAATTTTGACGATTGCCAGAATCTGGTAAAAGCAAGTTTTGGGGATCAGTCGTTTTTACCCTCGCAGTGCAAGCTTGTAGCGGTCAACTCCATTAACTGGGCACGGATTATGGCGCAGATTGTCTACTATTTTTATGCCGCGCTGTCGCTGGGAGCGCCACACCGCCCGGTTACCTTTTCTGTCCCCACGGGAAACTTCGGGGATATCTTTGCCGGCTACCTGGCCAGGCAGATGGGGCTGCCGGTGGATCAACTGATTGTGGCCACCAATGCCAATGACATTTTGCACCGCTGTTTGAGCGAAAACGATCACAGCAAAAGGGCATTGATTCACTCTTTTTCCCCGAGCATGGACATTATGGTGTCGAGTAATTTTGAGCGCTTGTTGTTTGATCTTTACCAGCGCGATGGCGACGCCATCCGCCGGTTAATGGAGGACTTTAAATCAGGTGCCATGCACCTGAACCCCCAGTGCCTGGACGAAGCGCGGCAAGTATTCTCCAGTTACCGTCTCGATGATGACGACACCATAAAGGTAATAAGAGATACGTTTGAGAGTACTGAATACCTTCTGGATCCCCATACAGCCATTGGCGTCGAGGCCGGCCGCCGGCGGCGCCGGCGCCGGGATATTCCACTGATTTGCCTGGCCACGGCACACCCGGCGAAATTTCCCGAAGCGGTGCGCAAAGCGGGTCAGACACAAGACCCGCCGTTGCCGCACCATATGGCTGATCTGTTTGAGCGCCAAGAGCGGTATCAGGTATTGGCCCATGATTTGAAGACAGTGCAGCAGTTTATTGCCGAAAATATTCGCATTTGATATTGAAAACCGCTGGCTTTAAAGCCTTCATTGTCG
>JARROD010000023.1:0-21649 GCA_037384225.1 Exilibacterium sp.
GCGTTTGAGATTTAGGCCTCCAGAGCACGCCCCTTTTTGCCCCTGGCCGCGTCGCTCCTCCTTACGTGGGGCCTGCCACGCGGCGTCGTCGCTCCCCCTGTCCTTAAAAGAAAAGGGGGGACAAAAATTGACGCACTCTGAAAGCCTAAATCTCAAACGCTTTGGGTATACTCAAAGCGAAACGAGAAACGAGGCCCAAAATATTAGTCGTTTGCTGTTATGGCGCGCTCCAGGGAGATAATGGCGGTTTCCTTTACCTGTTCCATGGATACGTAACTGGTGGATTCATGCACACCGGGTAGGGTTAGCAGTGTTTCCACAAGAAATTTGTGGTACTGCTCCATATCACCCACTCGGGCTTTGATCAGATAATCGAAATTACCTGAGACCAGAAAACATTCCTGAATTTCGGGGAGTTGGGTGATAACGCGTTTAAACTCCCGAAATATGTCCTGGGAGGAGCGGGTCAGCCTGATTTGTACGAATACCACTAACCCGGCGTTGAGTTTCGATGGGTTCAGTTGGGTGTTGTATCCCTTGATAATTCCTTTGCGCTCCAGCCGTTTAACTCTTTCCATACACGGAGAGGTGCTTAAGCCGACTCTTCGCGCCAGTTCGGAATAGGTGATTCTGGCATCTTTCTGCAGTTCGCGAAGTATGTTCAAGTCTATTTTATTTAGATGAGTTTTTTGCATTTTTTGACTTAACCATTAAATTTTCTGATTCTTTTCAATTTTAACAAAAAGATTCACTTTAATAACGCGTAATTAGAGAAAATTTTCTGCTCTAGCCGGAGTATACTCACTCACATAAGAACTTACCTTTGGGGAAGCCTGAGAGGCTTGGCGATATACGCACACTGTCTGTGAACACGCTGGGTCTATGAACACAAATGGGAGATAAGAATGGCTTTTGCGAAAATATCCCTGGACGATAAATATACGTTGGATAAGGCCCGTGCCTATATGACTGGTATCGAGGCTGTGGTCAGACTTCCGATGTTACAACACCAGCGGGATCTCGAGCGGGGCTTGCACACCGCCGGTTTTGTTTCCGGCTACCGGGGGTCGCCCCTCGGCGGTGTTGACCAGGCCATGTGGAAGGCAAAAAAATACCTCGATCAGCACAATATCCACTTTCTCCCCGGTATCAATGAAGACTTGGCTGCAACTGCTGTGCGCGGTAGCCAGGAAGTCAATCTGTTCAAGGGCGCTAAATACGACGGTGTTTTTTCCATGTGGTACGGCAAGGGGCCGGGTGTCGATCGCAGCATGGATGTTATCAAGCATGCCAATGCGTATGGTACCTCCAAATACGGTGGCGTGCTGGCGGTGGCGGGCGATGACCATGCCTGCAAATCCTCAACCCTGCCACATCAATCCGAGCATATGTTTATCGGCGCCTCGATTCCGGTGCTGGCACCGGCCAATGTACAGGAAGTACTGGATCTGGGTATCTACGGCTGGGAATTGTCACGTTACAGCGGTTGCTGGGTGGCACTAAAGGCAATCACTGAAAATATGGACTCGGCGATATCGGCGGAAATTGACCCAAACCGGATTAATATAATCACTCCCGACAGCTTCGATCTCCCTGCCGACGGTGTTCATGTGCGTTGGCCCGACAGCCCACTGGAGCAGGAGCGGCGCCTGAACCGCTACAAAATTTACGCGGCCCGGGAGTTCGCCCGGGTCAATCGTCTCAACCGCGTGGTGATCGACAGTCCCAATCCCCGCCTCGGTATAATCACCAGTGGTAAAGCTTATCTGGACGTGCTGCAGGCGCTGGAAGATCTGGGTATCGACGATCGTGAAGCCGCCGCGATCGGTATTCGGGTCTACAAGGTGGGTATGGTATGGCCCTTGGAGCCGGTCACTACCCACGAATTCGCCCAGGGACTGGAAGAGATTTTAGTGGTTGAAGAAAAGCGTTCAGTGATCGAAGACCAGCTGACTGGTCAGCTCTACAACTGGCCGGTGGAGAGGCGTCCTCGTGTGGTCGGTGAATTCGATGAGGAAGGGCGCGACCTGGTCCCAAATCTGGCGGAAATCACGCCGGCTATGGTGGCTCGGGCTATCGCTTCGCGGATCGAAAAGTTTTACGACAGCGACAATATGCGTAAACGCCTGGCATTTCTCAACCAGAAGGAATACGCACTGGCGCAACCGCGCAAGAAAATCGAGCGCAAGCCCCATTTTTGCTCCGGATGCCCACATAACACCTCGACTCAATTGCCGGAGGGCAGCCACGCTTTAGCGGGTATCGGTTGTCACTATATGGCCCTGTGGATGCAGGACAGACCGACTAAAACCTTTACCCAGATGGGGGGCGAGGGCGTCACATGGGCTGGGCAGGCACCCTTTACAGAACAAAAGCACGTGTTCCAAAACCTCGGTGACGGCACCTATTTCCATTCCGGAATTCTTGCCATTCGCCAGTCTATCGCCGCCGGCGTCAATATCACCTATAAACTGCTCTACAACGACGCCGTGGCGATGACCGGCGGACAGCCGGTGGACGGCACCTTGAGTATTGCGCAGGTTATTCTGCAATTGCGCGGCGAGGGCGTAAAGCGAATCGCGCTGCTGTCCGACGATCCATATAAGTACCGCAAGCTCGCTATCGACAACGGTTTTAGTCTGGATCACCGCGACCGGCTGATGGCAATTCAGAAAGAGTTGCGCGATACCGCTGGCACTACCGTTATTATTTACGAACAGACCTGTGCGGCGGAAAAGCGCCGACGTCGCAAACGCGGATTGGCGCCCGATCCGGATCGCCGCATATTTATCAATGAAGCCGTGTGCGAGGGCTGCGGTGATTGCGGTGTGCGCTCCAATTGCCTGTCGGTGCTGCCACAGGAAACCGAGCTGGGACGCAAACGGGTCATCGATCAGAGTGCCTGCAATAAAGATTACTCCTGCGTTAACGGTTTTTGTCCCAGTTTTGTTTCTGTGCTTGGGGGTAGCGTAAAAAAAGGCAAGGCGGTGACCGATACCGACAGCTTTCCATCGTTGCCGTCGCCGCAGTTACCGGCACTGGAAAAACCCTGGAACATGGTCATTACCGGGGTGGGCGGCACCGGTGTCCTGACCATCAGTTCCCTGGTTTCCATGGCGGCGCATATCGAAGGCAAAGGCTGCGCGACGATGAACCAGACTGGCCTGGCGCAAAAATTCGGTGCCGTGGTCAGCCACGTGCGGGTGGCGGCAAAGCAAGAGAACATTAAGGCTGTGCGCATTCCGGCCGGCGACGCCGACCTGTTACTGGGGTGCGATCTGGTGGTTGCTGCTTCGGATGAGTCGCTGGCGAAGGTCAATACGGAAAGATCCTACGCGGTTATCAACGAAGCTGTTTCGCCTACCGCCGATTTTCTACACGACCCGGATGCGGAATTCCCAAAAGACGCCATGATGGCGGCGATCAATGATGAAGTTGGGAGCCAAAAGGTGAACTTTGTCGATGCCACCGCCGCGGCTACCGGATTGATGGGAGACTCCCTGGCGAGCAACCTGTTTCTATTGGGGATTGCTTATCAACGGGGATTGGTACCGGTCAGTGCCGAAGCGCTCGAATACGCCATTGAATTAAACGGCGTAGCCGTGGAATTCAACAAGCAGGCGTTCTGGTGGGGCAGGCAAGCGGCCCGAAACCTGGAACAGGTGCAGCGCGCCGCCGGGCTCGAAAAAGAACCCTGGAAACCACTGCAAAACCTCGATGAAATCATCGATTTTCGCTATCGTCATCTGCTCGATTATCAGGATCGCGCCTACGCAGATAAGTATCTCGAGTGTGTCGAGCGGGTTAAAGCCACCGAGCAAAACATCCCCGGGAGAAAAATGGCTGGATTGAAAGGCTCCGCGCACCTGCCGTTGACCGTCGCCGTCGCAAAAGCGCTGTATAAACTAATGGCGTATAAAGATGAATACGAAGTGGCGAGGCTGTACAGCAACGGTGATTTTGTGCGCAAGCTGAAGCAGCAGTTTGAAGGTGATTTCAAGCTTCAGTTTCATATGGCTCCGCCGGTGCTCTCAAAAAAAGACCCCGATACCGGTTTGCCGGTGAAGCGAACATTTTCCGGTTGGATGCTGCCCTTGTTTGCCATTCTGGCGAAATTCAAACACCTGCGCGGCACCGCGCTGGATGTGTTTGGTTACACGCGGGAACGGCGGGAGGAGCGCGCATTGATCGGGGAGTTTCTGCGCAGTCTGAACCACATTCTGGATAATCTTCGCCCGGACAACCACTCGCTGGCGGTGGAGATGGTCGAAGCGGTGCAGTCCGTGCGCGGCTTCGGTCATGTGAAAGCGCGCAACCTGCAAAATTACCGGGTCGCGGTTGAGCGTATGAAAAGTAAATTCAATGGTTCCGTGGTGCAGGTTATTGAAGTGGAAAAGGTAGCCTGAATTAGCAATAAAACAGATACAGGTAATAAAGAATGTCAGTATTCAACGAAAAATCATTCGATCATCACGAACTGGTGGTTTTTAAAGAAGACGTTAATACCGGATTAAAAGCCATTATCGCTGTTCACAACACCAATCTGGGTGCCTCTCTCGGCGGTTGCCGCATGTACCCCTACGCCGATGATCGCGCTGCGTTGGAAGATGTATTGCGCCTTTCCCGCGGAATGACCTATAAATCGGCGCTGGCCGGATTGCCACTTGGCGGCGGAAAATCGGTGATCATCGGTGATCCCCATACGCAAAAATCCCGAGACCTACTCCTGTCCATGGGCGAATTCGTCGACAGTCTTGGTGGCCGTTATATTGTCGCGGAGGACTCCGGTACCTGTGTCGAAGACATCGAGGTGATTGGCGAAAAGACCAAACACATTTCCGGTGTGCAGCGCCATCGCCAACACGGCGGTGATCCCTCTCCAACCACCGCATATGGGGTTTATCGCGGCATCGAGGCGGCGGTGGCGCATCGCTTTGGCCCCGTGCGTGGCTGCCAGGGGTTAAAGGTGGCGATTCAAGGCGCGGGCAATGTCGGGCGTCATTTGGCTGAACACTTGATTGCAAACGGTGCCAGCGTTTACGTCGCCGATGTCAGCCAATGCAATCTGAATCAGGCGCAAGCATTGGGTGCTAAGGTTGTGGGTGTCGATGAAATTCTCACACTGGATGTCGACGTGTTCGCCCCCTGTGCTATGGGTGCCGTTATCAATGATCATTCTATCAGCGCTATACGCGCGGCCGTGATCGCCGGAGCCGCCAACAATCAACTGGCGCGGCCCGAGCATGCACAGCAACTGGATAAAAGAGGCATTCTCTACGCACCGGATTTTGTTATAAATGCCGGCGGTATAATCGATGCCTACTATCAGCAGGTGGGTGTTGATGAGCAGCGCATGATATCCCATGTGGACACAATAGCTACAACCCTGGGTGCCGTGTTTGAGCAGGCGGCACAGGAGCGTAAAACGACCCATCAAGTCGCCGAGGATTTGGCGGAGAAAATCTTTCAATCGGCAAATCGGGCGGCGGCCTAACAACGATTGGTGTCGATTTTTTATGGCATTCGATAAAAAGTAGTGAAGGGGATTTATTTCAAGGGTATCCCCAAATCCTTCTTCACTTCTTCGATCGTTATATAGGTATGTGTCTGAGCCACACCCGGGAGGTCTACAAGGCGGCTAAGTACCTGTCGGTAGCCTTCCATTCCTGAAATCCTCAGCTTGATCAGGTAATCGAAACCACCGGCGACCATATGACATTCCGCCACTTCCGGAATCCCAACCACATTTTCCCTGAATTTATCGAAAACATCGCCTGTCGTGCGATCGAGTGTGACCTGGATAAAAGCGCAGGTGCCACAGTTGAGTTTGACGGCATTGAGCCTCGCTGAATAGCCTTCTATATAACCTTCGGCTTCCAGGCGTCTGACCCGATCGAGACAGGGGCTGGGGCTCAGGTTGACTTGCCTGGCCAGCTCGACGTTGGAGATACGGCCATTTTTTTGCAACGTGACGAGTATAGCCCGGTCGATTCTATCCAGTTTACGGGTTTCCCTTGGCTCAGCAACCATAAGTTTTTTATCCTGCAGAATGTCTTAATTTCAATATTATATTCCGAATAATAGCAAATAAAACAAAATAATTTTGAGGTTGGATCTCTATAATACCGCATATTAACCCAAAGCGTTTTATATCGCTTTAGCCAACCTAGCAGTGGTGAACAATAATGCTGTTAAATTCTCCAATTCCAGACGTTAGCCCGATCCGAAAAACAATTCGTGACAATTACCGGACCGATGAATCCCGCCTTATCGAGGTACTTTTGCCCGTGGCTGAGCAGGATATTGCCAGTCGCACCCGGGTTCAGGATAAAGCCAGAGCCCTCATCGAGAGTATCCGCCGGGCGCAGCTCGGCAAAGGCGGAATAGACGCGCTGCTCAATGAGTTTTCGTTGTCCACAGAAGAGGGCATTGTACTCATGTGTCTGGCAGAGGCGTTATTGCGGGTTCCCGACAAACACAACGTCGACTGCTTGATTCAAGACAAACTGGCGGCAGCGGATTGGGCATCACACCTGGGCAACAGCGGTTCTCTTTTTGTTAATGCTTCGGCCTGGGGGCTGTTGATTACAGGTAAGCTGGTGAACTATAACCAGCGCGACAAGGAGCGCCAGATCGGATTGCTCAAACGCACCGTGGGTCGCCTCGGAGAACCCGTGATACGCCAGGCGGTGCGCTATGCATTACAGATGATGGGAACGCAGTTTGTATTGGGCGGTGATATTCAAGCGGCGCTGCAGCGAGCTCGCAAGCAGGAAGCCAGAGGGTATGGCTATTCTTATGATATGCTGGGTGAAGCAGCGCGCACGGCCGCTGACGCCGCGCGCTATTTTCGCAGCTACATGGCCGCTATAGAACATATCGGCACCGCGGCAGCGGGCCGCGGACCGGTGCAGGGGCCGGGGATCTCGGTAAAGCTGTCGGCGATTCATCCACGTTACCAATTCGTCCAGCGCCAGCGGGTGATGGACGAATTGGTGCCTCGCCTTAAACAGTTGGTGATGGCGGCGAAATCCTACGCTATCGGTTTTACCGTCGATGCCGAAGAAGCCGATCGCCTCGATTTATCTCTGGATGTTATTGAAGCCGTATTCACCGACCCCGATTTAGAAGGCTGGGACGGTTTTGGAATAGCTGTTCAGGCTTACCAGAAAAGAGCTTTATACGTTGTCGAATGGGCCAATCAACTGGCCGCCCGCGCCGGACGCAAATTGATGTTGCGACTGGTTAAGGGCGCTTACTGGGACACGGAAATAAAACTGGCCCAGGCTGAGGGTTACCGCGATTACCCGGTTTTTACCTCCAAGCCGGCCACGGATGTGTCCTACCAAGCCTGTGCCCGCAAGCTGCTGCAATATCGTGACAGAATTTATCCGCAGTTCGCCACCCACAACGCTTACACCGTCGCCACGATTCTGGAAATGGCCGGTTCCCTGGATGGGTTTGAGTTTCAGCGTTTGCACGGAATGGGACAGGCGCTTTATGACCATGTACTGGAAACCGAAGGTGTTGCCTGTCGCATCTACGCGCCTGTCGGCGAGCACGCGGATCTGCTGGCGTATTTGGTGAGGCGCCTGTTGGAAAACGGTGCCAACAGTTCGTTTGTCAACAATATTGTCGACGCATCCATTTCCGTGGATTCGCTGTTGCTGGATCCTGTGGAAACCGTGCGGCAGTGGCCCGTTAAACGCAATTTAGCCATTGCGCTGCCGGCGAAACTTTACGGGGCGTACCGCTCGAACTCCAGGGGGTTGGATATTACCGATGTACAGGAGGTCAGTGTGCTGGATGCGGAGCTGGAGCAATGGTGGAAGGCGAAATTGACAGCGCAACCTCCCTGTGCCGGTATCGCGGTTAGAAATCCGTCAAAAAATACAGAGGTTGTCGGTTACCACAATTACGCCAGCGCCGAGGAGATAGACGCTAAACTGGATAAACTGCACAGAAACAGTTTGAGCTGGTCTGCTGCACCTGTGTCTGAGCGTGCCTCAATTCTGTTACGTCTAGCCGATAAAATGGAACAACAACGCAACGAATTGCTGGGACTGTGTGTCAAAGAAGCCGGTAAAAATCTGGCCGACAGTATCGCCGAAGTGCGGGAAGCCATCGATTTTTGCTTTTACTATGCCAATCAGGCGCGGAGTTTGTCTGAAAGCGGGTACAAGGCTCGCGGAGTTGTATTATGTATCAGTCCCTGGAATTTTCCCCTGGCTATTTTTATAGGACAGGTATCTGCCGCCCTGGTTGCGGGAAATACGGTGTTGGCCAAACCCGCGGAGCAGACGAGTTTAATTGCACAGAAAGCCATTGATCTGGCTTTGAGCTGTGGCTTGCCGGAGGGGGTGGTGGAAATTGTGGTTGCCCCGGGTAGAGATGTGGGCCCACAGGTGATTCCGGATTCGCGTATTCGCGGTGTGATGTTCACCGGATCCACCCAAACTGGAAAGTGGATTGCCCAGGCACTGGCGCGACGCAGTGATGGCCCCATCCCGCTGGTGGCGGAAACCGGTGGCCAGAACGCTATGATCGTGGATTCCACGGCACTACCGGAACAGGTCGTCGACGATGTCATCCGTTCAGGTTTTCAAAGCGCCGGACAGCGTTGTTCGGCATTGCGGGTACTGTTTCTCCAGCAAGATATAGCCCCCAAGGTTATCGAGATGATTAAAGGGGCCATGGCTGAACTTAAAATTGGCGATCCGGCAAAACTCAATGCGGATGTGGGACCGGTCATAGATGAAACTGCCAAAAAGCGGCTGCAGGCGCATCTTGCCTATATGCAAGACAAGGGCGAATTGTTGTATGCCTGCGAACTTCCGGAAGCATGCAGTAACGGGTATTTTTTCGCGCCCAGACTTTACGAAATCAAAGATCTGTCGGTACTGAGGGGAGAAGTATTTGGCCCCGTGGTACACATTGTACGATTTAGAGCCGATGCTCTGGATGAAGTCATTGATCAGATCAATAGCTCTGGCTTTGGGCTCACGCTTGGCGTGCACAGCCGTATTCAGTTTGTGCGCGAAAGGGTCGCCCAACGCGGCCGTGTGGGTAATGTTTATATCAACCGCAATATGATTGGTGCAGTCGTTGGTGTGCAACCTTTTGGTGGACACGGCCTCTCCGGTACCGGGCCCAAGGCCGGAGGGCCGCACTATCTCAGTCGGCTTGTCCAGTTACCCGACAAGACGGTAAACAAAAATGCCGTAGCCAAATACGCTATTCCCCAGACAGCATTAAAGGGTCTAGAATTAAAAAATGTGAACGATGTCACATTTTTGCAGTCATCCTGGACGGCGCTTTCCATCGACGAGCGAGTGGAGAAGCTACAATTATTTTTAAGCACGCTAAATTGTCAGAGTTCTCGTACCCTTGGGGTTGACTCTCTTTTTCTTCAGCAACTGGAAGATTCGGCGCAAGAAATACTGGCTCAGACTCGACAACTGTTGAATGCACCCATGGTGCTGCCGGGACCTACGGGAGAGTCTAATAAGCTGGTGTTCGAGAGTCGGGGTTTGTTACTGAATGTTCTATCTGACGAAGACGATCTCTGCGATTGGCTGCTGGGAATCGTCGCGGCGCTGGCGACAGGCAACCGGGTGCTGTGCCTTGCGCAACAGCAGGCCGCACCGATCGCAACATTGTGCCGGCGCTGGATCATGGATTGTGAAATCGATGCCAATGTGCTGGAGGTGGCCGACTTTGCTGTTGAGCGGGATTTGGAAACGGTAATGAACCCGTTGCCGATTGATGGTGTTTTGCTAACACCTGGCAGCAAATGGGAAAAGCAGATGGAAAGAGCCCTGGCCGAGCGGGAGGGCGCCATCCTGCCCCTGATCAGTGAACGGATTGGCAGCCTTTATCTTTATCGGTTTTTACTTGAAAAAAGCATTAGTGAAGATACAACTGCCAGCGGCGGCAACGCTTCATTAATGACGCTTGGAGATATTCACGCTGTCGACGAAAAAAATCAGTCAGTGCCAATGAATCTTCAGCAAACAGGGTAATGGAGCATTGCGGGATGTTTGTTGTTAACCGTCCATTATAAAAGCGGATTGATTATGAACGACGCTGTGAAAGCTGCTTTAACAGCGCGAAGCAAATTTTTTAAAAACTTCCATAACGATGTTTTAAAAGGCGATAGTGTGCAACGATGGTTAACAATCACAGCAGTAAAATTGGTGGGAATGAGGCTGAACCGGAAACATCTATGAAATATCGAGGTTATTATTCGTTGACTCTGGTTACCCCGGACGGCGAAGTTGCCAAAACCGAGCAAACAGCGGAGTTCGAAGTCGATGAATTTGAACATCCCGGCGGGCGGTTGCGGCGTATCGCGCTCAACGAAATGCTAAGGCAGAGCGCTATGGGAGTTTGTATTAATGAGTTTAGTGAGGTAAACGTGTAATTTACACATTGTTGGGTATATTAATACCCAACCGACAGCTATATCCTGCACGCGTAACCTCACTATATCCCGGGGAATACCCCGCGATATAGTACCTTCGATTCGGCGGATTTCCGCCTGACATGGCGCCTACCCCGGGTTAGTGAGAAGTTCCGTGCACGTTCCTTAATACATGTCTGGCTGATTTTCCGGTTTTGCTTTTTCAAATGCTTCCAACTGATGACAGGTTTCCACGACACGGGATATCTTCGGGTACTTATCCATATCGAGATTAAAACGGCGGGCATTATAGGTCTGTGGAATGAGGCAGATGTCGGCCATAGAGGGGTGTTCACCAAAGCAAAACGGTGCCGCTTCGATGTTGCGTTCCACGGCATCGAAGCCCATACTTATCCAGTGTTTTATCCATTTTTCTTTTCCGCTTTGGTCGACTTCATATTCTGCGATCAGGTGTTTCAAGACTCGCAGATTCTGAATCGGCTGGATATCACAGGCGACCATATAGGCGGTTGCACGAATCTGGGCTTTGCGGTAGCTGTCGCCGGGGATAATTGAAGGGCTGGGGTAGTTGTCATCCAGCCACTCGAGAATAGCCAGGGACTGGGTGAGAATGTGGCCGTCCACTTCTAACGCAGGCACCAGCCCCATGGGGTTTTTCTCGCGATATTCTTTAGAATTCTGCTCATTTTTAAGCAGATTTACCGGAATGAGGGAGTAATTCAGGTGCTTCAAATTCAGCGCGATGCGGACACGGTATGACGCTGAGGATTTGCAATAGCTGTAAAGTTGCATAGGGTTTACTCCCATAGCCAGAATGGCTGTGTTTAAATCACTCCGCGACGTATCTGGTCCAGTTCGATGGATTCGAACAGTGCCTGGAAGTTGCCTTCACCGAAGCCTTCGTTGCCTTTGCGCTGAATAATTTCAAAGAAAATAGGGCCGATAACGTTCTTGGTGAAAATTTGCAGCAACAGCCCCTGACCTTCTGTCGGTGCGCCGTCTATCAGGATTCGCGACTTTTTAAGTGTTTCCAGATCTTCACCGTGGCCGGCGACCCGGTAATCGACTTTTTCGTAGTAGGTATCAGGTGTATCCTGAAAGTCTACATTGTTCTGACGCAGAGTTTCTACTGTTTTAAATATGTCTTCGGTGCCCAGGGCAATGTGCTGTATTCCTTCTCCCTGATATTCTTTTAAATATTCCTCGATTTGGGATTTATCGTCGGCCGATTCGTTGATGGGGATGCGGATTTTGCCGCAAGGACTGGTCATGGCGCGGCTGGTAAGTCCGGTGTGCTTTCCTTCTATATCAAAGTAACGGATTTCGCGAAAGTTGAATATCCGTCGGTAAAAATCGGCCCAGGTGTCCATGTTGCCGCGAAAGACATTGTGGGTTAAATGGTCGATATACGTTAACCCCGCGTCATAGGGGAACGTATTACCCGTGGGGGTAAAGTCAATATCGTAAATTGTGCTTTCGTGCCCATCGGGGTGGTTGGTGTAGCGATCTACCAGGTATATGCGGCTACCGCCGATACCTTCGAAACAGGGAATATTGAGTTCCATGGGGCCCGGGTCCGTGGCCACGGGTTTGGCCCCGCGCTGCACAGCCAGCTGCGCGGCTTTGCCGGCGTCTTTAACCCGAAAGGCCATGGCGCAGGCACAGGGACCGTGGTCTTTGGCAAACTGTTGGGCAAAACTGTCGGGGTCGGCATTGATGATAAAGTTGACATCTCCCTGCCGGTGTAGGGTGACATCCTTGTTGCGGTGGCGAGCGATTTCTACAAATCCAAGTCTCTCGAACAAAGAACGCAGAAGTACCGGGTTGGGAGCGGCGTACTCGACAAATTCGAAACCATCGGTACCCAGGGGGTTCTCAAATAACGCTGCCATAGTGGTCAATCTCCAATTAGTGATAACACTCTCGCCATTTTATCGCTTTAGAATTTGTTGAATAGTGGTGTGAAAAAAAGTTGTGAAAAAGTGTCAAAAAATAGCGAAATAAGCTAAGGTTGGTTTTTGAACAATAATGTTGCACTTGAAACTATCATAGTTACATATGAAACTATTAGCAAGCTCTCGGAGAGAATATGACTGGATCGGGATCAGACCAACTCAAGTTGGAACAGTTTTTGCCGTATCGTCTGTCGATACTTTCAAACCGGGTGAGTCATTCCATCGCCGTAGCCTACGGGGAAAAATTTGACTTAAATATTCCAGCCTGGCGGGTAATGGTGATTCTACAACGTTACCCCGGTCTGGTTGCCGCCGATTTGGTGGAAAAAACAGCGATGGATAAGGTGGCAATCAGTCGAGCAGTATCCTATTTACTGGACAAAAGCTATGTTACCCGCGACGAACATAGCCATGACAAGAGGCGCTGGCTGCTGCGCCTGACCCCGGAAGGCTGCGAAGTTTATCGACAGATTGTGCCGCTGGCGCTGTCCTATGAAAGAGACCTGCTGGAGGGGTTTAGTGAAGAGGAGGTGGAGGTGCTACACACTATGCTGGACCGTCTAACGGATCGCGCGACGGGCTGGAAAGAAATGCCTCCCCCCATAGTTTGATTGGCAGTTTTGTGGCAAGGCTAATTCTAATTGAGAAGCCACCACAAAAATGGTCAAGGTGTTAACCTCCCATGTTTTTTTCGATTCTGCTATCATCGCCGGAAATTTTCCGCCGCCGCCGGGGTGTGTACAACAGGTGATTGCGAGCAGCTGACCGATGGAGTTTAATCGTTGAATATTAAAATTTTTACAACCGGCGGTACTATCGATAAAGTCTACTTTGATGCAACCAGCGAATTTCAGGTCGGGGAGTCGACGCTCGATGAGATTTTTCGGGAAGCGAATGTGGTTTTCGACTATGACATAGTATCGCTGATGCGCAAAGACAGTCTCGAAATACTCGACGTCGACAGGCAAAGTGTTCGTGAAAAAATCTGCAACTGCGAACAGCAGCGTATATTGATTACCCACGGCACTGACACAATGGCAGACACGGCGGCGTTTCTAATGGGTATCGAGGATAAAACGATAGTCCTTACTGGAGCAATGCAACCGGCCAGGCTGAGGTCTACTGACGCAATTTTCAATGTCGGCTACGCGGTGGCCGCCACCCAGATATTACCGGCGGGCATTTATATCGCGATGAATGGCAAGGTGTTTAGCGCCGGTAGTGTGAGGAAAAACCGGCAGGCGCAGCGGTTTGAAAGCACTGCGATGGACTCGGATTAGGGGGCATTGAGGTGAAGCCTCTTAACGCTCGACAAATGCCCGTTCAATCACATAGTGTGCTTGCTGGCCGTGGCGGGATTCTTTAAACCCCTGCGCATCGAGAAGTGCGCATAAATCTTTCAGCATACTGGGGCTGCCACAGATCATAAAGCGATCGTGCTCCAGGCTGAATGGCTCCAGCCCCACATTCCGAAACAATTTTCCGCTTTCCAATAATTCTGTGAGGCGTCCCTGGTTGCGGAAGGGCTCTCGGGTTACCGTGGGATAGTAGATCAGCTTTTCTTTTACCTGCTCGCCAAAGTATTCATTGGCGGGCAGCGTTTCGGTAATAAAGTCGGCGTAGGCCAACTCGGAAATATAGCGGCAACCGTGGGTAAGTATAATACGGTCAAAGCGCTCGTATATTTCCGGGTCTTTGATGATGCTCATAAAAGGAGCCAGGCCTGTACCCGTGCTCAGCAGATAGAGGTTGCGCCCGGGCAGCAAGTGGTCAACAACCAGAGTGCCCGTCGGTTTACTGCTGACCAGAATCTCATCGCCAACAGAAATATTTTGCAGTTTCGAGGTCAGAGGGCCGTTCGGTACTTTAATGCTGAAAAATTCCAGTTCCTCTTCATAATTGGCGCTGGCAATGCTATAAGCCCGTAGCAGGGGACGACCTTCCAGCTCCAGCCCAATCATGACAAAGTGCCCGTTTTCAAAACGCAGTGTCGGGTTGCGGCTAGTCGTAAAACTGAATAGTGACTCATTCCAGTGGTTAATGCTGATTACGCGTTCCTTATGCAAACTGGCCATAAGTTTATACCTTGCTATTTTAAAAACGGAATAAAAGCCTGATGTCCGCACTGTACTCCTAAGTGTATATATCGGTAAAATGGGTTATTTAGATAACTATAATTGGAAAAATCGATAATGCGATTTACCTTCAGGCAACTCGAAGTGTTTCTCGCCGCCGCTCATCACGAGAATATCACCCGCGCGGCGCAAAGCCTTTCCATGTCTCAGTCCGCCGCAAGCAGTGCACTGCAGGATCTCGAGCGACAATTCGATATTCAATTGTTTGATCGGGTTGCGAAACGATTGCAATTAAACGAATTTGGGCGCCTGGTGCGCTCCCAGGCCGACGCTTTGCTGACGCGGGCGCGGGAATTCGAACAATTATTGGGAAAACATACCGATCCTGGAGAACTCAAGGTGGGGGCGACCCTCTCTATTGGCAATTATCTGGCCGTGGGTATCATGGCCCGTTATAGGGAGAAAGAACCCCACGCAAAAGTCGCTCTGGAAGTCGCCAATACGCAAGCCATTGCCGCCAAGGTGGCGAACTATGAACTGGACGTGGGGCTGATCGAAGGTGAACTGCAGCATTCGGAGCTGGAAGTGATACCCTGGCGCGATGACGAAATGGTGGTCTTTGCCGCGCCTTCGCACCCCTTGGCCGCTAAAAAGTCTGTCGATGATAACGATCTGCTCGGCGCTACCTGGATCCTTCGCGAACAGGGGTCGGGTACCCGGCAGAACTTTGACCGCGCTATGCACGGACTTTTACCGCAGTTAAATGTGTTGCTTGAACTCCAGCACACGGAGGCCATTAAGCGAGCGGTAGAAGCTGGAATGGGGATTGGTTGTCTGTCGAGAATTACACTGGAGGTCGCTTTTAAGCGCCGTACTCTGGTGCCGTTAAAAGTGGCTGAGCGGGATTTTAAGCGGCATTTTTACTTTATCCTGCAGCGCCACAAATATCGCAGCGCCGGGATCGAAAAGTGGCTTCGGTTGTGCAGGCAGTGCACCCCGGTGGAAAAGCTGCTCGGTCCCCGGGATCAATAACATTGCCGATTTCTAGTGGCGCCCGCCCAGGGGGATTTCAAGGGTTTCCTTAACCTGTTCCATGGCGGTATAGCTAATACTTTCCTGAATTCCCGGAAAGGCCAGCAGCTTTTCCCCGTAAAACTCCCGGTAGGCTGACATATCGGCTACGCGCGCTTTTAGCAGGAAGTCGAAATTGCCCGATACCAGGTAACATTCCTGCACTTCCGGCAGCGCTTTGATCGCTGCTTCAAATTCATCGAACACACTCGGTGAGGTACGGGCCACTCTTACCATGACAAAAACGACAAATGAGGCATCTACCTTTTCCGGTTCCAGAATTGCCGCGTAGGCTTTGATAAACCCTTCTCTTTCCAGGCGTTTGACCCGCTCCATGCAGGGTGTCGAGGTCAGTCCTACACTGCGGGCCAGTTCGGCATAGGTAAGGCGCCCGTTTCTTTGTAGTTCGCGGAGTATATTTCTGTCTATTCGTCCCAGATCACTATAACGACGCTGTTCGTTTGCCATCTTTTCTCCTTAACATCTATTTAGAATAAACGTCTGCCATAACTCTATATTTAAGTTGAATACGCTAATTTAAAGGCAAAATCATACGATAAACCTCCATAAAGTGGAATATAATTCGATCATTCAACTGAATTGATTTGTGAGGGGGATTGTAGCGATGTTAGTTGGCGTGCCAAAAGAAATTAAAAATCATGAATACAGAGTAGGCTTGACGCCTGCTTCGGTGAATGAACTTGTGGCCCATGGTCACGAGGTGATGGTCGAAACCAATGCCGGAGCCAGAATTGGGTTTGATGATGAATCCTATACTGCCGCGGGCGCTAAAATTGCCCCCAATCAGGATGCCGTCTTTGATGCAGCGGAAATGGTGGTAAAGGTCAAGGAGCCCCAGCCTCAGGAGTGTAAAAAGCTTAGGACCGGTCAACTACTGTTTACTTATTTGCACCTGGCCCCGGATCCCACGCAAACGGAGCTGCTGATCAATTCCGGCGCCACCTGCATAGCCTATGAAACAGTCACTGACCATCGTAATGGCCTGCCGCTGTTAGCGCCCATGTCGGAAGTCGCTGGCCGGTTATCGGTTATTGAAGGTGCTCATCATATGATGGTGCCAAAAGGAGGCCGGGGTATGCTGATCAGTGGTGTCCCGGGTACAGCGCCGGCAAAGGTAGTGATTATTGGCGGTGGCGTAGTGGGCTACAATGCCGCGATCATGGCTTTGGGGCTCAACGCCGATGTCACGATTCTGGACCTGAATATTAATCGCCTGCGCGAGATTTACGCCGATTTCGGAGGCAAGGTTCGCTGCATTTATTCCACTAAGTCCGCCATTGAAGAGTATTGTCTCCAGGCTGATCTGGTTGTTGGTGCGGTCCTGGTGCCCGGTGCCTCGGCGCCGAAGTTGGTAACCCGGGAATTGGTCGCAAAGCTGCGCAAAGGGACAGTGCTGGTGGATGTGGCCATTGATCAGGGAGGGTGTTTTGAAACCAGCCACCCGACTACGCATGAAGAACCCACTTACTGTGTCGACGGTGTAGTCCATTATTGTGTGGCCAATATGCCCGGCGCGGTTGCCCAAACCTCAACCGTCGCTTTGAACAATGCGACCTTGCCGTTTGTGTTGAAATTAGCCGATAGAGGTTACCGGAAGGCGTTGCTGGAAGATAGCCATTTGCTGGACGGACTCAATGTTCATCAGAGCAAGGTAACCTGCGAGGCGGTAGCCAAGGCTTTGGGCTATGAGTTCATCGCTCCCGAACTAGCGCTAGGGTAGCCTGGAACCCGGAGTAGTATTTTTGGCTTCACTCGCGGCGGTTTCCAGGGGTACAGTAGGTTGTCTATATCAACCCTTTTTGAAGGGCTTGGTAAACCGCCGCCGCTTGAGTTTTCACTCCCAATGCACTTTTTGCCGCAGCCATATGCTTGTTGGCAGTATCGAGAGAAATATTCAGCCTCTCGGCAGCCTGTTTAAGGTTGAGATCATCTTTTGCCAATAGAATTAATAAACGCAGTGGCATAGGTGTTATTACTGTTTCCTGTCGCTGTTGCTTCCGATTTGAAAAGACCTTCGGAAACCGGGCTCTGCCAACATAATCTATGGCATCGGCCAGCAATTGCAATATAGTTTTGTAAGATTCAATCCGTTGTTGAAAGTTAGCGGATTTTACACCTTTGGAGGCAACTGTAAATAAGGCTGCCCCCCGGCCGTTAGAATCTTTCATTGGTATCAGATAAAAGTCTTCGTATCCAAAGCGCCGGATTAAGTTCAAAATTTCCTGGTTGCGTAAAAGTGTGCAGGTAACAAAAGGCGCTTTACTGATCGCTTCTCTAATAGTGGAATGAAATATAGGCGTCATACTTCCCGCGGCAACATAGTCCAATACCATATCGTATTTGTGAAGCCCTTTTTCCAGATATTTTTTATGCAGAGTCTGATTCATGCTGGTCAAGAGCGTTTTGACCACTCTTGTAGAACTTATGCGTGAAAAACTGAAATCAGTAAAGCCTAACTGACGTATAACCACCGCAACCCTGTTGTTAAAATCAGCTATATTTTTAGAGCTGGCAATACTGCGGAAAAACTCAATGGTATCTGCGGACCCTGACGGTTTGGTCTCTTGCTTAAATAAATAAATATTTTCACTATAGCTGTTGCTTTCACTGTAGCTGTTATTTTTACTATTTATAGTCATTTCGTTGATTACCCCTTAATGTTTGACCCCGGGTAGGAAATATAGATAAGCACAACATATTTAAAAATAACCCTCTTCAGCCTTTGAAGTGCTAAATAATAGTGTGTAATTTAAAAAAACAGACTAAATTAATGAAGCTGGTATTGTGGCTCAATATGACAGCACTGTATCTAGTTAGGCGACAATATATCCCCCATATATGCCATTTACATCTCCAAAGCTCTGTATTTGGAGTGGTCGCTTTGAGATTATGGAATTACCATTGTAGAGATGTTTTGAGAAAATAATTTGCAGAAGGCTGGGTCTATAGACCTCAATATTGGCTATATTGCTTCATATTTAATACGTCGATTATACCTCACCGTTGTACAAATTTTCGGCCCGCAACCGCTACGCTGCTTCTATACCCAAAGCGTTTGAGATTTAGGTATATAAACGAAGGGTTATAGCCTTTAACCATTGGAGCAATGATGGGCTGAAAAAGAAAATCGAGCAGCGGTGTAGCTTTGTTGAGGGGTAATGTTATTTATTGACAGGATATAATCGTCAGTAAATTCAGGGTTCTTTACTGCCAGCGCAATCTTGTGAGTATCATTGGGTATAATCTGCCAAAAACGCCATCCTCGAGGAGAATCGTCATAATCTTCGGCAAACTCGATTGATAGATCTCCCGATTGAGTAAAGATATAGCTGAACTTATCCAGTGGAATGGATAATCCCTTTCCACAGGCTTTTATATAGGCTTCTTTCAACGTCCAAAAATCAAAGAAACGCTCGCGCTTTTTCTCGTCGGGTTCAGCAAAAAGTTGCTCAACTTCTACAGGTGAAAAGAAACGATCGCATATATTTCAGGTGGTCATATCCGGGATTGGCAATTGACGGTTTTCCGTAGGCGTTTTTGTCGAACTGCCATTGGTGAGGTTGGAGTTGGCTTGAGTACATGGACAATACGCTGCGCACCAACGCTCTGGTTACCAGGTACTGGTGTCGGTGTTTTTCAAAATAAAAACGCTTTTGCTGCTCACTTTCCTTTTTACTCAGGAATCCATGGTAGAGTTCCAACAATTGCAAATCACTGATTTCCTCATCCCTGACAACCCAGAGATGAATTTCGTTTTCAGAAATGGTTCTCATTATCTTATTCTATTAATTAGTTTTCAAAAATACAGCGCAATTTTTTCGACGTTATCATGGTTTCCGATGGGTAACCAAAAGCATTGTTAATATAACATATGTTGTCAATGGTTATTTTTCTATTAACGTGAGAGTGGCCGTATACGTGAATATTTGCATCGAGTTTTCTTACCTGTTGGTCAAGAAGTGCGCTGCCCAGTACCGGATAGAGAGTACGCTTTGACGGCGGTATAAAAGCAGGCATAACATCTATTCTGGGAAGAAAGTGAGAAAATGATATAAGCGTTTTGTTCCGGTTATCGAGGAAAGGCGTATTTTTCCCCATAAAATACTGATTAACGTCCAAATCCCCAGGCCAGATGCAGGCGCGGAAATCCATCCACACCTGCTTCAACTCTTCGCCGGGGGTGCCAAAGGAGTAATCATACCAGCCGAGCAGTGGCACTATGGATAGCGAACCCGTGTGGTAAGGTTCCATGGCCACTGAAAATTCTCCGGCTATATCGCTAACCCGTGAAAACTTTTCGAGCGAGTCTTTTTCTTTACTTCTGGCTACCCATAAATCGTGATTTCCTGGCACAAACAATACGCGCTTGAACCTTGTGGTCAGTGTTTTAAAGCACCGTTCCAGCAAATGCAGTTGGTCAGAAATATCGCCGGCCAGTATCAAAATGTCATCCTGGTAGTCGACTTTGGATAAGCTTTCCAGCCAATGAAGATTGATGTCGTAATCAAGATGGATATCGGATACTGCAAAAACCCTCATAAGCTATATACCCATTAACATATGACTGCCATATGTGTTTTTGTGCCTATTTCAGAGTTGCTTAACTTCACAAAATCAGCCTTGAGATACAGAAGACAGGCCAATTTATACCACACATACGCGTAATACAACATACGCGTAATACAACATGCACGGTCGACATAATATTCGTTAAATGCGGCAGGGGTACGATTTTTATCCAGGCAGGTATTTCAACCACCATAATTTCCTGGCAGACTAAATATATTTTGTAATTTTGGTATTTTATGAGAGTTTAACTGTATTTGGCCAATAAGGTTTTTGAACGATTTTTCAACCGGCAGGTCCGTTAAACTAGCTGTAAAGAGTAGCACAATTAACCAGTGGTACCAATAATGATGAAATTCAGGAGCGTAGAATGACGGAAGAAGACGTTTTTTCACATATTCTGACGGCAGCGCGAGAGGTTACCCCCATAATTGATGAACTGGTGCCGGCAGAATATTGCACTAACCTGAACAAAGGTATTTGTTTTGTGGACCTGGGTATCAACTCAATTGACTATGTGGAAATTGTCACAAAAATCATGGAAAATCTGGATGTCGATATCCCGATGTGCCGATTTGTCAATACCAATAATATACAGGAGGCGGTGGAAATCTTTCACCAGGCTGTCAACGATAGTTGCAACCTGGTCAGTGATCAGCCAAATATATAACCTGCGATCGTGGTCCTTTATGTGTGGGATGGTTTGCACGCTTCGGGGGTAGACCGCGGGTTATGATGGTTAACGTTATAACGTTAAGTTTTGTACAACGTTTAAGTCCAGTTAACTGTCGATGGAAGTCGGTTGAATGAATAGCAAAATTATAGAAATTGTCACGATCGCCCAGGTTATTCAGACCGCTGTCGCCCCGGTTTTTTTACTATCCGGCTCAGCGGCGTTGTTAGGGGTATTGTCCAGCCGTCTGGCTCGGGTTATCGACCGCGCAAGGGTACTCGAAGCACGGATAGCTTCTCTGCCTGCCGGACAGGAGCAGAGACAAGTACTGTCCAAAGAGCTGCAATTCCTCTGGAAACGGGCCCGACTGATCAACCGTGCTTTCAGTTTATGCACCATGTGCGCTTTGATGATCTGTGTCGTAGTAGTCATGCTGTTTTTTAGCCACATTGCCTCCACCAATCTTTCCAAACCCATTTCACTCTCCTTTATTACCGCCATGATATTTTTGACCGGCGCGCTACTGATGTCGCTACGTGAGATATACCTCGCCACCGGTTCCCTTCGGCGGGGTCTTGAAATAGCGGATTTAAAAATAATAAGAGAAGAATAGCGCTATTATCAAACGCTTTGGGTATACCCTCCTCACATAGGGATAGCTATGCTCCGGTTAGAAAAATCTGCGCGCGTCCCTGAAAATACCGCTCTAAAAGGTCCTGAACTCGAAAATTTATGCAACGATAGGGTATATATTCGGTTTATTGTTCGCCAATATTAAGTTAATAATCTCTGCCCAAGCAAAAATCACTTTTTTAGGTACGAAAAGCTAAGGAGAGTTATGAAAAATATAAACCGTCGTGATTTG
>JARROD010000024.1:0-51832 GCA_037384225.1 Exilibacterium sp.
ATCGGTCTATGTTATGACAAGCTGGTTGTGCAGACTTGTTTAGGTAAACCAGCCTGCGGCATTGCCGCACAGCTTTCCCATGGCTATTTTAGCTGACACCAATCGACATTAAGTGAATAGCAGCAACCTGTAAAAAAATACGAAGAAAACAAAAACTTTCTATGCCTTACATCAACATGTTTAACAGTTGTAGCCAAAAAAATTTAAGTAATAGTTTTAATGGTTTGTTTTAAAGACGTGTACGGAATAATATTCAATTACTCCGAAACCAGCTGAATTAAACGTTATCGGGTAGAGAGCTTCTGTTTATGATCAGGCTTGCTGAACAGCACCAAATAAAGCTGTTTCAAACTTTCGATAAAAGTCCAATTTTCTCAACAACATCGAAAGAGAAATACATTCTTTACCCCAAACCAGGTACCTGAAACACATTATGGGGTTAACGACTAAACATTCTTTTATTTTACGGGTATACGGGTAATCACAAATCTAGGGAGCATATACTGTGTCTGCAGATGCAATAATAAGAGGCAAAACAGGAACACCATCAGGTGTCGCAAACTCTACTGAAAAGCTGGAAAACGTTGACAATGCCGGCATAGCGGAGGATATTCACCTGTGTGCGCAGCTGGCCGACAGCAAAGACATAGATGAATTCAAAGAACGAATTTCCTCTATTATCAGGCAACTGGATTTTTCCGATTTTTCACTCATCGCCATTGAAGGGAAAGCATTGAGATCGTTGACAACAATGCCGGAGGATTTTTATCAACGCTACGCAGAAAACAATTTTTCTGATCATGATTTTTTACTAGAACATGCAAAAACCAGCACGACACCCGTATTCATGTCGGATCTGGATAACTATATATCCTGCTCTCCGTTCGCCTCCGAGAGAATTGAACGCAATAAAAAGATATTTCAATTATTCTCGGAATACGGCTACAACGACTGCTACTGCATTCCTCGTGAACTACAGGGAAAACCCATCAGACTCATGTTTTCCATTGTGGATAAAGGGACGGCAAGGGGAGAGTTTCGTCGTAAAATCGAACATTGCAAGCCGGTGCTATCGCTGCTGATAGATGCCGTTATGTACTTTGGTATTTCCAAATTTCCCGAGGGCATATTGTGCCACGCCATCAAAGGAAACGTCGCTATCACGCCAAAACCGTTGCGGCTGCTCAGAGTAATGGCCCGGGAAGGCCTGATGCTAAAAGACGCAGCGACCAAGCTTTGTATCAGCGTTGACACGGCCAATAAACACATCGCCGCCGCCAAGCAGGCACTGGGTGCAACCACACTGGCCAACGCGGTTTACCTGGCGATGTGCCACAACCTGATAAAGGAAGACGACGACGATTCGGAATAACCGCGTCCACCCAAAATAGGGGAAAAACGCGGAACCTCAAAACGTTAGGAACGGGAAGTTATTCCGTGCCCGTTCCTTAATGCCAGCCGGGCCGTCAGGGTTTGCCGGCCCTGCTGGCAACCCTGTTCCCCTGGGCAGGCTATTTATCAACCCCACCCATACACATATACTTAATCTCGACGTAATCATCGATACCGTACTTCGACCCTTCCCGTCCCGAACCAGACTCTTTGACGCCGCCAAAGGGGGCCATCTCGTTGGAGATAATACCTTCGTTAATCCCCACTATACCGTACTCGAGCCCCTCACCCACGCGCCAGATACGGCCCATATCCCGCGCATAGAAATAAGACGCCAGGCCAAATTCGGTATCATTGGCAATAGCGATTGCCTCCTCTTCGGACTTGAACTTAAACAAAGGGGCGACCGGCCCAAAAATTTCCTCTCGAAACAGGTTCATACTGGTGTCGACATTGGTCAATATCGTCGGTTCGTAAAAACATGCGCCCAACGCTGACCGTTTCGCGCCGGTAACCACTTGAGCCCCCTTGCCGACAGCGTCTTCCACCAGATTGTGAACGTCGTTTACCGCTTTGGCGTTAATCAAAGGTCCCATCGTCGTGTTCACATCGTCACCGTGCCCCATTTTAAATTCACCCACCGCTTCGGCGAGTTTTTCCGCAAACGCATCGTAGACACCTTCTTGCACCAACAGACGGTTGGCGCATACGCAGGTCTGACCCGCATTGCGGTATTTAGACGCCAGAGCGCCCTGTACAGCGGCGTCCAGATCGGCATCGTCAAAAACAATAAAGGGGGCGTTCCCGCCGAGTTCCATAGAGGTTTTTTTAACGGTTCCGGCACACTGCTCCATCAATATCTTGCCCACTGGCGTAGAGCCGGTAAACGTCAGTTTACGCACCAGGGGGTTGGAGGTCATTTCGCCGCCAATGGCCCGTGAACTCTTGCCGGCAACCATGTTGAAAACACCGGCCGGGATGCCCGCCTCTTCCGCCAGCACCGCCAGGGCCAGCGCCGATAACGGTGTTTCCGTCGCCGGTTTGCCGACGAAGGTGCAGCCGGCGGCCAGTGCCGGCGCCGCCTTGCGGGTAATCATGGCATTGGGAAAATTCCAGGGCGTAATGGAGGCTACAACTCCGACGGGCTGTTTGATGACGACAATACGTTTATCTCCGGACGGTGCCGGAATCACATCGCCGTAAATGCGCTTGGCTTCTTCGGCGAACCATTCAATATAGTTGGCACCGTAAGCGATTTCACCACGGGATTCAAACAGAGGTTTGCCCTGCTCCAGCGTCAGGAGAAGAGTAAGATCCTCAATATTGTCTACAACCAGGTTGTACCATTTACGCAGAATATTCGCGCGCTCTTTCGCGGATGTTGACCGCCACTGTGGCCAGGCTGCGTTGGCCGCCTCGATAGCGCGCCGGGTTTCATCGGCTCCAAGGCTGGCTATAGTGGCAATCACTTCCCCGTTAGCTGGGTTTAGCACATCAACTGTCGCTCCATCATCAGCATCCAACCATTCGCCGTTAATATAGGATTGAGTTCTCAGCAAGGCCGGGTTTTTCAGGTTAAACATAGACAGCTCCTCTTACATTTTAAGACGATTAAGAGACGTGCACGAAATAGTGTCCGGTTTTGAGCAGCGGAAGTGACTTCGTGCACACCCCTAATCTTGATTCATAGATAGTATGATACAGCTGAATCGCCGACTAAACACCGACCGGTAAAAAAAGCAGCACTTGTTCGTTAATATTTACCCCCGGTAGTAACTTATCAATAACACGGGGTAAGCGCAGTCAGGTGGGCGTCCGGATCGAAGGCACAAATACCCCGGGTTATTGAGAAGTTACAAAATAACTTGTTAAGTTATTTAAGAGTTGCATATTTTTAGACATAGTTCTCCAGCAAAATATCGACCATGGCCCCAGCGGCGGTGGAAAGCGGATAACGGCGCCGGGTCAGTATGCCTACCCGCCGCGAGATACTGGGGCCTATCAACGGCCGACAGACAGCCCCCATTTCTTCCATCTGGGCAATGCACAGCGCCGGAACCGCACTCACCCCGAGGCCTGTCGCCACCATACGGCCGATGGTGCTCAACTGGTGGGCCTCCAGTTCCACCGGCAAATCTATATGGGCGATTTCCAGCGTTTTTTCTATCAGTTGCCGAATAGCGGAGGGCCGCTGCAGGGTCAAAAACCTGAAGCTTTGCAGCGAGCGCCAGCTCAGCTGTTTCTTTCGCGCCAAGCGGTGTCCGCTGGGCAGTACCGCGACAAATTTATCGGTAAACAACGGTCGAAATTCCAGGTCGTCAGACTCTTCAGGTGCAAAGGTCACACCGATTTCCACCCGCCCTTCCCGCACCAGTTCCACCACGTTTTCCGCCACGACATCCTGCACCGTGATATTGACATTGGGAAAGCGGTCGCGGTATTCCAGCAATATTCGTGGCAGATGATTGCCGGCGAACGAAGGCATGGCGGCCACTGCCAGCCGCCCCCTGCGCATGGCAAACAGGTTATGCAAATCCAGTAACGCGCCGTCCCAATCCGCCAGCAGGCGCTTGGCGACGGGGAAAAATGCCTCGCCTTCCGGCGTCAGGGCCAGGGTTCTGGTGGAACGCGCCAACAGCGGCCCGCCCACGGCCTGTTCGAGATTCTTTATAGCGATACTGAGCGCCGGCTGTGACAAATGAACCACGGCGCAGGCCTCGGCGAAACTTTGTGTCTGGGCGACCGCCACAAAGGCCTTTAGCTGTTTGACGGAAATATTCATACTCTATACTGATGACCGATAATCACAGACCGTCCCACGCGTATGCGCAACCGAATGATTTATTTATTTTATAAATGAATTATTTAATTTTTTATATTTGATAAATAGAAACATCTGTAGGATGCTACAACATCTATCCTATTCTCAATAGAGCGATACCCGAAAATAAACACTACTAGCACGCACAACACAGGAGTTTCCTATGTCGGGTTTTAACAAGGTAGTCAACAGCTACGAAGAAGCGATGGCGGGGCTGAAAGACAATATGACCATTATCGCCGGCGGCTTTGGGCTGTGCGGCATCCCCGAAGGCTTGATCGCACAGATCAAGCGCATGGGCACCAACGGGCTGACCGTGGTTTCCAACAATTGCGGCGTCGACGGCTTTGGCCTCGGCATACTGCTGGAGGACAAGCAGATCAAAAAAATGGTCTCTTCCTACGTCGGAGAGAATGCACTGTTCGAAAAACAGCTGCTGGCCGGTGAACTGGAGGTAGAGCTCACCCCACAGGGCACGCTGGCCGAAAAGATGCGCGCCGGCGGTGCGGGCATTCCCGCTTTTTACACCGCGACCGGTTACGGCACCCCGGTCGGTGAAGGCAAGGAAGTGCGGGTGTTCAACGGCCGCAAATACATTCTGGAGGAGTCTATTGTCGGCGACTTTGCCATTGTCAAAGGCTGGAAGGCCGACCGCTACGGCAATGTGATCTACCGCCACACGGCACAAAACTTCAACCCCATGGCCGCTACCGCCGGTAAAATCACCGTTGTCGAGGTGGAAGAGATCGTCGAGCCCGGAGAGTTGGATCCCAGTCAGATTCAGACCCCCGGCATCTACGTGAATCGGCTGATTCAGGGCCGCTTCGAAAAACGCATCGAACAGCGCACTGTACGCTCAGCTTAAAGGAGAACAAACCATGGCTCTTTCAAGAGAACAAATGGCGATGCGCGTGGCGCGTGAATTAAAAGATGGCTACTATGTCAACCTCGGCATTGGCATACCCACCCTGGTGGCCAACTACATTCCCGAAGGTATAGAGGTCATGCTGCAGTCGGAAAACGGCCTGCTGGGCATGGGTGCATTCCCCACCGAAGACCAGGTGGATCCCGATATGATCAATGCCGGCAAGCAGACAGTAACAGCGATCACCGGCGCCTCTATTTTTTCTTCGGCGGAATCCTTTGCCATGATTCGCGGTGGCCATGTCGACCTTACGGTGTTAGGCGCCTTTGAAGTCGATATCAACGGCAATATCGCCTCCTGGATGGTTCCAGGTAAACTGGTCAAAGGCATGGGCGGCGCCATGGACCTGGTGGCCGGCGCCGAAAATATCATCGTCACCATGACCCACGCCAGTAAACATGGCGAATCGAAACTGCTGCCCAAATGCACGCTGCCGTTGACCGGAGCGGGCTGCATCAAAAAAGTCATTACCGATCTGGCCTACCTGGAAATTGCCGACGGCGCCTTCTGGCTGAAAGAGCGTGCCCCCGGTGTGTCGGTTGACGAAATTTTCGAAAAAACCGCCGGCAAACTGGAAGTGCCCGAAGTCGTACCGGAAATAGAGTTTTAAGCGACCGTCAGCACGATTTTACCGATATGGCGGCCGCTTTCCATAAACCGATGCGCGGCGGCCGCTTCGGCGAGTGGGAAACGGCGGGCAATCACCGGTTTTATCTTGCCCGCTTCGATCAGCGGCCAGATATGCCGGCGCAGGTTCTCGGCAATAGCCGCTTTCGTCGCCGGGGACTGCGGCCGCAGCGTCGACCCCGTCAGCGTCAGCCTTTTTAACATGATCGGCAGAAAATTGACTTCCGCAGTAGCCCCCTGCAGATAAGCAATATTGATAATGCGCCCGTCCATTGCCGCCAGCGCCACATTGCGGGATATATAGTCGCCCCCCACCATATCCAGAATCACATCGACGCCCTGTTTGCCGGTGGCTTGTGTTAATACCGCGACAAAGTCCTTCTCTCGGTAATTGACGGCGATTTCCGCCCCCAATTCTCTACAGGCCTGACATTTTTCCTCACTACCCGCGGTGGTAAACACCCTCGCACCCCTGGCGGCCGCCATCTGAATCGCGGCAGTGCCGATACCACTGGAGCCACCGTGGACCAGCAATGATTCACCGGTTTTCAAATTGCCGCGGTCAAAGACATTGCTCCACACGGTAAAAAATGTCTCCGGTACAGCGGCCGCATCCTGCAACGACAACCCCACCGGCACCGGCAGGCATTGGCACGCCGGTACCGCCACCCGCTCGGCGTAGCCGCCACCATTGGTCAGGGCGCAGACGTTATCCCCCTGCCGCCAGCCGCGGACGTTATTGCCCACGGCAACCACTTCCCCGGCGACTTCCAGTCCCAGTATCGGCGAAGCCCCGGGAGGCGGCGGATATGCTCCCCGTCGCTGCACAATATCCGGACGGTTAACGCCGGCGGCAACCACCTTAATCAACAGTTCATCGTCACCGTGCTCGGGTGCCTCCGCCTCTTGCAGTCGCAAAACGTCAGCTGCGCCAAATTCACCTATCTCGATATATTTCATATGTCTGGGGCGCCTGTATCAAAAAAAGTTAAACCAGTTGCGCAATGCTGACTACTCCCCGATCGTTGAGGCATTGGCGCACCCTCTGGCGCCTTTGCGGTTGTGCCTGATGGAGGACCACAAAGAAGCGGCGATAAAGGCGACGCCAATCAACCCGGTGATCACTTCCGGAACATGAATCTGAGTACCGAGAAACATGATCAGGGCGAGCACACCGATCGCGTACATGGCACCGTGCTCCAGGTAGATAAACTCATCCAGCGTGCCACGGCGCACCAGGTCGATGGTCATCGAACGCACAAACATCGCCCCTATAGCCAGGCCGAGCATGATAATCACCACATCCCGCGTAATCGCGAAGGCGCCGATAACCCCGTCGAAACTAAAACTGGCGTCAAGTACTTCCAAATACAGAAAACTCATGGCGCCATTTCGCGCAACCACCTCGGCGGTATTTCCTGAAGACTCGGGGCTTTCGAATAAGCTGTCGAGCGAGCTGATAATCACAAACAGGATAATGCCCGCCACACCGGAAAGCAGCACTTTGTACTGCAGGGCCTCATCGATGGCCGCGGCAGTGGCGATAACCACTAACAGCGCGACCACGATTTCGATGCTCTCGAGTTTGCCGATAGCGGCAATTTTTCTCTCAAGGAGGCCAAGCCAGTGAATGTCACGCTCCTCATCCAGGGCAAAGCTGAGGAACACCATCAGCAGGAACGAACCGCCGAACGCCGCAATCATCGGATAGGCGCTGGTCAATACCTCGCCATAACGCTCAGAATCATTCAGTGCCATATCGATCACCGCCGAGATTCCGGTCCCGGTCATAACCGCGACAATCAAAACCGGGAAAACCAAACGCATGCCAAACACAGCAATCAGAATACCGATGGTCAGGAACATCTTTTGCCAGAACGCGTCCATGGTTTTCAGAACCGAAGCGTTGACCACCGCATTATCGAATGACAGTGACACTTCGAGTATACCGAGAACCAGGGTAAGCCACAGCGCCGCCCAGATACCGAGACCGGAGTGCATCCCCCAATAAGCGGCAGCCCCCATGCACAGCACGGTAAAGCCTATCGAAAATGAATAGTGTTTCATCGATCTACGTCTCCAGATCCAACGTTGGTAAAAGGTGTGGTTTGTTTGCAGACTGTGCCTGCGAAAACTTTTGTCACCGGCCTGTCAATGGCCCGTGCTTTTTCCTCAACCCGGGCAGGTGCATTGGCAATTAATATATTCCGACAGCAGGGCCACACATGCAGATCCTGGCCACTGTTGCCGATATAGTCGAACCCCTGTACGCCGTAGGCAGAAACCAGCGCCTGCGCCTTGGCCTTGCCAATTAAATTTGTCTGCAAATCGGAACCCAGCACCCTGTCAAAGGGGGCACCGAGATACCGGTTACAGGCCTCGGCCCAGTGCTGCGGCGTCCCGGTTGCCAACACCAGGGGCACGCCCTCTGCCTTTGCCTGGCGGATAAAGGTTAAAACATCTCCGTGCCAACACAATCGATCGAGCGATAACCGACACTTTTTACCACACAAGTCCTTCATCGCGGCCTTGCCCCGCAACAACCATGTGAAAAGCGCCTGCAACACAATAAAAGGGTTATGTCTGGCGGCGTGAACAAACAACAGCCAGCTTAAATCCTCCGCGTGCAGGGTGCCATCCAGATCGACCACCAGCGGCACCCTGGCACTCGCCGTATTCACCATCATTCGGTACCCGCCATTGCCGCGCGCGCGATGGTTTGCTGTGCCCAGGCGTCGTGGACGACGGTTTCGTGCATTGCCCCCTGATGCTTGAACACCGTCGCATCGCCGCCACGGTTGTCGAGAATGATTGTGGCCGCTTCGAGATCGTCCCGGGAAACCCGCAGCTCCGTGTCGATAATCGGCGCCTGGGAGGGGTGAATGGCCGTTTTGCCGATCAATCCCATACGCACATCCTGTCTGATCTCGCGTCTTAGCGTGTCGGGGTCGTCGACGAAATCATAAACCGGTGCCGTGAGGTGAAAACCATAGGGCCTAAAACAGAGGATTAACTGCCCAATCAAAGTGCCCAGCGGTGTCTCATAGGCGGTAACACCGCGGATGCGTCGCAGCCCGAGGTATTTAAGCAGGTCGTTGCCACCGATACGCAAGGCCAGCACCCGTTCGCGAAGGCAGGATTGCAGCAGCTGATTACGCATGTCACGCTGCCACAAAGGGTCGAATACACCGATGGTTTCAAGCGTCGGCATAACGTAATGGGCGGTGTCGCGCAGGCAGGTTTCGTAAACAGGCAGTACGTTTTCGTCGATTTTTGGCAGTACAAAACCGTCAATTTTATCGATGCCCTCGATAGCCAGAATCTGTTCCAGCACTTGCGGGTTGCGACAGCGGATAAAGCGTCGGGGACCGACCCCCTTTGGCGGCAGTATACGCACGATAGCCGCCAGAGAGGCGATCGCCGAATTCACACTCTCAGGGGGAATGGCATCTTCAGTGCAAGCGATTAAAGAGCGTACCCCCGGGTATTTGTCGCCGGAGAATGTGGCTTTCAATTCGGGGTGAACACAAGGGATATACATTGAAGCGCATAACTGGAAAGCGTTAGACATCACCTAAACTCCGAATGATTGCAACCGCCTTTAGGAGCAACTGTGTATCTTCCTTTACCTTGACTCCCCGCTCCTTACAGAGCAAGACAAGGTGAGCCAAATCCGGGTCGCGGGTTGATTTTAAAATAACTTCTTGCGGGGTTCGGCGCAGAACCGCCCGTGTCGCCTCGCCAATACCGGGTTTAACGAGATTTCGATTCACCAGGCCGCGCTCGCGCATTACCCGATCGACCCAGGCACTCATCAACCGGCGCCGGCACAGAGCGTCATCCGGCGCCGGTCGCGGCAACGGCATGGCAAGACGCTGTGCATGGGCGTCAATTCGCGCGATATAGTCCCGGCTGCGATCTATATCGAACCATTTCGAATAAAACAGGCAACCGTGCCAATCATCCGGACCGATCAGCTCGTTGAGGATGGTGCGACTGACGAGGCCCGAAATGGGGGCGTTTAAAATGGCCGAGGGAATAAGATAGTCATCTACACTGCCACTGGCTGCGGCGACGCCGGCCAGATCCACGAGGACAAACAACTCGGGGGAGACGCCGGATTCGAGGCGCCTCGATGCATTGTAGGCGGCAACCGACTTTTTGAGTTCGCCGGCAATCGCACCTTTGCCACTCCAACCGTCGATAAAGCACAGGCTTTCAGCGGGATGTTGCGACAGGATGTAATCCAGGGCGTTTGCGTCAATGCCGCGATCGCGAATAATAGAGATGGAGTAGTGGGCGACTTCAATGCCAAACCGCTGTTTAAATATACGTTTGAGTAAAACGCCGAACGGTGTTCCGGCACGGGCCAGTGAAACCAACGTGATCACATCGCCGCGCAGGTGGTTGATGTGTTGCGCCAATCGCAGCAGGTCCGCCGCCACCCTGGGACCGTTTATTTCGAGAGACTGCTCGTAGAGCGCAAAATACTTGTCTGACGGGAGCTTTTCCCGGCCGATAATTTCACTGTAGTGACGCTGCCCCGACTGGATCAGGCGCTCTTTTTCATCGACGTCATCGATGGGCTCGATATCGAGCTTGCGCAGCAGGAATTGCACATCCCCCGGATCGTAGCTGCCACTAAACGGTGCTAGCACAACGGTTTCCCCATAACGCCCTCCACCGACGTGCAGGCCCCCCAACAGCGCCACTTAAACCGGGCAACACCACTCAAACCGGATCGCGCCAACACCGCTAACATATAGGTTCCCCCGGCATACTCGCAATACCGATATCAGTCACAGCCGTATCAGCCGCACTTTCACTAACAACGGCCCCGGCGAGCTGTGAACCTGCGGGCACGATGGCAAAATCGCAGGCAGACATAAATTCCCAGTCCGTGATGCTGTCACCGGCGCCGAAAAAGACGCCCTCGGGGAGGGTTTCATCTAGTTTCTCCCGCAAATAGACACAGGCCAGTTGTTTGGAAACACCGTGCGGTATCAGGGCAAGGTTGTTGCCATTGCAGTGAAGTTTACCCACCCAGTCCGGGAGGTTTTGCTTTATATCCCGCGCTTTTGCCGCTAGCAGCGCTTCATCGGCAGTATTGCTTTTAGCGACAAAATAGACAGCCCCCAGGTGATTATCCTCGACCAGCCAGGCCCGCACACTGTTGCTCTCCGCCCAGTGCTTAAAGGCGCTGAGAAATGCATGCATTTTTGCTTGCACACCACAAAGAGCCACCTTTATGCGCTCGGCCCAGCCGCGATCCACAGACCCGTCGCTGTGCAGAATCGTGGCACCGTTAGAGCACACCGCAAACATAAAATTATCAATTCCGCAGCGAGCAAAAGCATCCATATTTCTGGCGGTGACCGGGATCATTGCGTTGGCTGTGTTCTCCATCAACCCCCGCAATGCGCGCTGCTGGGTGTTGCTGTAGGAGATTGGGGTACCGTCTTTCAATACCGCCTCACACTTGAGATCCGCGTCAACATTGTGCTTACGCAAGGTGCTGAAAAGCGTGTCATCCAGGTCTGTGAAAAAAATGTTCATATCAAGCCGTTTCGTCATCTCCAGCGGCGATTACACCACGCCGCATATCCACACTCAGGGCGTTCAGGTCCCGACATAACGTTGCCACTGAAGGGTGCAATCCAGTCTCGTGAACGACGAAGACACAGGCATGACCCGGATTGAAATTATAAATATAGTTGTCGATGCCCTCGCCGTAGGGGTCGGGAACCGTGAATTTGTTTTTAATCGCGCCACCGAGCATGAGTGGAGAACGCGTCGTCGATTGAACCAGCGTAGGAATGCCCCGGTTTTCCAGTCTTTCCCCGAGCCATTGCGCTGCATACATAAACTCACCGGTAGCAACCACGACCGCCGGCCGCTGCGAGGCACGCTCGGCACACTGATCGATAAGCGAAGCATTGAACGCCGGTGCCCGGGTGATGCCCAACCGCGGGGTCTCATCGATCATCAGATGGCGGCGGCATGACACCTGGCGCTGCGCGGTGGGCGGCGGGTCGATCCATTGCGCCGAGGTTTCAAACACGTAGGCACCGGTGAGTTGCGCGTGCACATCGACCCGCTCGATACCCGAAAGTTCGAGCAAGCTGGCCCTGGCTTTTCCCCCTGAAAAATCCGTCAGGGTAACGATATCGATTTCAGCGATACGGGGCGCAAGCGCTTGCAAAGCGCGGACCAAGGCTGTAAACGTAGCTCCCGTACTCAATTCGTCATCGACCAGGATAACCCGGGTAGCGGATGTCAGAATATGTCTGCCCCGAGCGGATTGAGGCACATGAAGTACCAGCCGGGTCGCATGACTGTGGGATTCACTAAACTCAATACTTTGATGACCGTCGAGCGGATAACGGGTTGTCGACAGATAAAGCGACTCATCACCGCCAGCGCGCAGAAAGGCCGCGAAAACCCCTTCCCCCAGTCCGGTCGCAGTCTCTGCCATCCCGATTATCAGGGCCGTCCCCCCGCCCAGCCCCACGACCAATTCATCCTGAATGGTACGCAGCAAATGGGGGGAACAGGGTATGTGTTTGCCAAGCACCTGCGAAACGAAAACAAAAGGTCGCTTGGGATTGTGTCTCGAGCCGACGGCAAGTAGCGTCTCGGAATCTCTACCGAGAGAATGCGTAATCTGCACGCGCATTGTTCCAGTGGGAACTTCCCATTCCTTTTGAGCCACATCAAATTCCATGGAGTACAACTTATAATTTCAGTCCGAAACAGTCAGTCCTCAACATCGGGCACCGCCTGCAAAACAAGCCCGAATTAAGGATCTGGCCTTACAGATGCGGCGTAATGGCAGGTAACAGATCATGGAATGTACGGCCAGAACAGTTTTCACCGATAGCGTGCATCTTCCATTCAGCATCATGGCGATATACCTTGGCCATTACCTGGGCTGAATGGTTTCCCTGACAGGAAAGCTCATAACGGGCAATTTCCTGATTGTTGTTCCCGTTGACGATACGGCAAAACGCATTCTCAATTTGAGAGAAATTTTCCCCGGTGAAGCTGTTAACCACAAAAACAAGCATGGATACGCTGGACGGCACTTTATCGAGATGGCAGATAATCTGTTCATCATCGCCTTCGCCTTCACCCGTACGATTATCACCGGTATGAACCAGGCTGCCACATTTGGATTTCAACTGTCTAAACCACACCTGATCGACCAGATTCTTATTGGCGTCGAACAGGAGTGCAGAAGCGTCCAGGTCGATGTTCTGCTGTTTGAGTCCACCGAAAAAACCTTTTTTCTTCACCGCGTCCCAGCCGAGCCCCATAACGACCTTGCTCAGGCTTCCACCCGCCTCTTTCTCCAGAGAAATCCGCTGCCCTTTTTGTAAATTAATTGCCATTGTTAATGGACCTCCACTTAAATGGCAGGCTCTTTCGATGCCTGCCATTTGGATAGTTATCGAGGGTTTAGCTATTTGCAATTAGCGTTGCGCAACATTTACCCGGCATTGACGCCAAAGTGACCTGCAAGCGGTCCCAGGCCTCCGGCGAAGCCCTGCCCCACAGCCCGGAATTTCCATTCACCACTGTGCCGGTAAAGCTCACCGAAAATCAACGCCGTTTCAGTCGAGCCGTCCTCGGTAAGATCATAGCGTGCCAGTTCTTTACCATCAGACTGATTGACTACGCGAATAAAAGCGTTGCTTACCTGACCAAAAGACTGCCCGTTTTTCTCAGCTTCATGGATAGTGACAGTAAACGCTATTTTATGGATATCGGCGGGAACCTTGGAAAGATCAACTTTCACCACCTCGTCATCACCTTCACCCGCACCAGTGCGGTTATCCCCGGTATGCTCAACGGAGCCGTCCGCGGACTTGAGATTGTTGTAGAATATAAAATCGGCGTCGGAGCGCACCTTCCCAGCTTCAGTGCACATGAAAGCGCTGGCATCAAGGTCAAAATCCTTACCGTCGGTGGCGCGAACGTCCCACCCCATACCAAGAAATACAGCAGACAGGCCGGGAGCTTCCTTACTCAAGTTGACGTTACCGCCTTTTGTTAAACTAACACTCATTTTGTTACCTCTGTCTTTTGGTTGAGATTCATCGTTAAGCTCCTTGCCCCCTGGAGCATTGGGGTCACCCTTTCAGGTTAAATCGAAATCCGCGGGGTTTAAGCCAAGTTCGACACAAATGCTGCGAACAGCCTTCTTTTCGCTCTCATCGAAATTGTCGTCAGCGGCACTGATCGCGCAGCAAACACGGACCAGCAGGCGGGCTTCAGTCTCCTTGCTTTTCAGTTTGCCGACAATCGACAGGCATTCCATCTCACCAATGCTGCGGTCGAACTCATATTTCGCCATGTACTTGTTGAATGTACTGATCACAATATCGGTGTCATAAACGGACAACACATCGTTATTGCGTATAAATTCCATCAACTTGGTTTTTTCTTCGCTGGAAACGGAGCCGTCAGCGTAGGCTACAACGACAGTGCCGGCGATCACCGATTCAAGAAATTGTTTATTTTTTATTTTTGAAACTTCATTGCGAAGGCTGCTGCTAACTTCGTTATACTTTCCTTTAAGCCATTCGAGAGCCATCTAAAAACCTCCAATTTTGATGTAAAGACACATACATGGAAACAGCTGTTTATTTCTCTGTTGCGCCATAAGCAAATTCTATTGCACGCCCAGCTCATATCTGAAATATTAATCTAGAAATTCCTTTTGTTTGCTAACAGTACATGCTAATACAAACTTCCAACAGTGTTACTTAACATTAACTTTCATTTATTAACATTAACTTGCAGTATAAAAGCATCACGCCCTGTGGGGAATGAGTACCTTCACTATAGCACCTGCAAAACTATAGCACCTTCACCATTAAGTTCAAAAAACATACAGCTATTTTTGTCGTCACTTCCCCGTTATCAAGGAAGAATAACACTATTTCCCCATGAAACAAGCACTGTTATGGAGCAGACCACTGATACAGGTATAAGTTGCATTGAGCCCGGCCCGGACCTACGGGGCCAACCTCTGAATCTCCCAGACACCACCGGATCTCAGGTTATATTCGAAACGATCGTGCAAACGGTTCGCCCCGCCCTGCCAAAACTCTATCTGATGCGGCACCACCCTGAAACCGCCCCAAAAATCCGGCAGAGGCACCTGCCCCTGGGAAAACTTCTGTTTCAGCGACTGAAACTGGTTCATCAGCACCTGTCGCGAAGAAATGGGCCGGCTCTGTGCTGAAGCCCAGGCCGCCAATTGACTCTCCTTTGGCCTCGACAAAAAGTATTTCAATGCCTCCGCCGTCGATACCCTTTGCGCAACTCCGCCTATCTTTACCTGCCGCTCCATCGCATGCCAGGGAAAGTGCAAGCTCACCTTCGGGTTAGCGCCGATTTCCTGCGCTTTGCGGCTGTCGAAATTCGTATAAAAGACAAATCCCCGGGCATCCACATGCTTTAACAGCACAATGCGCTGGGAGGGTTGCCCGGTATCAGATACCGTCGCTACAGTCATTGCCGTAGGGTCTGGTACCCCACTGGTAATGGCTTCGCGCAGCCAGCGGTTAAATTGCTCCACCGGCTCATCCGACAGGTCATCGCGCGACAACCCACCTTTTAAGTACTCACGCCGTATTTGATCAATATCCATGGACAGGTCGATTCGCTACCACTACATAAGGGAAAAGAATATTACCGCAAGATGCTATGGTAATCTAAAGTCTCAATATACCCAACGTGTCTGGGCCAGCTGCCTCCGGATGGCCGCCGGATCGAAGGCATAAATACCCCGGGTTATTGAGAAGTTACGGGATAATAGAAAGGTGGCAGCGCTGACTATCGATAAAGAACTGATCACCGGTGTTCTGCTGGCGGGCGGAGAGAGCCGCCGCATGGGCGGTGGCGATAAATTCCTACTACCACTGGGGCAGCAGACCCTTTTACAACGGGTTATTTCCCGCGCCGCTCCCCAGGTCGACAGACTGCTACTCAATATCAACGGCGATCCGCAGAAAGTTGCCGGCTACCCGCTTACGGTGATTGGCGACATCACCGCCAACCTCGGTCATCTTGGCCCCCTGGCCGGTATTCTCACGGCCATGCACTGGCTACAGCACTACCAGCCGCAGTGCCGTTGGCTGGCCAGTTTTGCCACTGACACCCCCTTTTTTCCCCTCGACCTCGTAGCCAGTTTAGCGCGCGCAGCAACCGGCGAAAACACCCCCCTGGCCAGCTCCCGATCCGGCGGGCGCACACATCCGGTTTTCACTCTTTGGGCAACGTCCCTGTACGACGACCTGCAGACATTTATATTGCGGGAAAATCAGCGCCGCCTACACCACTTTTTCACCCGCCACAGGGTGACCTGGGTGGATTTTGCCAGCCAGCCTGTCGACCCTTTTTTTAATATCAATACTGAAAACGACTTTAAAATTGCACAAAAACGGGTCTTTGATTGAACTTGCCACTCTCCACCATCGACACGCACAAAAAAAGCACATCAATCGTTCCCACTTTGAGCACACTCATGCTATCAAATGGTTCCAAAATAGCTCGCAAGCATGGCACACACTCCCAATAGAAGTGCAGGATGAAAATTTCACAGAAACCGTTTTGTTCTTTTTTGCGCCACCTAAACCATTGATTTAAAAATAGGTTTTCTTTCCCGGGCAAGAAAAATCTGTATGTTGGCAAGGTAATTGCCCTATCTGGCGGTAACTGCGCAGGCATACAGACCTACAGAAACAGGAAATAGAACCATGCACAAAAACACACCACTGCTTCACAAGTTGACAACGCCACTACGACTGATCGTCGCGGTACTGGCTTTCAGTTTCCCGCCGCTCTACGCATCCGCCAAAGAACTTGAACTGGAAAAAGATGAACTCAAATTCGGTTTTATCAAGCTGACGGATATGGCTCCCCTGGCGATTGCCTACGAAAAAGGCTTCTTCGAGGACGAAGGGTTGTATGTCACCCTGGAACCTCAGGCCAACTGGAAAGTTCTACTCGACCGCGTTATCGACGGCGAACTCGACGGCGCCCACATGCTCGCCGGTCAACCGCTGGGAGCCACCATCGGTTTCGGCACTCAGGCGCATGTCATTACCGCATTCAGCATGGACCTTAACGGCAACGGCATTACCGTCTCCAACGATATCTGGATACAGATGGCCTTGAAACCCGTGGTGGATAAATACAAAGCCGATGGCAAACCCTTTAACATGGGTATGGTGTTTCCGGTTTCCACCCACAACTATGAATTGCGTTACTGGCTCGCCGCCGGCGGCATTCATCCCGGTTATTATTCAAAAACAGATATCACCGGCCAGATCGGTGCCGATGCGCTGCTGTCGGTGACACCGCCGCCGCAAATGCCGGCGACACTGGAAGCGGGCACCATCTACGGCTACTGTGTCGGTGAGCCCTGGAACCAGCAGGCAGTTTTCAAAGGCATCGGAGTGCCGGTAGTTACCGATTACGAAATCTGGAAAGACAATCCGGAGAAGGTGTTCGGTGTTGCCAACAGCTGGGCGGAAAAGTATCCCAATACCCACCTCGCGGTAGTCAAAGCTCTGATTCGCGCGGCGAAATGGCTCGATGATAACAATGATAGCAACCGCCCCGAAGCGGTGAAGATTCTCGCCAAAAGCGAATATGTCGGCGCCGACTACAACGTTATCGCAAATTCAATGACAGGCACCTTTGAATACGAAAAAGGCGATAAACGCCCTCTGCCCGACTTTAACGTTTTCTTCCGTTACAACGCCACCTACCCCTATTACAGTGATGCGATCTGGTATCTGACACAAATGCGCCGCTGGGGCCAGATCACTGAACACAAAGATGATGTCTGGTACCACGAAACCGCCAAAAAAGTGTATCGCCCGGATATTTATTTGCAGGCGGCCCGTCTGTTGGTCGAAGACGGCAAGGCAAAAAAGTCTGAGTTTCCCTGGGACACCGACGGCTACCGCCCACCGCAAACGCATTTTATCGATAACGTGGTATACGACGGCCACCAGCCAAACGCTTATCTGAACAAATTTCCGATCGGTTTAAAAAACAAAGAAATCGTCAAGGGCACGGAAGTCAAGGTCGTCAAACATTAATTTACAACGCAATAATTCATCCGTCTAGAGAGCAGGAACCACAATGTTAAACAGGATCAGTAACTTTCTACAGCTAGCGGGACTGACCTGGTTTGTCCCAATGGTGAAAATGGCTTCCGGCGAAAACCCCAGACAACAGTTGAAAGAGCTCTGGCAGATTATGGGAATCCCCGTTATTGCCTTTTTAGTGTTTCTGCTTCTCTGGGGCCAGGGAGCGAGCAAAGTGGTCACCAGTCTCGGCTCGATCCCCGGGCCCATTGCCGTCTGGCATGAAACCCAGGCGTTGTGGCAGGACCACAAAGCCCAGCGCGAGAAAGCCCAGGCATTTTATGAGCGCCTCAAGGCGCGCAATGAAAAGAAGCTGGCGAAAAATCCCGACGCTAAAGTCAAGTGGCGCACTTACACAGGCAAACCCACCTATATCGACCAGATTATTACCAGTCTGCAAACGGTGTTCATGGGGTTTGTGCTGGCAACGGTTGTCGCTGTCCCGCTGGGTATATTCTGCGGCTTGAGCCCGCTGGTAAACGCTGCTTTCAATCCTATCATTCAGATATTTAAACCCGTTTCACCACTGGCCTGGCTGCCCATAGTGACCATGGTGGTCAGCGCCACTTATATCACTGGCGACGATGAAGCCTGGTTCAGTAAATCCTTTTTAAATTCGGCCATTACCGTCACCCTGTGCTCGCTGTGGCCGACGCTGATCAATACCGCTGTGGGGGTCTCCTCCATTGACAAGGACCTGATGAACGTCGGCCGGGTACTGCAACTGAATTGGTTTACCAAGGTCACCAAACTGGTGCTGCCCTCTTCACTGCCATTGATTTTTACAGGGTTGCGGCTATCGCTCGGGGTCGGCTGGATGGTGCTGATCGCCGCAGAAATGCTGGCGCAAAACCCGGGGCTGGGTAAATTCGTCTGGGATGAGTTCCAAAATGGCAGTTCTCATTCCCTGGGTCGGATTATGGTCGCCGTGTTGACCATTGGCATTATCGGTTTTTTACTGGATCGCATAATGCTGACACTGCAAAACCTGTTCACCTTCAGCGACAAACGTTAATACAAAAAGGGAGGTGGATATGACTATTCTCGAAATTGACAACCTGAGTAAATCCTACGGCAGTGGCGCCGGCGCGACGCGGGTACTCAAAGACGTTAACCTCAACATTGATGCGGGAGAATTTGTCGCCATCGTCGGCTTTTCCGGCAGTGGTAAAACCACTTTGATTTCCACCATCGCCGGATTGATCAAAGCCGACACCGGTGAACTCCGCTTCAAAGGCGAGCCGATTAGCGGTCCCAGCCCCGAACGCGGTGTGGTGTTTCAAAGTTACTCGCTCATGCCCTGGCTGACCGTGTACGGCAATATTGCCCTGGCGGTGGACACCGCTTTTAAACACTGGCCCCGAGAGCGTCGCCGCCAGCACACACACAAATATATCGATATGGTCGGTCTCTCCCACGCCGTCGACAGGCGCCCGGCAGAGCTTTCAGGCGGTATGCGCCAGCGCGTCGCCGTCGCCCGGGCCCTGGCCATGCAGCCTGAACTATTGTTGCTGGACGAACCCCTGAGCGCACTCGATGCGCTGACCCGGGCCAAGCTCCAGGACGAAATCGAACTGATCTCCCAGCAGGAAAAAAAGACCATCGTTCTGATCACCAACGATGTGGATGAAGCGATCCTGCTGGCCGACCGGATTATCCCCCTAAACCCTGGCCCCGATGCGAACCTGGGCCCCGAATTTAGCGTCGACATACCCAGGCCCCGCAACCGCGCAGCCATGAATCACAACGAATCCTTTAAAAGGCTGCGCCGGGAGATAACCCAGTATTTGATGCAAGTCGGGATGGAAGCCGCCGTTGAGGACGAAAGCCTGCAACTGCCGGATGTCACACCCAATACCGCTTCGGACTTCCCCCCTAACCGGGCCGCGGCCAAAGCCGCCGCTGCACGAACAAAGGCTCAGCAACGCTACCTGGAATTCAGTGCACTGACCAAGGTTTATCCTACCTCCCAAGGTCCGCTGACGGTGGTGGATGACGTTAATCTGAAAATGAAAAAAGGCGAATTCATTTCGCTGATAGGTCACTCCGGTTGCGGCAAATCTACCGTGCTGTCGATGGTGGCCGGACTCAACGAAATTACCGGCGGCGGCATTATTTTAGACGGCCGGGAAGTGACCACCGCGGGACCGGACCGCGGCGTTGTGTTCCAGGCACCAAGCCTGTTTCCCTGGCTCAGCGCTTACGAAAATGTCGCCCTGGGCGTGGAGCGGGTCTACCCCCATACGAGCCGGGGCGAGCGGCGGCAAATTATCGAGTATTACCTTTCCCGAGTGGGACTCGCCGACGCCATGGACAAGAAAGCGACCGAATTATCCAACGGCATGAAACAGCGAGTCGGCATCGCCCGCGCCTTCGCCCTGTCGCCAAAGCTGCTGCTGCTTGACGAACCCTTCGGCATGCTGGACTCCCTGACCCGCTGGGAACTGCAGGAAGTATTAATGGAAGTATGGCGACGTACCCAGGTAACCGCTATCTGCGTCACTCACGATGTGGACGAAGCGATTTTGCTCGCCGATCGCGTGGTGATGATGACCAACGGCCCCAACGCTCGGATCGGAAAAATTCTCGACGTCGACCTACCCCGTCCCCGTACCCGTAAACAGTTGCTGGAGCATCCGGACTATTATCATCTACGTGAAGAATTACTAACCTTTTTGGAAGAGTGCGACCATAATAATCATCAGGATGAGCCAGATAATAAAACCCATAATTCGGACACGGGTGTAACCGCACAACGGGAAACCACCTCGGATGACAACTTCAAACCTGACACTATCGATGCTATAGAGCAGGCCGAACAAAGGCTATCCGCATAATTTTTAACAACATGATCTGATGGAGAGTTTCATGAACACAGTAAATAAAAAGCTTTTCGCGGCCGCAGTGGTAGCAGCGGGTTTCAGCCCGGTGGGATTCGCTGTAGAGTCGATTGGCGAAGCGTTAAAGGAAGGTGATGTAAACATCAACTTCCGCCTGCGCTTTGAAGAAGTTGACGTCGACGGAAACGACGACATGGATTTAACCTCATTGAGAACCCGGCTCACCTATAAAACCGCCGACGTAAAGGGCGCCAGCGCCCTGGTGGAAATGGATGATGTCACCCACCTCAGCGACTTCGAAGGCGGTGTGGCCGACCCAGAGGGAACCGAAGTCAATCAGGCCTACCTGGCCTATACCGTCGCCGGGACCACAATAAAATACGGTCGACAGCGCATTCTGCTGGACAACCAGCGTTTCGTCGGCGGTGTGGGTTTTCGGCAAAATGAACAGACCTACGATGCCGTCAGTGTCACCAACAAAAGTATCGCCGACACCACTCTATTTGTGGCCAATGTCAATAACGTCAACCGTATTTTCGGTGAAGACGTTGCATCAGGTGATCACGAGAACGACACCTGGCTGCTCAATGCCCAATATGCAGGACTGAACGCCGGCACTCTTACCGCCTACGCCTATCTTATCGATAACCAGGACGCGGTCAGTTTTTCTTCGGATACCTACGGCGTGAGATTTGTGGGTAAAACGATGAACGATGACTTGAATTACACCCTCGAATACGCGACCCAGGCCGACGCGGCCGATAATCCCAGTGACTACGATGCCGATTATTATCTGCTGACAGGTAGTTACAAAATGGCCAGTGTCACCCTGGAAGGCGGTTACGAGGTCTTGGGGGCCGACGGCAGCGACGGACAATTTATTACACCGCTGGCGACACTGCACAAGTTTCAAGGCTGGAACGACAAATTTCTCGGCGGCGGCACGGGTAATGTCCCGGGTGGCATTCAAGACCTATACGTCTCTGCGGCCACCCATTTCAACGGTGTCAAACTATCCCTGGTTTACCATCAACTATCGTCCGATGACTCTGACGTGAATAATATCGATAACTATGGATCCGAATATGGATTTCTAATAGCGAAAAAACTTGGCCCGGTGGGTTTGAGCCTAAAATACTGTGATTTTAATGCCGATAGCGACGCCGCAGCCGCAGGCTTTACCGACAGCAGTAAAATCTGGCTTACCGCCCAAGCCAGCTTTTAGTGATCAACGATCGGATTTTATCGATCAAGTTTCATCGATAGTGTTGCGGGAGCTCGCTCCCGCTTTTTAACCGGGTGCAGTCGCCTGTGATGAATAGGCCAGTTTACTGACCACGGGGTTAGCGTAGATTTCCAAAAAGATCTGCCGCCATTGGCTGGGAACACTCTGCAGGCGAAGCTCAAACTGTTTAATCTGTCCACTGAACAGCTCACGGTCAAACGGCCTATTTCTATCCGTAACCTTTAAGGCCGGACAGTCCCCGTGAACCGCTTTATAAGCCGCACAATTGTTGGGGTATAGCACATAGTTTAAAATAATTTGCCGGTCTATTTCCGCGGCTACCGCCTCAGTGCTGGCGTATTCGCCGTTTAACACTTCGCCAAATGCCACATGAACATGCCCCTTGCTGCCGGCAATACCCGCGGCAATACTGGATACGTCTTCATGCTCTTGCTTTTCATAACGGCCGTGGGCGCGCTGTTCGTACAACTCCCGTGCCTTGGCGCTATCGCAGGGATCCAGTTCGTAGGAAATCGCCACAGGGACAATATTCAGCTCTCTAATATACTCGGACAAAGGTTGATCTTTGCGTTTGCTCAGCGCAAACATGCCGATAACCGCTGTATTGGTCCTGTCAAGTCCATCCTTGGCCCGGCCCTCGCGCTGGGCGATCCAGATATTGGCCTTGTCCCCGGTAATAGAGTGGTGGATATAATGGGAAAGGTGCTTGGCCGCTTTCAATTTTTCCCGCCCCGACGTGGCGGAGCGGTTGACGATAAAACTCTTGTTCAATCGCATTAAATCCGACACATAAGGTTTGGTCAGCAGATTGTCTCCGATGGCGATCCGCACTGTATCGTGTCCACTGTGGTAAAGCACCCAATTCACTATCGCGGGGTCCATGGTTATGTCGCGATGATTGCTGACAAACAGGTAGGGTTTACCGGTATCGAGCTTATCCAGCCCCGAAACCGTCAACGCCGTAGTGGTTCCTTCAATCATGTTGCGCATATATTTCTCAATGACAACCTGAAATCCACGCACATCCTGAACACCGGCCATCTGGTGCTTTAGCGCTCGGCCAACAATCGGTTTTATCGCCCAGGGAGCCACCTTCACAAAACGTGGAAACTTGAGAGCAGCTACTGCGTGAATCAGTTCCTTATCGCTCAGCAAATGATCCAGTGTCGGTCGCACTTCGGCATCGTTATAAGGGCGAATATCATCAAACTCTGTCATATAAAAACTATAGAGGTCATTGTGTCGTTCTGGGAGAAAGCCGAAATCAAACCGCCCTGCGCATTGCTATCCCCATTTAAGGCATTTTTTCTGCGCGTCAATTTTTCTACGAACGACATCCCGGGTACAAGTCAGCCGCCAAACATACAGAAAAAGCGCCTAAAATTCCAATACCTTCGCCCCTGTGCTGGATAATTCACGTTGAATACCCCTAGAGGATTCCCTCACACAGCCATGCGCGGGTAAATGCTTTATTAATTAGGGTTAAGGTACCCAAACCCATTTCGCACATTTATCGCAACGAAATAGTTATCAGAATTATAATTTAACTAACAGGGCAAGCGGTTTTTGCGTTACCTTATGGAGGTGTTAAATCCTGAGCCCAATATATAATAGGGTTATAACAGACGCTTATTGATTGTTACAACTTTGAACAAAGTCCTAATATGCAATTGATATTTGGTTAACATACCCCGGATATATTTATATGCCACCAAGCCCGGGAAGCGACAGCAGGATACATCCACAGTGCTCGCCAACACAGGTATGTTAAACTGGCCCGGAAACCAGGAATTCGATTATAACCACCAATGAAAATACTATTGGTTGAAGACAGCGCAACACTGCGCTATACCCACTGCGCTTATATTCGCAATGCCGGCCACACCCCCATTATTGCCGAAAGCGGCGAAGAAGCGCTGCAATTGGTGGAGAACACACCGGTAGATATGATCATCATGGATGTGGAAATGCCCGGCCTTAACGGTTTTGAAACCACCCGGCTGATGCGGGAATGGCTGGGGGATTACTGGATACCCATTATTTTTGTCACCGGAAAAAACGACGATGAAAGCTACCGCGAAGGCATCGAAGCCGGTGGTGACGACTATCTTATAAAACCCGTCAGCCCCGCCATACTGCAGGCTAAAATAACCGCCATGGAACGCATTGCCGACATGCGGGATCAACTTCGCGAGCTGAATGTGGAACTGGAAACCCTCAGCCAGCGCGACGGGCTGACCAAGGTTTACAACCGCCGAACCTTCGACGAATTTGGCCGGCAACAATGGCTGGTCGCCAATCGAAAGCAATTGCCGATTGGTGTTTTAATGATCGATATCGACCACTTTAAAAGTTATAACGATTTCTACGGCCACCCGGCCGGTGACGACTGTCTGATAAAAGTCGCCGAAGCAATGAACGAAAGCGTTAACCGACCGACGGATATCCTGGCGCGTTATGGCGGTGAGGAATTTATCATTTTACTGCCCGACACAGATCAAGAAGGCGCTATGCAGGTCGCCAGTGCTATTCGCTACGCGGTGGAAGATCTGCGTGTTCAACACCAGGCTTCCACCACCAGCCGCGTCGTTACCGTCAGCATCGGTGCCGCCACCACAAGACATACAACCGGCAGAAGCCTGCAGGATTTGATTAACTGCGCCGACAAAGCGCTGTATAAATCCAAACGTGCAGGGCGCAATCGGGTCACGGTGGAAGAGTTTTCACTGGTAAAAAACATCCTCATCGGGGACGATGATCCGGACATTCTCAGCCTGCTGAGCTCGGAATTGCAGGGCCATTGTCAAATCATGACGGCGGACAACGGCGAAGAGTGCATTGAGCTGGCGCAGTCACTACAACCGGATCTAATCCTGCTGGATATTCGCATGCCGGGTATGGACGGACTGGAGGTTTGTAACCGGTTGAAACAGATTTCGCACACAGCCTACATTCCCATTATCCTGATTTCCGGGCGGGACAAAGCTGATCTGATAAAAGCGGGTAAAGAAGTGGGGGCGAATGACTGTATCCAGAAGCCCTTTGACCGCTTTCAACTACTGGCCAAGATCAACCACTACCTTAGCTGAAACTGCCCTTGCTGCGCCAACACTTCCTGGTAGGCGCAAAACTGTCAATCGGATCAACCTGGACAGAAGCCCTGGGCCTGCTCAGAGGGTGGGCAGTTAATCCACCTCAGAGCGTATACAAAACCATAGAAGGCAGTGTGTTGTCGTATTTTGGGCCTGTCTGGTTCCGATTTCAGACGTCGTCAAGGTGCCATCGCCATCGCTGTCAATACTGGCAAACAACCCCATATAATCACAGTATTCCTCTTCCGTCACCCTTCCATCCTGGTCCAGGTCGAGTTTGTTGAAACGGGCCTTTAATAAGACTTCACGCTTGGTGATGTCCATGGTTTCGTATTCCTGGAAGTTGATGCCTCCGTCGTTGTCCGAATCCATGTGTTTGAAAATATTTCGTTTTTTTGAAACGACCTCATTTTGGGTGATTTGCGTGTCGCCATTGAGATCGTACTTGGCCAGCAGCCAGTCGTGATTGTGATCTTCAGCGGCTACCGGGTTAATAACCCATACTATCGAGGTCATTGCCAGTAACGCTTTGCTTATCAGCCACCTAGTCATGGTCCACCTTTTATATCATAAGACTGGCGTTTCCATCGCGTAGGTATTGTTGGTAAGAGATTTTCCAAACTCTATAGGATTCAGTGTAGCTTTGCGTAGTTCTGAAAAAGCTAACGAACATCACATATTTGTGATAGCGTTTAAACCAATTATGCCTGACAGGTCACAAACCTATAATGGATTGCTATTAAAAGCCCTGTGGCCTAATTATCTTTTTATCTAAGAACCGCTTCAAGCACAAAGTGATGCAAGCATACCATTAACTCTAACAACGCTGTCTTGTGCCACACTATCTACGGTTATTACAATTAAATAATGCCGTACACGGCCTAAAATCTATTACGTTTGAGAATTTCCCGTAACTTCTCAATAAGTCGGGGTAAGCACAGTGTCAGGCGGACGTCCGGAGGTAGTTGGCCCAGACTGTCGGAGGCATGGATGCCCACGCCAAGCCTACATGGGTGAGGCAAGCCGTTTGCAAAGCACTGCTTTGCGGCGCCGCCGAATCGAAGGCACAAATACCCCGGGTTATTGAGAAGTTACAATTTCCCGTACATTTCAATTGCGGCTGGCGTGATACCAATTTACGTTTCTGGCGTATCGATCGACCTGATCCACGATGTCCAGTACGAGTGCGAACAACGCCATGCGTACCAACACACCATTATCTGCCTGGCGAAATATAGCTAGATTGGGGTTTTGATTGAGATCGCTATCAAGCTCATTGGCACTTTCCCGCGAATCTCGCGGCAAAGGATGCATGATCACCGTATTGGGGTCACAATACTGGGTATAGATGGTCTGGTTAAGCCGAAATCGGCCCCGGTAGCTATCGGCTTCCTCCCGAGAGGCAAAGCGCTCTTCCTGAATACGGGTGGAATAGGCAATATCGACCTGGGAAATACTCTGGGTCAATTCGTCCGACACCTCCACTTTGTGGCCAGCCTGGTGTAATTCCTCAATAATATAAGCAGGCATACCCAACTCCCGGGGCGAAACGAAAAAAATCTGCACCCCTTTGAACAGGGCCAATAACTTGCATAAAGAGTGCACCGTGCGGCCGTATTTCAGATCCCCGATCATGGCTATGCGCATTCCGTCGACACCCCGGCCACGCCCGGCCAGCTCTTTGCGGATCGTGTACAGATCCAGTAATGCCTGGCTGGGGTGTTCATTGGGGCCGTCGCCGCCGTTTATGACCGGTACCCTGCTGGCAGCGGCGAATTCCGCTACGGAACCCGCTTGCGGATGACGCATACAGATAACATCACTGTACCCTGACAAAACCCTTGCCGTGTCGTAAAGGGATTCCCCTTTTACAATTGCGGAACTTTTGAAACCGGTCGTCTCCCGGACTTCTCCGCCGAGCAAATTAAAGGCGCAACCAAAGCTTATCCGGGTTCGAGTGCTGGGCTCGAAGAACATATTTCCCAGAATTGCACCTTCCAGCACCCGCGTTACCCGTTGCCGCAATGCGTAGGGCTGCATGGTGTCGGCCACTTCAAAGATCCGTTCAATATCACAACGCTCAAATTGCTCGACAGATAAAATATGGGTGCCAACAAAATCCACGGGGACTCCTTCAAAATCAACTGTGTCTTCAAAATCAATAGTGGCCGGGGGCGAATTTCTCGCTGTGCTATTGTATCCTTCACTCTGCGAATGGGAAATTAGCATTTGAGCGAAAGTTGCTACGAAAAAGGGACAGACGCTATGGCGCTATGGAAAGTGGCCATGGAAAGTGGCCATGAAAAGTGGCTAGAGATGATGAATGTTTTAAAAAACTTATTAATTCCATTAATGAAAGAACCAAAACCTATAAAAAGTAAACTCACACCCGCCGTGCCGGGCCCCATCAGCAGCAAGGAATCATTGTGCCCATAAACCACCCGGAAACACTGATCAAATACTGCATCGGTACAACCGCTGAAAAAATATTGACAACACAGTCGTTACGCTGGAGTGCTCCACACCTGTTTTCCGATCCCTTTGAGCTCAACCATGAAAGTGGACTGAATTTCGATCCCCATATTCTGCTACAGGCATCCATTAAAATGGCGGCGGCGATGATATTCGCCAAAGACGCTCCACAGGGACAAACACCTCTAATGGCAGCCATTCGACGTTGGCGGGATGAGGAGCGCTTCGCCTCGCCGGAAGAAGCCGAAGAGGTACTTAAGGAGCTGTTATCACAAGTGGTCGACCAACGCCAGATCGCCATCGATAAGATCATGACTGACTGGAGGCGGTTTACCCGCAATCTACGCATCTGCTGTTTCAGCGCCAAACCGGATAACCTGACAGCTTGGAGCCAGTACGGTGACAACCATCGCGGTGTCGCCATGCGTTTCCGGTGCGGAGAATTTACCGCCCTGCCCAACCCCAAGCCGGTTAACTATAAAGCGATAAGACCGGAGATTACCACCCTAAAAGAACAGATCGCGGTAATAATTAACAACACCAGCTTCCACGCCCAGGCGTATTTTTACGAAAAATTCACCACTAAATCACCGATCTTTAATGCCGCACAGGAATGGCGTTGTTTCCGCGAGCGGGAACACGAACAGGGGTTGAAAAACCACGTTCCGGACAACCTGTGGTTTGACGATGTCAAATTCGAGCGCCGTGAAATTACGGCTGTGTACTTCGGCATCTACACAGATACAGCAGTCAAACGCAAAATTTACGACCTGGTCAAAGAAAAATATAACCAGGCAAAAATTTTTCAGGCAAAGGCCGTTACAGGGAAATACCAGATCGAATTCGAACGGCTTTGAGTCTGTTAGACCGTGCACAGCCATTCGATGAGCACTGTAAGTTTCTTTCCGCATTTCGTGCACGCCCCTAAATGCATATGAGTTCCTCCCCGTACTCTTCCAGCGCATCGAGTATGCGCAGATGTTCTATGTTGAGGTCGGGCTGCTGCCGCAATTCGGCGATTTTCTCTCCGTAGACGTCCAGGGTGATGGAGGCACCGGCCTCTGGGTCCGTTAGACGCTGGTAACAAAATTCACTCCACTGCTGTAATTCCGCTTCGGACAGTGATTCGGGGAAGTTTCGCGCCCGGTAACGAAACAGCAATTCAGGCAGACGTTTATCATGAAAGCTGAACGTATGGTCCCTCAAGGCTTCCGCGGATGCCTGCCTCACATCGGCCTGTGTCAGGCGGTCTTCATCATTTAAAAACCCCGCGTAGAGCATCTGTTCCGGATCTGTGGCCGGTGCAAAACCGGACTCTCGAAAAATGTCCTGTAGCTTAGGCTGTAACCTGTCCCCCGCACCGACAAGTAGCTGCCAGTGCCTTTCACACCGCGAGCGATCGATGTTCAGTCGCTGTGCCGCCGCCGCGTCCAGCAACCTGGCCGTTACCAATACCGGACATTTGTTGAGGTGCACCAATTTTAATGGAATGCGCCCCAGTCCCTCAGGCAGCTCGCTTTGCGCTGTAAACATCCGTTCGCGAATCTTCTCCGCCGGCAGCTCTAGCAGCGGCCTGGGATCCTCCGACAGGTTGTATGCAATGACTGCATTTTTATTGACAGGATGCATGACCAGTGGAATGACCAACGCAGCGCAGCCATTTTCGGCCGCAAACATCGAGGAAATATGCAGCAAAGGTTTGCGGGTTTTCAGATCGATCATTTTGCCGACAGACTGTTTAGTGCGCATCCGATAGAGATAATCGAACAGCGCCGGCTGACGGGATTTAATTAATTTCGCCAGCTTGATGGTGGCGTAGACATCGGACAGGGCATCGTGGGCAGATTCGTGAGACAGGCCATTGGCCGCCGTCAAATGTTCGAGCTTAAAACTCGGTTTGCCGTCATCCCGAGTGGGCCATTCAATCCCTTCAGGGCGCAACGCCCGAGTCAGGCGCACCATGTCGATAATATCCCAACGGGAATTACCGTTTTTCCACTCCCTTTCATAGGGGTCGTAAAAATTGCGGTAGAGCCCGTAGCGAGTGACTTCATCGTCGAAGCGCACACTGTTGTAACCTACACCACAGGTGCCAGGCCGCGACAGTTCGCGGTGCACTGCGGCCATAAACTGATATTCCGCCACACCTTCGTGTTGCGCTCGCTGCGGCGTGATGCCTGTTACCAGGCAAGCCTCCGGCTGCGGCAGCATATCGCGGGCGGGCCGACAGTAAAGTGTCAAAGGTTCACCGACAATATTCAGGTTTTCGTCGGTTCTGATACCGGCAAACTGGGCGGGCTTATCCCGGGCGGGCACACTACCCCAGGTTTCATAGTCATGCCAGTATAGTGTATTCACTGCATCCCCCTCTCAGTTGTTAGATAAGCCTATAGCGGGCTATTCTACCTGTTATTTGAGGTATACTCTCATCCACCCTAAAAGTATGTGTACAAGGCTATGGACGAACTGAACGAACTCATTCATAACAATATCGAGTGGGCCAAGCGGATCAAGTCTGACATTCCCGACTTCTTTACCCGCTTGGCCAAACAACAGGCCCCTGAGTTCCTTTGGATTGGCTGCTCCGACAGCCGGGTCCCCGCCAATGAGATTGTCGGACTTTTGCCGGGGGAGCTGTTCGTTCATCGCAATGTAGCCAATGTCGTTATCCACACGGATTTGAACTGTCTGTCGGTATTGGATTACGCGGTCGATGTATTGAAAGTTAAACATATTATTGTCTGCGGTCACTACGGGTGTGGGGGAGTTAAGGCCGCTCTGGATGATAAGCAGTTGGGGCTGATAGACCACTGGCTGCGCAATATTCGCGATATTTATTTTCGCCACCGACAGGATTTTACCGGCACACAGACGGAAAAACAGCAAATAGATCGTCTGTGTGAACTCAATGTAGCCCAGCAAGTGGCCAATGTGGCCCATACAAATGTGGTTCAGAATGCGTGGATGCGCGGCCAATCACTGTCCGTACACGGCTGGATTTACGATATTCACGACGGGTTGTTGCAAAAACTCACCCGGCCAGTCAGTTCCCTGGAACAAATCCCGATTCAGTATCGATTAAAATAGAATCATCCACCCTCCCCATAAAGTCAGTCCGGGACATCCAATTCGGGATGATTCTTTTTAATGATCGCGTAAAGCTCGTCTTTCAATAATAAACGCCTTTTTTTCAGCTCTCCAAAATTCTCGTCACTTGTGGGTACAGAGCGCATTTCCAATCCGCGAACCTGATGATCCAAATCATGGTATTCAGCCGCCATACGGGCAAATTCAGGATCATCCTGCTTAAGCTGTCGAATCAAATCCCGGCTTTCCGGGAAATCATTAACCAGGCTGTGATTAGGGATATCTGACATTGTCTACCTCCGCCATTGAACGTAGAGAGATGAGTATACAGCGTTGATTATCGAGGGCTGGTTTCAAAGATTCGTTGTACCCACAGCCGGTAACACCGACCGCATGCGCTGAAGCGCTGACGGGTAGTGGATGGTTAAAAAATCGAACATTAACCAATGTGAGAATGGAGCACACCAATTGACAAGGTAAAAATCGTCTCTGTTTAGTTATCATTGTAGTGAAGAGGCTCCCTTGCCGCCAGTGCGGAATCGCAGAGAACCCTAACCATTGGCCATAAATCTTTTGTAAATTATGTACCGAAATAGACAAATCATGTACCGAAATAGGCAAATCTTGTACTGAATGAGTTATTTATCAACAAAAACCCGGTCTTTACCCAAAAACTGCGGCGCCTGCACCGACAGGACTTTCATGGGTTCAGCGGACGTTACTTTTACCCCGTGAACGGTGTTTGCCGGCACTTGGATAAAAAACCCTGGTGCCACGGCAATGTCTTTTTCACCCAGCCGAAACATGCCCTTTCCTTCCAGGATGTAGATGGTTTCTGAATGGGTTTTGTGGAAATGGGGGTTTACCGCATTTTTGATAAAAATCAGATACTGGGACGCGTGCTTGTCGCCAGCCAGGGGTTGAACATGAATATTCTCCAGGTTTTGCGGCGCTTGAATTCGGCTCAGATCATTGACCGGGTCGTCTGCCGCCAAGGCAACCGGCAACCCCAAAAACAGTAAAACGGATGTTGATAATGACGTTAAGAACGATGACCCGCCGATGAAAATCAGTTTGCGCATAACGTTTCCCTGTAGTTCTGTTCCCTTTCGGTAACAAGTGCGGGGTGGTGGCCGTGAGACTCCGCCAGTTCACCAACCATCTGGGTAAATGCCAGTGCCTGGCGAAAGTCTTTGAAGGAAAATTCACGCCGCAGCTGATCGACGCCCTGTTCCTGGCGCAACGCCCATTTAGGGATCTGACGACAGTATTCAGTCAGCTCTTCTGCACTGACTCTGGGCGCATCAGCCCGGCAAGCTTCACAGATAAGTCCGGTTAATTCCTGCATATCTCTGCTCGGATTACGTGAGTGTACTCGTCACTGCCCGTGTACCGGTTACACTACCTCAACAGCCCTGCGTTCTTCAATCCTGGCTTTCCATATCCGGGGGCCAATCTGATGCACGGATTCGCCTCTCGCATCCACGGCTACCGTCACCGGCATATCCTTAACGTCGAATTCGTATATCGCTTCCATCCCCAGCTCCGGAAATGCGACCACCTGCGCCGACTTGATCGCCTGGGCAACCAGATAAGCCGCGCCGCCCACCGCCATCAAATAAACCGATTCGTTGTCGCGGATGGCTTCTATCGCCGCCGGCCCTCGCTCGGCTTTACCGATCATGCCCAGCAACCCGGTTTGTTCCAGCATGGTGCGGGTAAATTTATCCATCCGCGTCGCCGTGGTGGGACCTGCTGGCCCCACGACTTCGTCGCGCACCGGATCGACCGGTCCCACGTAGTAAATAAAACGCCCCGTCATATCCACCGGCAGCGTTTCCCCTTGTGCCAGCATATCGACCATTTTTTTGTGGGCCGCGTCGCGACCGGTCAACATCCTGCCCGACAGCAGCAGGGTTTCACCCGGTTTCCAACCCTGAATATCGTCGGCTTTGAGGGTGTCGAGATTGACACGACGCACACTCTCGCCAACGTCCCAGGTAATTTCCGGCCAATCTTCCAGATTTGGCGGCGTTTGCAGCGCCGGCCCGTCCCCTTTGAGAATAAAGTGAGTATGACGGGTCGCGGCACAGTTGGGAATAATCGCTACCGCCTTGTTGGCCGCGTGGGTCGGGTAGTCTTTGACCTTGACGTCCAATACGGTGGTGAGGCCACCGAGGCCCTGGGCGCCTATACCGAGCGCATTGACCCTATCCATTAATTCCAGGCGCAGCTCTTCGGCCCTGCTGCCCGCCCCCCGTTCTCTCAAGGCCTGTATATTGATAGGCTCCAGCAGCGCTTCTTTCGCCAGCAGCATCGCTTTTTCTGCGGTGCCGCCGATACCTATTCCCAACATACCCGGCGGACACCAGCCGGCCCCCATTTGCGGGACCACACTGAGCACCCAGTCGACGATAGAATCCGAGGGATTGAGCATGGCGAACTTGGTTTTGGCCTCACTGCCTCCGCCTTTGGCTGCCACATGCACTTCGACCTGATTGCCGGGAACCAGTTCGTAGTGAATGACCGCCGGAGTATTGTCCCCCGTATTTTTGCGTGCGCCATCGGGATCCTCCAGGATCGACGCTCTCAGTATATTGTCGGAATAGGTGTAAGCCTTTCTGACGCCGGCATTAACCATATCCGCAACGCCCATGTCCCCCTGCCACTGCACATCCATGCCCACGCGCAAGAAGACCGTCACTATTCCTGTATCCTGACAAATGGGACGATGACCCTGGGCGCACATGCGAGAATTAATAAGGATTTGAGCCATCGCGTCTTTTGCGGCCTGGTTGGCTTCTTTCTGATACGCTTCAAACAACGCCTGGATAAAATCGATGGGGTGGTAGTAAGAAATAAACTGTAGCGCGTCGGCGACACTGTCAATCAGGTCGTCCTGGCGAATCACGGTGGTCATGGGGCAACGTCTCTTCAGGTTAAACGGTGTTATTCAAGCGGCATAAATTTTACACCATGCCCGCCGCTTTTACCCGAGTTCATATCGGCAAACTCAGCTTCCATGCAGACTTGCCCATTGATCGCAACCTGAATTAAAAAGGCATTAACCACCACTTATGCCAGGAGAACCAACACCCTGAAACTTTGAGTGCCAACAAAAAGACTACAATGACAGATTACTGCAGCCAACCTGAAAACTTAGGGCTGGCCAGGCACGGAAGCCGCTGGCGCGGTAAATTTTTGCTGCAACTGTTCCCGTATTTGCAAAAGTTCCCGGTTGATATTGCGCCGATAGCCATCGATCGCCGCTATCGCCTCTTCATTGCTTTTAACCCGTTTAACCACATCGGTCTCAAGGCTCCTCAACTGCTGTTCGAGGCGGTTGGCCAAATCCACGACCGCCTGCGTCTGCAGTTGTTGCTCTCGCAATTCGGTTTGCAGGTTGGCGACCTGTTTTTGTCTTTCTTCGCTCTGTTTTTGCAAGCTCGTCACCGCGCCGCTCTGCGATTTGGCAGCGCTGAGAGCCTGTTTGGTATCGGTGGACACGGACTTGAGCGCTTTTTCCAGATTGGCGAGGGACTTTTGCTGGGTTTGAATCGACTTGCGGTTACGGTCGTAAGCCACCCCCCAGAGTTTGCTAATTTCTGAATCCGCCTCTTTCAAGCGGGCCTGAAGGGCGGTTACCGACTGACTCGATTCGTCATCGGAAAGTTCGAGGCGTTTTTCCAGCTCCGCGATACGGCTGTCGGAGTCGAGGATTACCTTCTGTGCGGCAAGCAATTGCCAGTAACCAAACCCCGCCAGCCCCAACCCGGCCAACGCCAATAGAAAAGCGAACGGGGCGAGCGGGGAGCGCACAACCTTTGTATTAACCGTCGCACGGGCAGCGCCGGGCGCTGCCGTTTGCCGGGGACGGTTGGCGCCGGCCTTCATACGCTGTTGATGGGTAGCGATTTCATCCCGGTCCGGGACTATGCTGGTAAGTGTCGGTTCTTTGCGGTCCGCTGCCATTGTCTTCAGGGCTCTTATCGGTTTGAAAGCTTAGTTTAAGATTGCTTGATACCTGAGTAACGTCTCAATACCCCGGGTTATTGAGAAGCTACCCTGCGATGTCGTTGTCTGTTATAGCAGAGCTAAGTCAATATTAACATCCACATAAAACAACAAAGCCGGGAAAACACCCGGCTATTCTCAGTGGATTGTGATCCGGTTAACGCTGACAGCCCGTTACTCTCCACTGCTTCTCGAAGCCCGCAACTTCTCTGTAAACCATAAAAGAAAAAGGCTGCGGCAAAACTCAGGCAAAATTGGCGTTAACAAACTCCCAATTCACCAGCGCCCAGAAAGCTTCCATGTATTTGGGCCGCGCATTGCGGTAGTCGATATAATACGCATGTTCCCACACATCCACCGTTAGCAGTGGTGTTACGGTGTCATCGGTGAGGGGGGTAGCGGCATTGCTGGTATTGACAATTTCAACGCTACCGTCTGTTTTTTTGACCAACCAGGTCCACCCGGAACCAAAGTTGTTGACCGCTGAAGTGGTAAATGTTTCTTTAAATTTATCGAATGATCCAAACGCAGCGTTAATGGCTTGCGCCACTGCCCCCGAGGCTTCGCCGCCACCATTGGGCGCCAGGCAATTCCAGTAAAAAGTATGATTCCAGATTTGCGCTGCATTATTAAACATGCCGCCTTCGGAAGTCTTGACAATTTCTTCCAGGGATTTTCCCTCAAAGGCAGTGCCGGGCAGCAACCCATTGAGCTTGTCGACATAGGTCTGATGGTGCTTGCCGTAATGATACTCGATAGTTTCCTCGGAAATATGCGGAGCCAGGGCGTCTTTTGCGTAGGGTAGAGGAGGTAATTCTATGCTCATTATCAGGCTACCTTTTATCTGTATTTTAGTGGAGTTTAAGGTCGTCGTAGACTGTGCCAACTTCCATATATAAAGTCAATCCTTTATAAATTCATTAAGTTTATTTGAAACATCTATGCATATTCATAAAAAAACAAAGCGGCCCAATGGGCCGCTTTGCCGATGCCTTTGCAGGCGCTTGATATGCGAAAAAGCGGTCCGGTATTTACATCATACCGCCCATACCGCCCATACCGCCCATATCCGGTGCAGGTGCCGGGGCTTTATCTTCGGGTTTGTCGGCAACCATGGCTTCCGTAGTAACCATCAGACCGGCAATGGAACCGGCGGCCTGTAAAGCGGTGCGGGCAACTTTAGCCGGATCGAGAATACCCATTTCCAGCATATCGCCATACTCGCCAGTCGCGGCGTTGAACCCAAAGTTACCCTCGCCTTGCTTGACTTTATCAGTGATAACGGAAGACTCTTCCCCCGCATTGGCAACAATTTGACGCAAAGGCGATTCCAATGCGCGGCGGGCAATATTAATACCGGCATTCTGGTCTTCGTTGTCACCGGTCAGCTCGGCGAGCGCATCGACGGCGCGGATCAGCGCGGTGCCACCACCCGGAACCACACCTTCTTCAACCGCCGCACGAGTCGCATGCAGAGCGTCTTCCACACGCGCCTTCTTCTCTTTCATCTCTACTTCGGTAGCCGCGCCCACTTTGATGACGGCAACACCACCCGCCAGCTTGGCAACACGCTCCTGCAGTTTTTCGCGATCGTAGTCAGAAGTGGTTTCTTCGATTTGGGTGCGAATTTGAGCCACACGGGATTCGATGTCACCCACCTGACCAGCGCCATCTACGATAGTGGTGTTTTCTTTGGACATGGTAACCCGCTTGGCCTGTCCCAGATGTTCCAGAGTGGCACCTTCAAGATCCAGACCCACTTCTTCGGAGATCACGGTGCCGCCCGTCAAAACCGCGATGTCCTGCAGCATGGCCTTGCGGCGATCGCCGAAACCGGGCGCCTTACAGGCGGCGACTTTAACGATACCGCGCATATTATTGACAACCAGGGTAGCCAGAGCCTCACCTTCAACATCTTCAGCCACAATAATCAGCGGCTTGCTGGCTTTTGCGACCGACTCCAGCAACGGCAGCAGTTCGCGGATATTGGAGATTTTTTTGTCGACCAGCAGAATGTAAGGGCTCTCCTGCTCAACACTCATGTTGTCCTGGTTGGTGATGAAGTAGGGGGACAGGTAACCGCGGTCGAACTGCATACCTTCAACCACATCGAGTTCGTTATCCAGGCTGTTACCCTCTTCAACCGTGATAACACCTTCTTTACCCACTTTTTCCATAGCGTCGGCGATGATTTTGCCGATCGACTCATCACTGTTGGCGGAAATAGTTCCTACCTGAGCAATGGACTTGCCGTCTTCGCAGGGCTGAGCTACGGATTTGATATGGGCTACGGCAGCAATTACCGCCTTGTCGATGCCGCGTTTGAGGTCCATCGGGTTCATGCCGGCTGCCACCGACTTCAGGCCTTCGTTAACAATAGACTGGGCCAATACCGTTGCAGTGGTAGTACCGTCACCGGCGTCGTCGGAAGCTTTGGAAGCGACTTCCTTCAGCATTTGCGCCCCCATATTTTCGAACTTGTCTGAAAGTTCGATTTCTTTGGCGACAGAAACACCATCTTTAGTGACTGTAGGTGCACCGAAAGATTTGTCCAGGACAACATTGCGGCCTTTGGGGCCCAATGTGGTTTTGACCGCGTCAGCCAGGATATTGACGCCTGCCAACAATTTCTGGCGGGCTTGATCGCCGAATTTAACGTCTTTAGCTGCCATAATTCAGGTTCCTTAATTGTTTCTCTATTATCTGACTTTACCAAAAATGAGATTTGCAAAAGCGCTTATTCAGCTCTTTTATTCTACTACTGCCTTAATGTCGGATTCGCTCAGAATAACCAATTCCTCCCCATCAACTTCGATGGTGTCACTTCCGGCATATTTCCCAAAGACCACAAGATCACCTACTTTGACATCAACGGCGCGAACTTCTCCATTATCCAATACACGCCCACTGCCCACGGCGACAACTTCACCTTGATTAGGCTTTTCCTGAGCGGAACCAGGCAACACAATGCCACCGGCGGAAGTTGTTTCTTCTTCCTTGCGGCGAACCACAACACGATCGTGTAACGGACGAATCTTCATCGACTTATTCTCCAAAACTTACGTTTTTGAACACTGAACCGGGTAGTCCCGGGGTTGAATGCCTATATAATGCCTTTCGGCGGACTTTCAAGCCCAGGACCCCCTTCCAAATAAAAATTGAGAAGCGATGTCCTGGCGCTTGCCAGTTTTACCAGCCTCAGGTCAGCCTCACTGCGTCGAAGCAATGAAGCCAAAATCTAGGTTTACCGGTAGATGGGGATAAATTGCCGGAATTCAATCCCCCAAGGAAAAATTTCTCAGTCTTCTCGGCGATATTCGCCGTCTATGGTTTTCCCGCGCCCCGAGGGCGACGGTCTCTTGCCCGGAGGACCGTGATGCCCCCCCTCCTGAAGAATGTGGATACGTGAGAGCAGCTGCCGGATAAGCAGCCTTCGCGTCACCGGAATCAGACAGGCAAAACCAAAGGCATCGGTAATAAACCCCGGTGTCAATAACAGTGCCCCACCGACCGCGATGATCACACCTTCAAATACCTCCCGGGCCGGAACCTCTGCCACTTCGAGGCGCTGTTGTACCCGTATTAATGTACTGACGCCCTGCTGGCGCAAAAGGGCAACGCCAATCATCGCTGTCAGCAAAACGATACCGATGGTCGGCAATGCACCAATTTGCTCACCTACAGCAATCAAGACCCAGATTTCCGCAATAGGCACGAGCACAAACAATAGCAACAAAGTGCGCATCACTTATATCTATCTTTACCGATAAAAACCTTTTTTACAGCCTTTACTGTAATCCTTGCAACGGTCTTTACTGCCATTTTTATTTCACTCCCCTATTCTTTCCCCACTGGGGTATTCCGTGAGAACGTTAGCCGGACTTTCAGTAACTTCTCGATAACCCGGGGTATTTGTGCCTTCGATCCGGCGGACGTCCGCCTAACACTGTGCCGACCCCGTGTTATACCCAAAGCACCCTACCACACATAGCCCACGCCGACACTGAATTTGGTATCAGCCCTGCGCTCATCCTGCAGGAGCAGCCCATTGTAGTCGTACTCCATTTTAAATTCAGAAAACAGCCCGGCTCCGAGCGGTATGTTCAAAGCGGTTGCGGAATCAAACTCCCAGTCGTCACTGTCTTCAAGCGAATACAGCAATTCATGCTTGTGACTCAGACTGGTGGAAAAAGGCAGTGCGTAGCGAAAGTTAGTGGCCCAACGCCAGGCAATGCGGTTACTTTCGGAGTCGAAAGTATCATCGGTGAGATCAACGCGGTCGAAAAGCTCTTTTACAACACTCAATCCGGATTGAACTGACAGTGCACTGACGTCATTCTCCCAAAACTGAAAACCAAAACCGCTACCCATCAGGTAACGCTCGTCAATATTTTTGGATTCGTCGGCACCAATGGTCACATCGTTGTTCCAGAACCAGCGCTCCTGAAAGAACCAGTCCAGGCTGTAACTCAAGGCAAACTCCTCTGTCGCCGGGGCACTGCCCACCGTTCGGCTCTCGAATTCCACCACCGCCACATGTCGGTAGTCTCCGCGCCGAAATTCCACTTCCGAGTCCAGTTCCCAGTCTTCCTCCTTGGTGTTGCCTCGCGAATGGGTTCCCGCCAGCGCCAACTTGCCGCGATAGCTGTGGACACCGGCCAGATGATCCTCGTAAGGTACAGCCCTTTCCAGGGTCAGCAGTGAAAGTCGACCATTGGTATTGTCCGCACAACTGTAGGAAAACTCACCCCGGGTGACCCCAGTCACGGTGCAGGGCTCCGAATGCCCATCCATTTTCAGCAGTGTTGTAGTAAGCAGCTTCTCTATTTTAATTTTGGGCACCTCCAAGTTCCCAAACGTATCCGAGGCCCACGTGACTGATTCACCCTCCAGTTTCACAAGATCGCCCCGGAGACGGTCGCCATTTTTGAGGATCAACTCACCGGCGCCGGCGACCGCCGTTGTCAAACCCGCTTCAAGCATTAATAGCCATACAGCCCACTTCACAATTTCATACCCACCGCTGATAAACGGCGCTAATTCTACCTGAACCCATCGCTATAACGAGACCTATATGACAATTTTAAGCCGCGGGCACAGTGCAGGAGCGGCGCACAAAACATCAAAAATTAACGGTGACTGAAGCCGCTTTTGCTGGAGACTCCAGAAGTAATTGGGTAAGGTAGTTGCCTTTGATTGATGGGCGACTGGCGGGCGCATTATGGAGTGGCGAGATATTGGTAGGGCGGTGGCTAATCGCCGCACAGTTATTTGCATATTTACCGGATTTGCTTCCGGACTACCCTACTACATTCTCGCGCAGCTGATCCCTGCCTGGCTCACCAAACAAAACGTGGGCCTTGCCGAAATCGGATTGTTTTCCCTCAGCACTGTCCCCTACATCTGGAAATTCCTCTGGTCACCCCTGCTGGATCGATTTGAACTGCCTTTTCTGGGGCTTCGCCGGGGTTGGATGTTGATCAGCCAGATACTTCTCATGATTTCGGTCGCCGCGTTTCCACTGTTCGATACCCAAACGTCATTGTGGTCGGTTGCCTATCTCGCTGTGGCCGTGGCTTTTTTCAGCGCAACTCAGGATGTTGTACTAGACGCTTACCGCCGCGAGCTGTTGCCGGATGCCGAGCTTGGCTTTGGCAATTCCATTCATATCAATGCCTACCGAATCGCCGGCTTCGTCCCAGGTGCGCTGTCTTTGGTTTTGGCGGATTATTTTTCCTGGCAAAGTGTGTTCATTGTCACCTCATTGTTTATGCTGATCGGCGTTGTGCTAACGCTTTGTATTGCCGAGCCGGTGCGATCGTTCCACCCTCACACACTGCACGAGGCGATAGTCGCCCCCTTTAAAGAATTTTTTTCCCGTTCCGGGACGCAACGGGCTCTGTTGATTCTCGCGTTCCTGTTTTTTTATAAACTGGGGGACAACCTCGCTACAGCACTGTCGACACCTTTCTATATCCATTTGGGGTTCAGCCTGACTGAAATCGGCCTGATAGCTAAAAATGCCGCGCTCTGGCCGATGATTATCGGCAGTATTCTGGGCGGAGTGCTGATGATCCGTATCGGTATTAATCGGGCGTTGTGGATTTTTGGCCTGGTGCAGGTACTGTCCATTTTCGGTTTTGCACTGCTGGCTCACAGCGGCGCTATTGCCTGGCTGCTGGCACTGGTAATCGGTTTCGAATATCTGGGCGTGGGGCTGGGAACGGCGGCCTCGGTAGCTTTTATCGCAAGCATCACCCACAAAAGCTATACAGCCACCCAGTTTGCCTTGCTGTCGGCCATGGCTTCGCTGCCCCGGACGTTAGCCAATGCCGGCACCGGTTTTGTTGTCGAGCAGGTAGGCTGGGAGCTTTTTTTCTATGTCTGTGGCCTCCTTGCACTACCGGGCATGGCGCTCCTGTTTGTGGTCGCGCCCTGGAATGGCCGCGAGCAGGGACCCACTTCGAGCGAGCCCCTGACCAATCACCTCAATCGCGCGCAAGGGTAGGCGGCTATTTTCTAGACAAGCCCGTATTTTAAGCTTAATCGCGGAAATTGGTAAACTGCAACGGCAGGTCGATATCGGACTCTCTCAACAGCGCCATGACCGCCTGTAAATCATCGCGCTTTTTGCCGTTCACCCGCAGCTGATCACCCTGAATCTGGGCCTGGACCTTTAGTTTCGAGTCCTTGATCATTTTTACCATCTTTTTACTGAGCAGCGTGTCCAGCCCCGTGCGCACGGTAATCTCCTGCTTCACCTGCTTGCCGGACTGTTGCAGATCCCCACGCGACAGGCATTTGATATCTATTTTATTTTTATGCAGTGCGGAATTGAGAACATCGAACATTTGCTCTATCTGGAAGTCCACTTCAGCGAATAGGGTGATCAATTGTTCATTCAGCTCAAATTTAGCATCCACACCCTTAAAATCGAAGCGGTTGCCAATCAGCCGACTGGCTTGATCGACCGAGTTGGTCAAACTGTGTTTGTCGACTTCCGAAACAACGTCAAAAGAAGGCATTTTATTGATTTTCCCGGTAATAGAATTAGCCTGGCCCCCACCGGTCGAGGCACAGCAGCAGTTCAGTGGTTCTAGTGCTAGTGGCGCATCCCTGCCAAGTTGAGGAGAACTGTAAATTTGTACAGTGCGACCGGTGAGGAATTTCATAATATGCCTCTCCTCCAACGCCGTCAAGCAATTATTCAAACCCTGTTGTCATGAATAACCACCCTTTTAAATACGTTGATTTTTCTACGTCACACCGATTGTAAGTACTCACACACAGCAATACTCCTTTTATTCAACGCCACCCAGGAGCGCGTCGAGGAGACGATAAGTTTGGCGATAAACCGCTTCGGGATTGTATAACCTTGGAACCGCAACCGCCTCGTACTCCAGGCGGTGCAATGTCCCCAGAATCAATTCGGCATCTGCCTGCGGGTCCGGGCTGCCAAGACGTTCGCAAACATGTTCAAAAGAGTCTAAAAACCGACTGCACAGCTTATAAGCCTGTTCGCGCTGGAACGCATCCAGATGCAAATCGAAGAAGAACGTCATCTCCACCGCAATGCCCTGAGATCTCTGCTCAATCTGATACTGGATGTAGTCGGTCATAGTCCGCGAAAGATACTGGATCAAGTCGCGGCGCACACTGCTTTGCTGCAATTGCTCACTGTCGTACTGGTCCAGATGTTTGAAGATTTCCCGCCACTGGATGTCCACCTCCTTGGCCACCTCGTCTTTGTGGTGGCGAAAAGCCTCAGCCACCATTTCCCCCAGGTCTTTAAAATAGTAAGTCGTCAAAGACAGGTTTACGGCCGCTTCCTTTGCCACCGCCCGGTGGGTAAGTGCCCTGTAGCCCTGCTGGGCAATAACCCTCAAGGCCGCTTCCAATATTTGGCGACGGGTCTGTTCACCTTTTGCCCGCCGGGGTTTACCGGCAATTGCGATAGGCATAGTCTACTCCAGGTCAAACATCTAAAATTTGTCAATACACTACATAAACAAGGTAAATATAGCTAATAGACAAACCCACAACAGTAGCGTGCGTGATAATAATGATTGCAGAGCTCGCAACTCATTATCGGAAACCTCCAGGCTTACCCGCTCACCAAGACTCAGGGCGCCGCGAACAGCGTACATCAAAACCGTCGCCGAGGAGCTTTCAGTACAAATCAAAAAGTCACGCCATTGTTGAAAACAGCCGACAAAATTACCGGTCAGAGCGAAGGAAATACCCAATATCCGCACCGCCGGCCACTCCAGCAGCCACAGCCAACGTTCGGCGACGACACCATCATTTTGATCTTTTGCCCACTCCGTGTACAGGGCACTCAAGCGATACAGCAGAGCCCCCGCCGGGCCCAGCAAAACGAACCAGAAAAGTACCGCAAACATTCGTTCAAAGCCTCGATAACCCGAGGCCGAAAGCATCCGTCGGTGTAGGTCGGGCCAGTGCTGTGGCGTATTATCGGCCATATAGTCACTGTCGATAGCGGCACCCAGTTCTCTCGCCGCCGCCACTGCCGCCGGCCAGTCACGGCCGCTCCAGGCCAATAAATAAGCCTGAACAGCGGAGGAATATTCACCGCGCCCCAGACAGTAGAGCAACACAGGAACCGACACAAACAGCGAAAGCCAGGCTTGCGTCGAGGTAACTATATGTAATAAAAATATCAGCGCCAGCAAGGGTACCGACAAAGCGATCACCAATACAGCACCGGGCGTGGCCGCAAGCTGCCCACTGCGCAGGAAAATGACCCAACGCTGGAACCAGAGATCGTGATGTAATGGTGCCCCCGACCCCCATAGCTGAATTAATCCAAGCACGATTAACACAGACAGTAACACCATGGTAAATTCCTTAGAGACTCGTTAAATATCTGGGCCAATCAAACGCTGCCCCGGGGTCTGTTTTACGTCCCGGCGCAATATCGCAGTGGCCGGTAATGCGGTCCGCTGTCAACGCAGGGTACTCTCGCATAAGGGAGACGGTAACTGCAACCAGAGCCGAATATTGTGGGTCAGTGAAGGCGTCGGTATCCGTGCCTTCCAGTTCTATGCCAATGGAAAAATCGTTGCAGTTGTCGCGCCCCCGAAAACAGGAGCAACCCGCGTGCCAGGCTCTGGCGGTAAAAGGCACGAACTGGGTCACTCTGCCTCCGCGATCAATCAACAAATGTGAGGAAACCCGCAGATCGGCAATGGTGGAGAAATAAGGGTCCAGATCCGGATCCAGGTGGTTGCAAAAAAATTGTTCGATATAGCCACCACCGAATTGCCCCGGCGGCAGGCTGATATTGTGAATCACCAATAAATCCACAATTTCGCCCTCAGGGCGTTCATTATAATTGGAAGATGGTAACGGCCGCGCACCGCTCAGCCAGCCCCCTACAATTGTCGTATCCACAAAATGCCCTTTTACACCCCCGTTTTTGCAGGGTTAATTACACAGGTATTAAGTGGATAGGTCCAGTAGTTTAAAAGCCTGAAGCCAATGCGGAGATACAGGACAATCATTAATCGGATCTGGGGTTTCGCAAACTGCCAATCACCGCTTCCAGGGCCCGATCAAACAGCATGCCATCATCCAGGCGTTTCAGCGTGCCTCTTTTCAACGCTACCGCCAGGCTGTTGCGGTCTTTCTCCGCCACCTTAACGCCACTGCGGTTGACAAAAATATACTTGCCCGACAGTTTGATAATGGCCGCCAGTCGGCAGCGAAACTTCCGCTGCCCGGCATCCACCATTTCAAACCAGGTTCCCTGAGTCAGCCTATCCACCAACAGCAGGTATTCGTCCCCTTCAGCCAGGCATTCCTCTTCTACAGGCGGGGAGCCTGAGACTAATGCAGCAGATGCGGCCGGTTTCTCATTCTTCTGAAGCCGCTTACCATTTTGGCCGGGGTTCTGTGTGTCAGTGTATTGCGGAAATACCGCATTGCTGCGCTGGGGACTAGTGTTCTTGCCTTTATCGGGTTTTTGGGAACTTTCTGTTGGAGTCTGACGGCTCTCTACGCCACGCTGATGACTTTCCTGTACACGCTGGTGACTTTCCTGTGCCCGCTGATGACTTTCCTGTGCCCGCTGATGACTTTCCTGTGCCCGCTGATGGCTCTCTACTGAACGCTGATGGCTCTCATTAAGGCGTTCAAGCCGCTGAACGCTTTCACTGAGACGCTGGAGACGTTCATCGCTAGAAGGGGAGTTTTCCCTGTTTTGCGGCGGCCTCCTGGACAGCGCTTTTGCGATTGGGCGGTGGTTGCCCCCCGGAGCCTTCCTCCATGTCGACGTCAACGTCAGACTCTATGTCAGACTCTATGGTAGTGGGTTCGGTAGACCGGGGTGGGCTCAGGCCGACCCGCAGCTGTTCAAGATGTAGTTGTTCCAGCTGTTTGAACAGCTGTGTCATTTCAAAGGGATTGTAGGAAACACTTTCCAGCCCTGACCGCAGCCGCTTCAGCAGACCGGGAACCAGCTTCAACATACGCTGGCGATTTTCCGGGTTTCTCTGGGCGCAGACACTCCAGATCAGATCTTCTACGGTGCGTAACCCCTGGCGCCACTCTTCGCTATTCCCCCCCTGTTTGAGACAGATTAAAAATAAAACATTGCTCCAGGCCTCATGCAATAATTTTTCCACCACCTCAGGCAATGCCTGAACCGGCAACCGCTCTTCGATAGCCTGTGCCACCTCACGCCGGGCGGCCTCGGTTTTGGCCTTGCCATCTTCGGCATCAAGGGTGCGCTGTTCAAGAATCGAAGCCCGGTGCTTTTCTTTTTCGACAAACGAGATAAAGTCCGTCAGCAACTCATGAAAAATATCGACATCGGATTCAAATTCATTCAGAACCCTCTGTACTACGGATACTATTTTTTTATACAGCGGATCCTGACGCCGGCCGTCGTCCTGCCAACCCAAGGCGGCGGTGGCCAGTTCGTTGAGTAAGCGCCGCGCGGGGTGCCCGCCTTTGCTAAAAAAAGCCTTGTCGGCAATGGCCACTTTAACAATGGGTATCTGCAATCGGGCAATCATCGCCTTCATCGGTTCGGCAAGATTGCGGTCATCGAGAATAAATTCAAACATCATATTGACCAGGTTGATGACATCTTCATCGACCTCGCCTATTTGTTGCGCCTTGCCTCCATGCTGCATCAGTTGTCCCAGCAGATAGTTGATCTCCTTTTGCGGTAATAGCGCATGGTCAGTGTCCGCCACCGGAGTAGAAAGGTGCTGAGCCTGGATACGGGTTAACAGAGACACTAAATCACTGGCGCCCAGTGCCACATCAGACGCCCGCACGGACGTGATTTGATCAACGCGCTGCCCAGCCAGCAGCCCACGCAGGGTTTGCAACAGTTCATTTTCCGCCACTGACGCCGGAGCGCTTCCCATCGGTGATGAAGCCTGTCCCGCAACAGGCTCCCGCCGGGGCTGACGCGGATCTTGCGTTTGCCGTGGAGATCCACTCCGCGACAACAGTGAAGGCAGAATATTGTGTTCTATCAATAGATTATTGACGGCTTGGTAAAACGCCTTCAGTTCAGAAATGACAAACTTATCGAACAGTTTAAACAGTACCAGCTTGGCCTTGATATCTATGTTTAGTGACTTGGCGGTATTGACAAATGCATGACCTATCACCTCCGGCCCCAACGGGTTATTTTTGTGATATACCTTGAGAGGCACTAAGCTATCGATTCGCAAAGTCAACTGCTGAATGGCTTCAGCATTTTCTTCGGCGGCCTTGGAAACCATGCTGTCAGCCGCGACCAATTGTTCCAGTTCATCATTCTGAACCAGCGCCAGATTGTCCAGGGAAAAATCGCCGTCACTGATGAGGTCGACGTCCGTGCCGGCCGGGTTTGCCAGATTTGCAAACGCCTTGTCTATAGTTTCGGCAAACTGAGACTCGATAGTACGGCGGCGAATACGCACCTCGCGCATAGAGTCGAAATACAGATTTTGCTCGCGATTACTGATGGCCTTATCGGCCAAGTCAAATAAGGCATCATCGGCATTGTCAAACAGTTTGTTGAGCATCCCCAACAACAGTTGCTTGCCTTTTTCTTGCAAACTGTGGACTGGCGCCGGCAATCGTGCGAACTTTGCGCGCCGCACTGCGTCATTGTTTTCAGGCTTTAGGGGAACCACCTTTGCACCGCCAGACATGGCAACATTCTCCGCGAATCACTCAAGGTAAATACACCCTGGTTCTTATTCTCATACACCCTGAGTATATAGCCTTCGAAATAAGACACACACACATGAAGAAACACGCTTGAATTGAAATCAAACCTAGAAAGAGGCTTCCGGTAGAATTCTATAAAACCAGTATAATCAACTGAAAAACAAGGCCTAGAGGGAAATGTTAATATCGAGACGCAGTTCACAGGGGGTTATAACAAAAGTTGTTTTTTATAACTTTTTGTTATGTTTGTTTCAGAATCCAAACCGGAGAGATATAAATTAAGGATACATCATATGAATGAAGATCCACCGGGAAAATCCCTGGGTACCGGCATGTTAACACTTGCCTGGATACTCACGCTGGGCCTGTTGACACTGTACTTTGGCCATTGGGAGCAAAAGCAATACAATCCCAATACTTCCCCTCGCAGTCAGGTAGGGACCAATTTTAAAGAAGTTATCCTGGAAAGCAACCGCCAGCATCACTATGTAGTATCCGGTTATATCAACGGGCATGAAGTGACCTTTCTGCTCGATACCGGCGCCAGTGACGTCGTTATTTCCGCGCAACTGGCGCGTAAACTCAATTTAAAACCCGGTGCCCGCGGTTTCGCACAAACGGCCAACGGCACCATTGAAGTCAGAGCCACCAAGCTCAAATCGCTGGAGGTGGGCGTGATTCAACTGGAAAATGTCCGCGCCAGCATCAACCCCGCCATGGATGGGGACGAAGTTCTGCTGGGTATGAGCGCACTGAGACAAGTGGAATTTATCCAGAGAGGCAATCAGCTCACCCTGCGTCAATATCCACAACAATAAACCTCATCGTTGCATAAATTTTCAAGCTCAGAAGCTTAGGCCGTAACTTCTCAATAACCCGGGGTATTGAGAAGTTACCTACAGACCTTAATACCTGCTAAACTTGGGCTTTTTTGTAGTGGTGCCAGTCCCGATATGATTGCTACTTCCAACTCCCTTTCCTCCATGCTCAATGAGCAGGCAGCCCGCAACAACCCCAATTTGGTTACGGATATTCAAAACGGTGTCAAAATCGCCCTTGCAGAAGATATTGGCCCCGGCGATATCACCGCTGGTCTGATTCCGGCGACGGTACAGGCACAGGCAACGGTTATCACCCGGGAGGACTGTGTGATGTGCGGCGCAGCCTGGGTCAAGGAAGTGTTCCGACAACTCGACCCCGATGTCGCCGTGGAATTGTATTTTGAAGACGGCGACCGGGTAAGCGCCAACAGCAGACTTTTCAGCCTCAGCGGCTGTGCGCGCAGTCTGTTAACCGGAGAGCGAACCGCGTTGAACTTTTTGCAACTGCTCTCGGGGACGGCCACCGCCTGCCGCCACTACGCCGACCTGGTGGCGGGTACCGGGGTTAAGCTGCTGGATACCCGCAAAACGATTCCGGGTTTGCGCACCCCCCAAAAGTACGCAGTTGCTTGTGGCGGCTGCTACAATCACCGTATGGGGTTGTACGACGCGTTTTTAATTAAAGAAAATCATATTGCCGCCTGCGGGGGGATCGCCGCTGCAGTCACCACCGCGAAAAGGCAGAGCCCAGGGAAAACGGTGGAGGTGGAAGTGGAAAGCCAAGTACAGCTGGAAGAGGCGCTGGATGCGCAGGCGGACGTTATTATGCTCGATAATTTTTCCCTGGAGAATATGGCTGCCGCGGTTAAAGTCAATTCGGGGCGGGCCAAACTCGAAGCCTCGGGGGGAGTGACAGATGGCACATTGAGGGCTATTGCGGAAACCGGAGTGGATTTTATTTCTATTGGGGTTTTGACTAAGGATTGCAGGGCTGTGGATTTGTCGATGCGGGTGGGTTGAATTTCTTCATAAGCAAGCGTTACCTTTGGAAAAATTCAACTATTTAATCCACTCTAGGCATATGGCTTTGTTGTTTTCGACAAATAAGAGATTAGTAAGAGAAGTTGACCGCCGTGCAAACAACCAACGATGAGATGACCGCAGCCAAAAACCGAAACCCCATAATATCAGCTCCTGCAATAGCACCCTCACCAAAAAATGCATCAACAACTGTATCGTTATTTATTGTATTGCTAGCCTTAGTATACGGTTGCCATATCAGGTATATGGGTATCACCCAAACTGTTGTTGATACACCTATCCGCGCAGATGCCAGCGACTATTTCTATTACGCTGAAAATATACATAGTTTAGGTATTTATTCCAGAGCACACAATTTCGAAAGCCCATCACTACCTCAACCGGATGCTTTAAGAGCCCCAGGCTTTCCTTTTTTTGCATCAATATTCATGAGCGCAACACCATACTCAGCAGTAAAACAAACCTTAATAGCACAAACATTTCTACAAATTGTTGCTTTTTGTTTATTAACCCTGGTTTTTTTAAGAACACTGCAGCCCACTTTAGCAGCAATAGCCTGCTTCGCCGTTTGGTCATTCCCCCATTTTGTTACAATAAACACTTATTATCTTTCCGAATCGTTATTCACCAGCCTACTGTTGCTAAGTGGCTTTACTTTATGGGCTAGCGACACTGGAAAAAACACTAAAGCTCTTATCGCTTGCGGATTATTGTTCGGACTCGCGGCATTAACCAGATCCGTTGTAGAATACTTCCCAATATTTATACTTGCATTAACCTGTTTGTTCTCCCGCGAGCACTTCAAAAACGTACTCGTATTCTCGACCGCCGCCATAATTCCGATCGCTGCCTGGAAAGCAAGAAACCTGCTTGCGATAGGTCACACCTCTGACGCCACATTAATGTTAAACGCACTTTACCATGGCAGTTTTCCTGATTTTATGTACAACGGGGATCCAAACTCCTTTGGAGCCCCCTATCGCTTCGACCCTGACTCGGAGAAGGTGTATAACGGGTTGGAAGCGACCTTAAATGTTATATGGAATCGCGCTACAAACAATCTAACTGAGTATATCGCCTGGTATACTTTTGGAAAGCAAGTTTACATGTGGAGTTGGAGTATTGTCGCCGGGGCAGGAGATATATTTATATATCCCATTATAGAAAGTCCTTATTTACGGCTGCCTGATATGATCTTTTCCAGAGCGGTACATCATTTCAGTCATCCGTTTTGGGTTGTCTTCGGCCTTTTCAGCGCGGCGTTTTTTTCTACATACAACCTGAGACACAATAAAATAACCCACCCCCCCACACTGGTCATCGGGTGTTCACTACTTATTGTTTATATTGTATTAATCACAGCAATAACAGCACCTTACCCTAGGTACGCAATCCCCTTTAAATGGATTCTTATTTTTTTAAGCATTTATAGCATCCAGGTTTTTAGCATATGGCTACACAAAATGATACAAACACAAAAATTTGCGTAGTCATACCTTGCTTTAATGAAAGCGCAGCTATTAATGACGTTGTCAGATCTTTCCAGAAGTACTTACCAGAGGCAGATATCTATGTATTTGATAACAACTCTACTGACAATACAATAGAGGAGGCCATTGTCGCAGGGGCGAAAATTCGTAGCGTTTCAAAGCAGGGTAAAGGAAATGTAGTACAGGCAATGTTTAGAGACGTGGACGCAGATATTTATGTAATGGTGGACGGTGATGGCACCTATCTTGCGTCGGAAGTGCAAAACCTTCTATGCGCCCAACGGGAATCCAGTGCCGATATGGTGGTAGGTAATAGATTAAACACCTACACGGACAGCCAGAGTCGTGTTGGCCACCATCTTGGCAATAGATTAATTACCCAGACAGTCAATTATTTATTTCAGTCAGAACTACAAGATGTTTTGTCGGGTTACAGAGTATTAACAAAGAGGTTTGTAAAATCCACACCCTTGTTTTCGACTGGGTTTGAGGTAGAAACAGCTATTTCTATTCACGCGATTGAGATAGACGCAAAAATTGTAGAAGTCCCCATTTCATATCAAAAACGAGTTGAAGGCAGTATTAGCAAGCTTAACACTATTGAGGACGGCGTAAAAATAGCCTGGACAATTATCAAGCTTTTCAAAGACTGCAAACCAACTCTTATTTATGGAATATTAAGCCTATGCTTCTTTCTTTCCAGCTTAGGGGTAGGAATTCCCATTATATTGGAATATTTAGAAAGTGGCTTGGTGCCCCGTTTCCCTTCAGCATTCTTGGCAAGCGCTCTGATGATATTGTGCTTTCTATCACTTTTTTCAGGAATAATTATCAGTTCTGTATCTAAAGCTAGAAGAGAAATAAAAAAGCTGGCATTTTTATCTCTGGGATAAATAACTATAAATACTCCACCTTGATTATCACCCCAGAAAATAACGACAGACATTACACATTATGATTCACATATTTATAGGCACCAAAGCACAACTGATCAAAATGGCCCCAATCATGCAGGTGCTTAAATCCAGAAATATTAAGTATAATTTTATATTTTCAGGTCAGCATCAGGAAACCATTAACGAACTCCTTGAAAATTTCAAATTAGACCCACCAGATTTCACCTTATATTCAGGCCAGGATGTCACATCACCGTTCCAAGCCGTATTGTGGGGAGTTAAATCGATTATACATGCATTTAAACATCGCGATGAATTGTGGCAAGGGGATAGGAGGGGGATTGTTTTAAATCACGGGGATACCTTTAGCACTTTATTGGGAAGTTTACTGGCAAAATTTCATGGCCATAAAAGGGCACATGTGGAATCAGGCCTGCGCTCACATAACTTCTGCCATCCGTTCCCCGAAGAACTTATAAGGGTTCTAGTTTTTAAACTCTCAAATATTTATTACTGCCCGGGAAAATGGGCAATAAACAATCTCAAAAATCAACAAGGAGAAAAAATCAACACTATCGCCAATACCCTGTATGACACTCTCCACATGAAACAACCCTATGAACAAATAGATATAAACCTCCCGAAAGAACCGTTTTGTGTGGCATCCCTTCATAGATTCGAAAATATTTTTCAGCGCAAACAAATG
>JARROD010000025.1:0-25516 GCA_037384225.1 Exilibacterium sp.
CCTCCAGAGACCGTTTGCGGCAGGGATGCCCAAAGCGCTTCGCGGGGCAGGCTCTGCCGCAAGCGAGCCCCCAGGGAAGGGTTTACGGCGTGTCTCTGGAGGGACTTCGCCTCCTCGGATCGGCTCGGTTAGCACCTAAGTTGGAAGTCACTTTGAGAATGGATTTTATAAATTAAGACTGCATTAAAAATTGCCCGCATAAAATGTATCAAAAAATAGCATGTTAATTTAAAAATTGTGGATTATATCTCGATGCCCTGGATAACTAATGGGTTACTGTATTATTAAAGAGAACTGAAGTATGGTTTTAATGAAATCTGTGCAATAGAAATAAAAAATTTATTTCGAAAAAAGTTTAGATATTTATTGCAAAAGATTTTTTGTCGCAATTTTCCCTCGAACCACACAATCATATTGGGTGGTTGAAACAATATGATTTCGATTGCTACGCGCTATTTAATAATTTGTAGGTGGGTATTAAAATGACTGTATTGCTATGTAGTGATTCAAAGTATGGCGAAGACGAACGAGATCTACTTTCCGGGGTAAAAGACATTGTAGAAGATATTGGCCCGACCAATATTGATATGATCATCGAAGGCGAAACGGGTGTTGGAAAAGATACTTTGGCAAGAAAAATTCACGAAATGTCATACCGAGAGGGGGCTTTTGTTGCGGTGAATTGTGCGGCGATCCCGGAGACGCTGATGGAAAGTGAGTTTTTTGGGGTTGTCTCCGGCGCCTATACCGGGGAGCAAAAATCCCGCAGTGGTTATATTGAAGCGTCACAAAATGGCACATTGTATCTGGATGAAATCGACAGTATGCCATTGACTTTACAGGCCAAACTGTTACGGGTGTTGGAATCGCGGGAGGTAGAGCGACTAGGGTCGACGCATTTTGTGCCCGTGGATATGCGGGTGATTGCTTCAACGAAAGTTCCACTGGAAATTCTGGTGGAGAAAAAACGCTTCCGGCGCGATCTTTATTACCGGTTGAATGTAGTCAAGATTCAGCTTCCGTCATTGCGTTCGAATCCGGATTTGATTGTACCCTTGTTTAAAAGGTTTGTTGGCGAAGCAAACAGAAAATTCAGCCGTCAACTATCGGGGTTTGACGATGAAATCTATCTGAACCTGCTGATACACGACTGGCCGGGCAACGCCAGAGAACTCAAGGCGGCGGCGGAACGGTTTGTGTTGGGAATGCCCCCCGTGACTGGTAGCGGCAATGAAAACAATGAGAACGAAGATAAATGGACTTTGAAAAAAAGGTTGGAAAAGGTGGAGAAGCTTTGGATTGAAAACGCATTGGTGCGGCACAAAGGGCGCATGGACAATGTTGTCTCCGAGCTCTGCATGCCGAAACGGACGCTTTATTACAAGATGAAGAAGTTAAAGATATCCCATTAAGGGCCTGTAAAGTTATTTCTTTACCCCATCGTTGCATAAATTTTCGAGCTCAGAAGCTTTTAGTATATAGAAGCAGCAATGCGGTTCTGGGCCGAAAATTTATGCAACGATGGGGTTTACAGGGCCTAAGGGTCGTGCCCGTTCCTAAGGGACGTGCACGACCCTAATTGGCGCGAATACCCTTTTGGCGCTTTATAAGTTGTCCAATCCAGGAATTTCCAGAAATGCGTCTTTTCCGGTATCGAACTTTTCGGGGTTCTCAGCGTTGTGACCGGCATCATTATCGGCTTGGCGATTGGTGTGACCCTCGGCGTTGGCATCGAGCTGTTTGAGAACCTGGTAAATACGGGCGACGTATTTTAACGTGTTGCGAGGAATAAACTGGCCTTTTTCGGTTTTGTAGAGCGTTCTTGCCAGCCAGACGAAGCGCACCACGGGAATGTCGGATTGCCGGGCATCAGCAATTATCTTTTTGGCTGAGTCGTCCACACCTTTGTCCATTATGATCGGCAAGGCGGTGGCGTCAGGTTGTGTCGTGTCAGGTTGATAGAAAAGCGCTACTGCATAGTGGGTGGGGTTCACCACCACGACATCCGCTTTTCTGTCCTGTGCCAACTGCTCAGGGGGCGGACTTTCCACAATTTCGCGAAACAGGGAACGACGCTGGGCTTTTACATGCGGGTCACCCTCCATGTTTTTGAATTCCTGCTTGAGATCATCCTTACTCATGCGCAACTGTTTGGTATGAAAGTATTTTTGCATGCCAAAGTCGACGGCGGCCAGCACCAGTAGTATACCCAAAGAGAAACGTTCAATTTTGAAAAAAATGATTGCGATGGCGTTCCAGGCGCCGTTCAGGCTGGTGTGGGGAATGCGAATCAACATTTCCAGCGATGAATAAATGGCGAGAAAAAGAATACTGCCGATGACAAAGGTTTTTATAATATTATTAAGGAGGTTGAATAACTGGCGGCCCGAAAACATTTGCTTCAACGCCCCGAAAGGGTTGAGGCGGTTGATATCGAACTTCAGTGCTTCGGGCGCAAACAGGAATCCGAATTGCATCCAGCTTCCCGCCAGCTTCATCGCCACGGCGAAACCGACGCTCAATAAAATCATGGATGCCATAATCGAGATACTGTTTACCACAACGGTCTTTACGGCATAATCGAATGGTTGCTGAAAGAGTTGCAGGGGGTTGAAGACCATGGTCTGCAGTTTCTGCATACTCGATTCCAACATTGCGTGCGTGAGTTCCAGTATTGAACCCATGATCAACAGTTTTGGCACATCCTGACTTTGCCCGACCTGGCCCTTTTTGCGCGCGTCCTTGATCTTTTTGGGTGTCGGTTTTTCAGTTTTTTCGCTCATACTCAAATCTTTTTAATAGATAGGGGATCTACGGGCGCTTGATTCACTATTGGGTAAACAACAGTTCCAAGGTGTGTTTAAATGCTCCGAGTTTGTCAATTTCGGATTCCGAAAGATATATAAGCGTGGGTAGATAAAGTATCAGAAAGCCCAAACCGAGCAAACATTTTGCAGGCATGGCGAGAATAAATACCTGTAACTGCGGGCTGAACAGGCTGAGTATACCCATGCCGAAATCGATAAACAGCAACGCTGCTACCAGTGGTGCTGCGTATAACACAAAGTTTCGAAAAGTGTTTGCCAGTAAATCCAGGTAGACGTCCAGGCCGTCGGCTGCAGGCTGTGGAAACCACAGAGTGGGCGTCCATAACTGATAACTGTTCCAGATAATCTCAAGCATAGATAAAAAGCCCCCGCCGACAATCATCAGAAAAATCAGCAGTTGTTTCAGCATATGTCCGGTGGGGGTTGCATCCGGACCCAGTGCCGGGTTGAGTTGACCTCCGCTCAGCGCACCCCGCTGGTTATCGAGCATCGCGCCTACGGACTCAAACAGCCAGAAAGGCATCCCCAGTAGTAAGCCAAGCATCATACCGAGAACGGCTTCCTTAAAGAATAGAAATACGAGTTCCGCCGCCGAGGGTGCACTGGCGGCTATAGACAGCTTGATGCCGGGTGTTACAACCAGCGCTATGGTTATGACGATCGCGTAGCGCAGCATACCTTTCAGATCCCGAAAACCAAACACCGGGACCAGTAGCAGGCAGGGGTAGACTCTAGCCATCCCCAGCGTCAGTGCCAGAATCGAGCTAAACAGAGGTTCTATCCATATCTGTGGCATAAGACTGCTCAGGTGTAGGGGATCAGTTTGAACATCTGTGACGTAAACTGGATAATCTCCACGCCTATCCAGCGTCCGGTAAGGGCCAGGGCAATACCGACAGCGACCAGCTTAAGGGCAAATGGCAGGGTTTGATCCTGTAGTTGCATCAACGCCTGGATCAGCGAGGTCAAAACCCCGACGATAACGGCGACAATCAGGGGGGGCGCCGATAGTATGACCACCATTATCATCCCCTGCTTGAACATTGGTAACATATCCATAGCGCGTGTACCTCGAGTGGGAGTTGTGACCTTTTTTGAACGTTATAAATAGCTGTAAAACAGGCCTTCCAATAAACGACTCCATCCATCCACCAGCACAAACAGCAGTATTTTGAGCGGCAGTGAAATGGTCATAGGTGCGACCATTTGCATTCCCAGAGCCAAAAGCAGATTGGATACGATTAGATCGATGACGATAAAAGGCACATAGATCAGAAACCCAATTTTAAACCCGGCCTGCAGTTCGGACAGCACAAAGGCTGGAATGGAAATCAGCAGGTCGTTTTTATCGACCTCTTCGGCCATCTCCTGAGGCCAAAGCTGGGTGCTGATTCCCACCAGCTTCGTCTGGGTATCCGGGTCAGTGTTTTTGCTCATAAATGTCTGCAGCGGCGCAGCCAGGTTATTGACGCTGGCTTTGACGCTTTCGTAAGAGGTAAAACTCAGCGGTTCATTTTGTATCTTGGTACTTATCTCTTCAAATACCGGTGCCATGACTAACATCGTCGCCGCCAGCGCAATGCCATACAAAGCCATATTGGGTGGTATCTGTTGAACCCCCATGGCGTTGCGAGTGATTGTCAGCACTATGGTGATTTTTAAAAACGCCGTGCTTATTATCAACAGTATCGGAACCAGCGACATCCCCCCGAGGAATATCGCAAACTGCATGGGATCGATATGTTCAAAATTCATGGTCAAAAATCCACAGAGGTGATTTGAATACCGAGCTGTCCATCGACGTCGACCAGCTCACCGCGGGCAATCGTGCGGTTTCCGCTTTTCAGGCAGGCGTTGCCGGGTGCTTCCCCCCGCGCCAGCAGCACCGAGCCTACTTGCAGGCGGCGCAGTTCTGAGAGCGTGGTCGACACTGTGCCGCTGCATATGGACAGGTTACAGGTCAGCGAATCGAGGCTGGCCTTTTCGTTACTCTGCAGGGCAAGCATGGGTATTTGCGAAATTTCGTCGTCCGCAAAACTGTTTTCGGCGGTTTGGTTCATCGCGGCGTCGTTTGCTTCTGACTCATTTGGTTCGTTGATAGCTGGGTCATTCATAGAGAGTTCCTCGATATGGTACACAGTGAAACAGTAGTGCGAATCGGATGGCACAAACTCAACACTGATACTCAGGTTGGCAAGGTTGAGTCTGCCCTCTCCCCGACTCGAAAAAAATGGCTGGGTTGCCAGGACTATATCGCCTGTGGCCAGTCTTTTAAGTTGCGCCATTTGTAGCTGCGTTTTGCCCAGACACAGTGGGCTGCTGAATATCCAATTCTCGGGCAATGGGGACAACTGCGGATACCAATTGCCGTTCTTAAGCATATTTTCCAGGGTGGCGCAGGGAATCAGGGCACTGCACTCGGCTGTGTTTTTGCCACGGGATACCTGGATTAGGCAGGGAATTCCGGCTTCCAATGGCGTATGGATTTGCTTTATCGAGCCGAATACTTCCTGTAGTGGTTTGAGAAGATAGTAATTGTACAGTTGCCAAATCCACTCGCTGTCCGGGTTATCCGCTTTCGGCGCTTTATCCGCAACCGTTTTATTTATAGCAGCGGGGCTGTCGGAAAGCAGATTGAGAACGCCTTCGCCGTCGACCAGAATTAAGTTGCCGGCGCCGGTGTGGAAAAACTCCCAGTTATTCATGGAGTAGTCGGGAGTTTGCCGCAGGCTGATCCGTCCACTTCCGGTCGGGTGTGCGAAGTCGAGGTGCATTCCCTGTCCGAGCAGAGCAGTGGCTCGCGCCCGGTCCGCATAGAGCTTGCGCAGTGACAGCCTGGGGGTACTTTTAATCATTTTGGTGTTCCCCATCTTCTGAGGCGCAGCTCGAGTTCGATGGTTTTACCCAGTGCGCCGGCCAGCGCTTTTTTCATGCGTGGTTGTTCTTTACGGCAGTACTCGAAACTTTTTGGATTGACAAATTCGAACTGCAAACGCCATTTGTTAGCGGTTTGGGAGCCTGAAACCGCTACCTCACCCAGATGGGGTAAAAACAGGGAACATTTAAAATCTCCATCCTGCGCGCTATCGGCCACCTCGTCGAGCAGATTGGTCAATAGGGTATCGCCACTACCCAAAAGCTTATTGAGTGGCGCTTGCGTGAACGTGAATCCGCCCCGGTCCAAATCGGTGACATCGGCAGTGTCGGCAGAAAAATTGTCTGTTTGAAAATTGTTTAAATAACCAGGGTCCAGTGCGGTGAGATTTAACGGCGTGTTGATAAGCGTTTGAAAAAGGTCGCCATCATCGGCGTTGTCGGCCTTGGATTGCCTTGATTCAGTCGCTCTCCGCCAATTGGTTTGCGTGCTTCTGTCCCCCGCACATCTGTGGGATTTTCCCTGTGCTTGGGCTGTGGATGCGTGGCCGGACGTCTCGCTGGAATTCGCTGTGGTTGTCGACGATGAAATCATAATGTGTGATCCCGTTCAAATTCTTCAATCATTATTTTCAGTCGCTCTGTTTCCAGGTGGCAGTTCAGTAACTGCCGGTTAGCCTGTTCAATCACCTGCTGTTGCTGGTGTTTTTGTTCGCAAATTTGCTCGCGCTCGGCGACAATGCCGGAGGTTGAGTGCATCAGACTACGCTCCGCATTGAGCCAGTTCTGAAGGTTCTTCAGGCTGAGGTTTTTAGCCTGATTTTCCGCGCTCAAGGTTCGGCGTTGTTCCGTTTCAGTCTGGTTTTGCTGTTGCAGCCGCGCTTCGACGGTCTCTATTTCACTCTCCAGGGACTGCGGTGCGCAGTCGGTATTCACGAATTGGTTGCAGTGCGTTGAGGCTTGTTTTCAGCGCCAGAAAATCTGCATCGGGCAGCGGTTCTTCTTCGATAATCGGCCGGTGCCGATGAATGTTATTCTGGTACACCTGCGCTCACCTGTTCGAGTAGACTGAGCGTAGTGCCGTAATCGCTGGGCTCGTGCATACGTTGTTGCAGAAAGCGGTTGATATCGGGATTTTTGGCGACCGCGGTGTCCACTAGTGGATCGTTGCCCTGTTGGTATTCTCCGAGGCGGATCAGCATTTCCACTTCCTTGTATGAGGCCATCAAAGTACGCAGCTTGCCGGCACAGGCCATGTGCTCCGGCGGCGTCACATTGGGCATAGTGCGACTGATACTGCTGAGCACATCTACGGCGGGGTAGTGATTTTTTTCCGCCAGTTTTCGCGACAGAACTATGTGGCCGTCCAACAGTGAGCGAACTTCGTCGGCCACCGGGTCGTTCATGGAATCCTGTTCGATCAGCACCGTGTAAAGCGCGGTGATACTGCCCTGCTCGGTTTTGCCCGCCCGCTCGACCAAGCGTGGCAGCAGGCTGTAGACCGACGGGGGAAATCCTCCCCGGCCCGGCGGTTCGCCGGCGGCGAGACCAATTTCGCGCTGGGCGCGGGCAAAGCGGGTCAGTGAGTCGATCAGTAGCAGCACGCTTTTACCCTTGGCGCGAAAACCCTCAGCCATCGCCGTGGCGGTAAAAGCAGCGCGGGCGCGTTCCATGCTGGTGCGGTCGGAGGTGGAACACACGAGAACGGATTTCGCCCGCAGTTGTGCATCCAACTCGTGGTCGAGAAATTCCCGAAGTTCGCGTCCCCGCTCGCCGATCAGACCAAAAACAATCACATCACAGGGTGTGTTGCGGGCGATTTCAGCCAACAGTGTCGTTTTGCCGCAGCCGGCGCCGGCGAATATGCCCATGCGCTGGCCTTCGCCCAGGGTCAACATCGCGTCGATCACCCGCAGACCGGTCGGCAGAGGGCTGTCGATGCGGGGTCGCTCGGTGGGGGCTACCGCGTCGCAGATCACCGGCGTGGCGTTTGCCGCTGAAGTCGTGGAGGAAAATGCGCTCACCTCGCTGTTGAGTGCTCGGCCAAAACCGTCCAATACCGCGCCCATTAGCCGATCAGATATCTGTATGTGGTGAGAGAGATTAAAGGGGGTGACCCGCGCGCCCACTTCAACGCCCTGCAGATTACCGAGTGACGACAGAAGTGTGGTATCGGCATTAAACCCGATGATTTCCGCCAGTACATCTTCCCCGTTTGCCGATTCTATGCTGCACAGATCACCGATTTTGGAAAATGGCAGAATACTTTCGAGCGCGATACCATTGACTTTTATTACTCGCCCAAAAACCTGAACCGGTTGGTACGATACTAGATCGTTCAACCGTTCACTACTCCATTGATGCAGGCGCTCCAGCGACGATTCCATTACCATTTTACCTCGAATTTTTGTGTGCCATCGAAGGTGATCTGATTTTTTTCAATAGCCACCAGGCGAATCCCATCAAACTCATCGCCGACAAACAGACGGCGTCCATCGTCAGTGACGACATGGGCCAAGCGACCGGAAATAATCTGAACAATTTTGAACGGCAACTTGTTTACTTCTTCTGAAACCCGATTTTCGATAGGTATCTGTACATCGAAATTGTTATGCAGGCGGTTGAGCATGCGTTTTACCATCGAAAGCTTTGCTCTTGAGATTTCTCCGCTCAAATAAACCTGCTCAAGGCCTTCCCGCACACTGATCTGTGTATCCAGTTCGCGTTCTCTCAACATATCCACTAAGGTTAGTTTTAACTCGATTGGGTTATTTAGCATTATTTTTGTTTTCTTTTGCAATTTTATATTTTCAACCTTCGCCGGTGCTGCTTTGGGTTCGGGTTCCAGCGAAGCCAGTGCGCCGGTTGTGGCCAGTGCGGCGGCGAAGGACACTCCCCAGAAGGAGGCTGACAGTTTGCGTTTGTTTTGCGGTGCTCTACTGGCAGTGAGAGCCACAGGATTTTCGGGCCAGGGTGCGGAAGTCTCTTCCAGAGTGAGCCAAGTTCCGTTGAGAGCAAAAGACTCGCCTGCCTGAATGTTTTCAATGGCTGGAACCTGGTGTCCTTCGTTATTGATAACCGTGCCGCGTTTACTGCGCAGGCAAAACTTATTACCTTTCAGCAGTAACTGGCAGTGCATTGGTTTTACACCCGGATCCATTAGCGTAAGATCTGACCCCTTGTCCGCACCGATCAGCCACTGGTTTCCTATCAAGGGTAGAGCTGCTCCACGGTGCAGACCGGTTAGAACGCGTAGTTCGTACATGATGCTCACCTATGTTTGTTTGGGCTCTGAATTTGTTATTTAATATGTGGCAGTGAAGCCGCTCTGGTTCCTGCCCGGTTGTCCACCCCATCGGGTTGATAGTCCGTTCTAACTCTCCAGCGAAATACGTCCGACAACGTTCAGCTGTGAAGTGCTTTGCAACTCGGAAAAAGAAAGCACTGGAACATGGTCAAATTCGTCGCGTATAAACCCGCGCAGAATGCGGCGCAGATCCTGGGCTACGAGCAGGATTTGACGGTTGGACGACAGGCCTATGAAGGCATCCCGCAATTTCTCGAACAGCGATTGATGCATGTGTTGATCGAGAGCGAAAAAGGCATCGGTCTGGGTCTGTCTGAGCGAGTCTCTCAACAGCTCTTCGGTTTCCGGCGTCAGCAGCCAGACATTGAGTCCCGTGTCGTCTTTGAACTGATGATAAATTTGGTCCTTGAGCGCAATGCGCACAAAATCTGTAAGCGCACCCACATCCCGTTCATATTGGCCGTGTTCGATCAAGGCTTCCACAATCGGGCGTATAGTGCGCAGTGATATACGCTCCGAAGCCAGCCGCTGCAATACCGAAGAAAACAGGGTGGTGGGGATCACCCGTTGCAGTTCCTGAGCAAGTTCGGGTAGCTCCGATTCCAGCCAACCCAGGATAGTCTTGGTTTCCTGCAGTCCCAGAAACTGCGGCCCGGCGCTGAAAAGCGTTCGCTCAATATTGATCAGAATCAGTTCTCTGGCGGTGGCTTTATGCAGCGTTTCATCTTTTAGCACCGGGTGGTTTGCGGCAAACCAGATCCAGTGATCCTCACGGCGCTGTTCTGAGCCCGGGGTTCCCTGGGCGGCGATATTCTCCGCCAGCCCATTTTTTTCCACCGCCACCAGGTCAGAGTTGAAGGTCGCTATTAGCATCGGTACTTCGTATATACAGAAGCGGAATTCGTCCTCGCTCAGAGACTCAACGAATTCGAGGTTAAACGATGGCAGTGTAAGGCCGTACTGAGCTACCAGCCGGTTGCGGCAGCGGCGGATGTCTTTCACCAGTTCAGTCGCCTCCACCTGATTTTTGCACTGCGGGTTGAACTGCAGCACAAAAGGTTTGCTGGGATTAAATTGCCTTATATCCTCCTCGCCGTTTTCTTCCGGTGACATTTGATTGTTTTTTTGGTTATCGAGTCCTGCCTCTTCAAGGGTCCGAGCCTTGATCATCTGGAAAATTCCACTGACCAGAGTGATAACGGAAATGATGATAAATATTGTCGTCGGCATACCGGGTAATAGACCGTAGGCGAACATACCGATCGAGGCGATAATCCAGGCCCGCGGCTGGCTGGTAATCTGCTCTGCCATTTCTTTGCCGATATTGGCAGTGCCCGTATCATCATTCGATGACACGCGGGTAATAATCATACCCGCTGTGATGGAGATCAGCAGTGCCGGAATTTGCGCAATCAATCCGTCACCGACAGTGAGAACTGCGTACAGTTCTATGGATTCACCGGCACTCATGTCGTGCTGCAGCGTACCCACTGAAAAGCCGCCGATAAGGTTAATGGCAACGATAACCAAACCGGCAATGGCATCGCCCTTGACAAATTTCATGGCCCCGTCCATGGCTCCGAACAACTGGCTTTCCTTGGTCAATTGTTCGCGTCGAAAGCGGGCCATATTGGCGTCGATCAAACCGGCGCGCAGATCGCTGTCAATGGACATCTGCTTGCCCGGCATGGCGTCGAGAGTAAAGCGGGCGGCGACTTCCGCAACCCGCTCCGAGCCTTTGGTGATAACCAGAAAGTTGACTACTGTGAGAATGAGAAATACCACCAGCCCCACGGCCAGGTTGCCGCCGACGGTAAAATTACCGAAGGCCTCGACAATGTTTCCCGCATCCTGATTTAGCAGAATCAAGCGAGTGGTGGATATCGACAGCGCCAGGCGGAACAGGGTTGTGAGGAGTAATACCGCAGGAAACGAGGAAAACGCCAGGGGTCCCGGCAGGTACATGGACAGTACGATAAAGAGTGAAGAAATGCATATATTGATGGCGATCAACACATCTACCACATCCGTGGGCAGTGGCATGACCATCATAAAGACGATCGCCAGCACGAATATGGCGCCGACAATTTCCGACCTCTTCATGGCTAATATCGCGATGCGATTCAATATATCAAATACGTGATTCATAGCGATGATTTCCCCATTGATAAAGAAAAGTTTTATATCAGGGCCCGGCGGTATTGGGTATTTTTCCTTCCCGCTGGGTCTGAATATCCATTTGTCTGCGTATCAGCTTGATGCTGCTGGAGCGACTTTTGGGATCCTTCCAGATTGGCAGCGGGAGCGCTTCCACCATGGGTAAAAGACCGTTGAGAAAGGTCAACTGATGAGAGAGGTCGCTGCCCGCGGATTTTTCCACTAACTGATTCAGGTCCCGGGAGTAAAGATTGCTTTGACTAAAGTTGATGAGCTGGCGAGTCAAATTGAGAGGGGTGAAATTGACCGGAAACTTCCTGGAGGTCAGTCGTTGGCAAAACTGTTGACTCGCATTAATGATAGAACCCAGCTTTTGGCAGGCGTTGAGATCTGCGAGCAGGGTGTGGAGCTGCCCGGAAGGTCGCGAAGGTGATGCCGAGGCGATGTCGTCGGAAAGTGCCCGCTGCAGGGTGCGGAAACCGCGATAAAAGTGGTCTTCATTTGACTTACTGAGCAATTGATCAAAAATATTTGCCAGGGAGTTTTTACCTAAAATACTGTTGTAATACAGGTTGCGGATTTGCCCGCGGACTTCCGGCAGGCGGCTGAATTCGGCGATCGCGCTGGCGGTGTTGACGCCGGCGCGGACTTCAGCCCCGTGCTTTGTGTGGAGATCCTTTTGGCACTCCTGCAGGCGCTTCAGGCTATCCTGATCGCCGTTGTCGGAGCAGTGCTGCATGGACTGTTGCAGAATCAGGTCTGCACGTGCCGCATCCCCTCCCGCCAGTTCAAGCATATCTCCGGCCTTCATCCCCTGGCGCTGTCTTTCGAGGGTTTTTTTGACCAGGTTGTTAAGACTTGAGCCGTTGCTTTCTTCCAGTAGTGCGTAGATCTGCTGTATTTTTTCAGCCTTCAACAAGCTGCGTGGCGTGATTTTGCGATCGTTCAGTGATTTGCTGTGCTTTTCAATACTTTCACTGAACTTCATGGCGATTTCTTCCATTGAACTGGTCAGCGGGGGAGCGGGTTTAGCCGTCTTTTGAGTACCGCCTAAGGTCGATGCACCAACTTCAGCGGGTACCTTGGTAGAGCCGGTATTGAGGTTATTCGACATAGGATTGATCGGCATAATTTAACTCCCAAACTTTATTGTCATTATGTGGTTTTTAATTGTTATTGGTTCCCGGTCCCTTTCTACGCCGGTGAGTGTGAAAAAATATACAAAGAGCTTTGCTTAGGCCGTGCAACTTTTTTCATCGTGATAGGAGCGATTGATTTTTTATTGGATTTTTCGCTGATATCCAACCCTCATTGAACGTGTGTCCGTTTTGTCTCTGTAATTACCCCGGTTACCGTGGTCCTATTAAAATGTTTATCCGGTTTCTACTGTTGATTTAACCATTTCCATCTTGTCTCGATGTGCGTCCTGCTTGTCGATAAAGAGGTAACGTGATCGGTTGGTTTCCGTAATAATGGTGGTGTTCCCCCTGGTGTATGGGTTTTGCACGGCTCGTGCAGCTTCTTATTGCATAGTTGGATTAATGTCGACAAGTGAACGCGTTTAAAACCTAATGAGAGGATAGAAAGATGTATCAAGTAGAAAACCTTTACATGAACCCCGTGCAAGACAACGATAAAGTTACCGATATTGATTTTGAGAAACTGTTTAAAGCGAACTATAAAAATCTTAGCTGCTTTATAGGAGAGCGTGTTACCCATAAAGAAGACGCGGAAGATATTCTGCAGTCGACCTTCTTCGAGGCTATGCGTAATCACGGAAACTTAAGAGGTAATTCGAAACCTGAAACCTGGCTGTTTGGGATAGCAGTGAATCTGATAAGAAATTATTTCAAATGCCAATACAATTTGCCCAGAATGGAGGGGTTGAGTGAAGTGGATCACAGTTACTGTGATGCAAACAACGACCCCAATTGTATCGTTGAGAGACAGGGTGAGTTGGAAAATATTTTAAGTGCGATAGACGAGTTGCCTGGATACGCAAAAGATATTTTCGATCTGGTGGTGGATCTGGATTGCAGTTATCAAGCTGCGGCCGACCATCTGAATATACCCATCGGTACTGTACGCTCGCGATTGTTTCGAGCCAGGAAAATATTGAAAAAAAGTGTCGCATTCTAATTTCTTGTGTTTTTAATAACAGTCGGAGTTTTTTTAAAACGTTTTTGAAAAATTACTGGAAAAGAAGTTGAAATAACTTCTTTATACATTGAACGCAAACGTAGTCGAAAAACTTTCTAGGCGATTTGACGATTTTCTAGAGTTGCTATGAATATTAAGCGCAAACTGAGAGATATCGATTATTTGCCAAAGGGCTTGCGGGAATAAACCGAGAACGATTTGACTGATATGTTGGATATTTTCAATGAAACGGCGTTAAGGAACGGGCAGATGTTTTGTTGTATGGTCGTGATATTGCACACATTCCGAGTGCTAAAGACGAAAAAATGTTGTTTCAGTCGGAACTTGCATTCGTTGCTGACCACTTACCACTTGAACCTCAAAATGTTTGAGTTCGAAAATTCACTAATTAACTTAATGATAAGGTAGGAGAACTATTATGGCAGCAGGTATGGGTGGTTTGAGTTTAGGTGCATCGATGGCGGCGCAGCAAATGATGGATAAAACTACTGCGGCAACAACGATGATGAATGCTACATTTCAGTGTCAAAAGATGATGACCGACACTATAAATTCAATGGCAAATGCTGCCGCGGACAGTGGAAGTAAAGCATTGAATGCGTCGACACAGACAGGTAAATCAATTCAATATTAATCCGCAGTTTGAGTTTGTGGGCTAAATATTTGATTCTATCGGTCTATTAGATTAGGAAATAGAGTATGAATATTAATCAGTTTTCAGCGACAACTACATCGATGATCGCTAGTTTGGGCGGGGCTACTCAGTTTGGTGGAGCGGGGCTGTATGGCGCAGCGGGTCAAATTGGGCAGCTTGGTTCTCTGGGGCAATCAGGTATGATTGGCGGCAATATGGGTAGCGCTAATGCCGGACTTGGCCAAACCGGGCAAAACCAAGGCGCGGGCAACTCGGAGTTGGTGGATTCAATGGTCGACAGAATTATGGGAGATATGTTCGACGGCAATAAATTCAAATCTGAATCCGGAGACGGTAGTAAAAGCAAAGGCAATCAACTTTCGGACGATAACCTGGCCCAGAAAGTCGCCGAGTTTATGGATAAAAATCCTGAGAAGTACGGAACTCCCCACGATTCAACTGGCCGTGTGCGTAACTGGAATCAGGAACTTGCCGAAGATAACATCATGAGCGACGATGAGAAAGCAACCTTTAAACAGGCGCTGACGGACTACTTGAAGAGTAAGCTTGGCGGCGGCAATGGAATTGGTGGGGCCGGCCAAGACGGCAACCTCCTGAATAAGGTCGGCAATGACGCCATGAATAATTCGATTGACGGAGACAAAAACGGCGGTGGCCAAATGATGGATATACTCAAGCAGCTATTGCAAATTGTGGCTCAGATGATGGATGGAAATTCCGGTGCCTTTGGCTCACCGAGTCAATCACCTCAGGGTTTGGGGCAGCGGGTTTAGGGCAGTCTTCATTTTCATCCATGTGATGACGGGCTTTGGCCTTGATATCGGGGGGTTCGCAACTATTGCGACCCCTGAGTTCAAACCTTTGAAAGGAGATATAAAATGATCACAAAACATTTTTCCGATCGTTATACTATTGACAAGGACAAGGTAGAAAAAGACGGTAATCAAACGTTTACCAGTTGGGCTGAACTGGTAGAGAAAGGAGACGGTTATCTCACGCCACATCAACGCCAAACATTCGAACAAGCCTTTGCGTTGATTTCCCGGCAGATGGAGAACACGTTGACATCCCAGTCGGAACATTGCAACAGCAAGCCCCTTGTTGAATTCGACGAATTGCAAGACCGCTTTCTGGAAACCGCAGGGGAGAGCGAACTGGATCAGGACGCTGCACTTGCTGCGTATAGAGTGCTCAGTTACCTGGCGAACGAATTCAATTCAACGGCGCATTGATGAATAACCTGAGGGGGCGGTATGTCTATCAATAAAATTCAGGGCCTAGTCAACACACTTTCTTTGTCGGGCGTGGGAGCGGCGGGTGCTCCGACGGCTACGACGGCTCCGACGGCGAACGTCCAGGATGTGAAGTGGTTTAGCGCGGCATTGGATGCACCGGGAAGTGAGTTTCCCGTGAGTGTGTCGGATAAAGTTATCAACGGTTTGACGAATTCCTCGAAGGAGTTGCAACGGTTGTCCGATCAGGCTGCGGGAGATCTGCTGAAAGCGTCGAAATCGCTCGATGCAAAAACTATTATTCAGGCCAATCGATCGCTATCGTCCTTTTATTTGCAAAGTATGCTGACAGCCAAAATTGTCAGTAAAGGAACGCAGGCGGTAGAAAGGCTCACTAACCTGCAATAGGTGAATTATGAAACTCTGTCATTTTCGTTATTTACTGGTCGCCGCCGTTTTGACAGCGTTATGCGGGTGTGAACGACGGGTGGAATTGCTCAGCGAACTGAGCGAGAGAGATGCCAATGAAGTCGTAGCGGTATTGTCCAATAAACAGATAGAGGCGACTAAAAATGTGGGCAAAGATGGAGTGTCCGTTATTGTGGATTCACTGGAAATGCCCAGAGCCGTGCGCATGCTGGAGGCGGCGGGATTACCGCGGCGGTCTCGGACCAGTTTTGGCGACGTGTTTAAAAAGGAGGGCGTAATATCCACGCCTCTGGAAGAAAGGGCACGTTACATTTATGCGACTTCTCAGGAACTGGAATCGACGCTGTCGCTAATCGATGGTGTCGTTGTCGCCCGCGTCCATGTGGTGCTGCCGGAACGCATTGCCCCGGGTGAGCCCGTGCAGCCTGCATCGGCAGCGGTCTTTATCAAACACCGATCGCACCTTGACCCCGATGTGGTAAAACCGAGGGTGCGTCGAATGATGCAGAACAGTATTCCGGGGCTGGCGGAGAATCAAGCCAAGCTTTCGGTCGTGTTCCTGCCGGCGGAAGAATATAAAGAAGGGGTCAATTTGAGCAAGTTTGGCCCGTTTTTAGTACCAAATGATTCTCTGCAGTTTTGGCAGAGAAGTGTTGTCGGAGCGGTTCTGGGGCTAATCATGCTGGTGGTGTTCGGCTGCTATTGGTTAAAACCCGAGTGGTTCCGAATGCTGACTACACCAACAGGCACAAAAACGGTACGTCAAGTAAAAACCCGGCACTAGCCGGGTAAGCTTCGAGTTGAATCTGGTTTCGTCATTGCGGGGGTGGTAAAGAATGGAAAAACAGATGGTTGAAACCGTCGATATTGAATCTGAACCCGGATTCAATGAGAATAATCTTTGGACTGAACAGCTGACACAGGAGCTGGCGTGGGTAAAATTCTGGCAGACGCCCTGGCTGGTTGCGCACTCGAGTTGGCTGGGAAGTGAAGCGTTATCGGTCAACGCCGCTGAAATAGCCGTTATTTCCCAGCGTTGCCCGCGCTTGTTGCGGCAAAAATTGCAATTATCGGAGTGCTTTCCCCCTAAGCCGGAATCGACGCTGTTGAATTTTGTGTGCTGTGATTTTTCTGCCCGTATGCACGTGCTGTTACTGGCCACAGAAGTGGTAAAACCCGGTTTTGCGCTGGCCGAGAACGAAATCGATGCCCCCACACGGGAATGGTGCCGGCGTTTAGCTAAAGCGATAAGACCGGGCAAATGGGCGATTACTCAAGCTTACTCGCAGCCGCTCTCGTATTTGAGCGGCTGCCTGCTGAAACAGTGGGTGCCGCGGGATATGTGGCCGCGGTTAAAGTTGTTGTTTAACCGGCAATGGATCGAGCAGGTGGAGAGCATTTCCATTCCCAACCATGGGGTTGCCAAAACCCCCGCGGCGAAACTCCATCAGTTATGGCAGGCGGTGATTTGGCGGGCGGAGCTCGATCTCGATAAGGGTGCTTGAGACCGCGAGGTCCGGTATTGTTTGGAAGGGGTAATTATATGTTTGTGAAACGTCATATTCACTTGACCGACGGCGACCAATTGATCAGCTCGGCTTTAATCGATGGCGAGGATTTGGAGGCGTGCCTGACAGCGAAAAATATACGCGCTATGGCTAAAAAGAAGGCCGTTGCCATCGTTGAAAAAGCGAAAAAACATGCGGTCGATATAATCAGGCATTCGCGGGTGGAAGCGCGAGAGGGGATTGAAAGGGAGCGAGAGAGGGCTTATCGCGAAGTATGGGATTGTGTGAATGAGCATTTGTGCGTGTGGCAGCGGGAACAGGAGGTTATGTGGGAGGCTATTGAAGAGCACGCGGGACGGGTGTTGGGTATGGCGTTGGAGAATATTTGTCTGGAGGTTGAACAGGATGAACGTGCGCAGGTGCTTTTGCGACATATGATTGCTTCGCAGAAAAAGCCTCTTAAGGCTGTATTGCGCTGCCCGAAGGAGCAGGCGGAAAACATTAGCGAGGCGATAGAGTGTCGGGGAATGGGATATTGGGCTGTAGAGCCGGACGCTTCCCTGGCACCGGATTCTCTGGTGCTGGAAAGCCCGCACGGAACTTTTTCTATTTCCTGGGAGGGTTTGGTTAAAAGCTTGATGGATTGATTTTATTGTTACTATTAAACCTGCCGTCATTAGGGCCTGTAAAAAAGAACTTCACATTTTCGCTGCCCTCTCATCCCGCCTGGCTCTGCTGCTAAAACGTAACGTAGGCCCACTATGTCGGCGTTTTCGCAACGACGCCAGACGGGCGCCTCGCCTCGCCCCCTTTTTTCTTTGCCTCCTAAGAGAACTTTCAACGTACTACTTCCACTTATAGTAAAACATGCTTTATAGAGTGGAATTCGTAAAGCGGGACATGCCAAAAACGTAATGTGAAACTTACTTCGGGAGAGTGCTTATGACTTCTCTAGATACTATCAGACATCGCCTCGATACTCAATACGTACGCAGCGAGCAAAAACTCAATCAACTGGCGTTGCAGGCTACTCAAAATGGCGCTTCGCTGGATGATATAAACGCTTTTAATACGGCCATCCGGCAGAATTCGGTAGCCAGTTATTGTGTTAACCAGGAGATTCAAGTTAAGCACAATTTGGCGAAGGCGATTATCAATGAAATCCGCTGAGACGACTGCATTTTCCCCTGATGAACTTTTCCAGAAGATTTTGTTTTGGATGGATCAAAGCGAGTGTGAAGACCTGGAATTTGATGTCGATGGTCGTCGTTGTACGTTGATTCAGCGTGGAAATTTTGTCTATTGCGTTGTCGAGATGGATTATAGCCTTGTAGAAAATTGTTCGATGCTGGAGTCTCTGTTGAAAATAGCGGCTCCAAGCCTATTGGTGTTTAGTGGTGCGTTGTGTGTTGATCCGTCGAACAGAAAGTTTTGTCTGACCAAGACGTTGCAGAAACCGTTTTCTGTCGACGACGTTATGATTACGATCGAGATGTTGTCGAATCAGAATTCTGTTTGGAACGATATTGTTGATCAGGTTGAGGGTAAAGAAAAAAATTCGGTTCAACCCCGGACCGGTTGGGAAGCCTACAGGAGAGCTATGTATGTGTAATACTGATATATTTATGCCTGGATTATCGGGCGTCAAACTCTGGTTTTGTCAATTGCTGGCGGCGTTGGTGTTCTTTTTTTGCGGCAGCGCAGAAGCGGCAGTGCCCGATTCCTGGAAGCAAACCGCTTATGCGTATGACGCTCATAATACGCCGTTGAGTCAGGCGTTGAAGGAATTTGCCAATACTTTTGGCGTCAGAGCGAATGTGGAAAGCGTGGAAGGTGTATTGAATGGAAGATTCCGCGCTGATAATGCACAGGATTATTTGGAGCGGCTGGCGCTGGAGTACAATTTTCAGTGGTTTTTGTACAACGGAACACTTTATGTCAGCAGTATCGAGGAATATACATCGGCCAATATAGCGGTGTCGGAGGATTCCATCGGTGATTTAAAAGGCGCGCTCGGCCAGGTCGGTTTACTGGATGAGCGGTTTGGCTGGGGAGAGTTGCCCGATGAGGGGATGGTTATGGTGTCCGGCCCGAAAAAGTATATTGGTTTTATTCGCACGGCAGTGAAGAACAATAATAAGGATAGCGATGAAAAGAGAAACAAGGACAAGGACGAGGTCATGGTGTTTCCCCTGGTTTACGCGTCGGTGACGGATCGGCAGATTCAATACCGGAATCAGTCCGTGCTCTTGCCGGGTGTTGTCACTATTTTAAGTGATTTATTGTCGAAAGGCAGCGGTGGACCTACGGCTTATCTGGAGTCGTTGGCGCAGGGGGCCGGTCAACGGGTAATGGAGAAGATTGAGGCTGATAATGGTATGTACAACTCTGAACCCGTCGAAGAAAAGAGTGCCTCGACCAGTAATAAAATCAGTGCTGATGTTCGCAACAATGCGGTGTTGATTTTTGATAAGCCCGAGAAGCGGCCCATTTACGAGAGGTTGATTGCCAAATTGGATGTGCCGAGAAACCTGGTTGAGATAGATGCGGTTATTTTCGATATCGATCGTTCAAAAATTTCGGATTTGGGTGTGCAGTGGGAAGTCAGCGAAGACGGCGTGGATGCCAGTGTCGATCCTACCGGCGGTATTCCTTTTCTGGGAGGCGGTTCGGCGGCGACTATCGTGATATCCGATTTTCGTCGCTTCCTAACCCGGATTCGGGCGTTGGAAAGCAACGGTAGTGCCACGCTGGTTGCCAGTCCATCGATTTTAACAATCGAGAATCAGCCTGCGGTGATTGACTTTAACGATACCTCCTATATTACCGTAACCGGCGAGCGGGTGGCCCAGGTTCAGGAGGTGACAGCGGGAACCAGTTTGCGGGTGGTGCCCCGGGTTATTCACCGCGGGGAGGACGATAAACTGATCCAGCTATCAGTCGACATTGAAGACGGCAAATTGAGCGAAACCAATAATGCGGAATCGCCTACCGTAAGCCGGGGAACTATCAGTACGCAGGCAGTTATCAGCGCCAGCCGGTCTCTGGTCGTGGGCGGATTTCACGTTGCGAAAGACGGCGATCAGGTGCAAAAAGTGCCGGTGCTGGGTGACATTCCGCTGTTTGGTAAGTTGTTCAAGTTCAAGAGCCAGGCGCACTCGAAACGGGAAAGGTTGTTTATTATTTCCCCGCGACTGATGGGAAATGAGGTTGATCCCACACGTTATGTGAACGAAAAGAACAGTCCCGCCTATGTAGTCGATCGCGAGCGCTCGCCCCGGTTTGAGAAAGCCAGCTATACGGCACCTTCACGAGTGCCTGCAGCTACAAGGCAGCGGCGCGCCCCGCAGCAGTCGGCGCCCAATGTTCAAAATAACCAGCGCCGTGCGGAAAAAGCCAAGTTCAGTGCCCGTGAGCGGTTGTTGCCACGTTGGGATGAGGTCCCGGTTTCGCCCTCAGCGGTTGCCACGCGCTGAATCGCGACAACTGGGGATGGATAAAGAATAATGGTAAGAGGCAGCCATTTTGAATATGACGCAAAAATACATGCTACACAACGTCGACTCAGAACATTGCAAATTTTCCGTGGACAATAGCCATTATATCGCCGAGTCACTGGAGATGATGGTGGAGTTGATTCTGAACAGAAAAGCGTCGTCCTACAAACTTAAACAAGGTGTTGAGATTTTGTTTCGGCGGGATGAACTGGGTTGGGGTATTTCGCTGTCACTCCACCCCAGTGCCCAAAGTCCACACTTGCTTGAAAGTGCTTTGAAACGGCGCTTTATCGATGCTGAACACCACGATGGTTATTTCCTGTGTATCGATGGCCACAGAAATTTTGTGGTCTGGTATGAATTAAAGCGCAGTGAATTTAAGGGCGCCAATATTAACCGGATTATTTCTCGTCTATTGGGGTTGGTGGGGTTTGAGTTGTCGTGATGAGGTGTTTTCAGACCTAATCAAAACTGTGCTACCATGGAAGGTTCCAGGAATAATTTGGATTTGTTTATGTCTGTGAATGAAACAGCATTGGTCGGAGAGTCGGATCTCGACCGCGATCTGGTCAGAGAGCATTTGTATCGCCACCAGGGAGGGCGGCCCGGCGTTGAAGGGGCCGGGCGCAATGCGGCCGATGAAGAGGCCGCCCTGAGGGATAAAATCAAGCGACTCCTGTCCGCGCGCAACGCCGTTCTGGTGGCCCATTATTATACCGACCCGGTGGTTCAGGCACTGGCCGAAGAAACCGGAGGTTGTGTCTCCGATTCGCTGGAAATGGCACGGTTTGGCAGTGAACATCCCGCTGAAACGTTGATCGTTGCCGGGGTCAGGTTTATGGGGGAAACCGCAAAGATTCTCACGCCGCAAAAGCGTGTGCTGATGCCGACGCTGGAGGCTACCTGCTCACTGGATATTGGTTGTCCCATCGATGAATTTTCCGCATTTTGTGATCGTAACCCCGAACGCACGGTGGTTGTCTATGCGAATACGTCCGCTGCGGTGAAAGCGCGTGCTGACTGGGTGGTGACCTCCAGCATTGCTTTGGATGTGGTGGATTATCTCGACGCTGAAGGCAAGAAAATCATCTGGGCTCCCGACAAACATTTGGGCAGTTATGTTCAGCGCGAGACGGGGGCGGATATACTTCTGTGGGACGGCGCCTGTATCGTGCATGAGGAGTTCAAAGCCAAGGGCGTGGAAGATCTGAAACAACTTTACCCGGACGCGGCCGTGTTGGTACACCCGGAATCACCCGCGCCGGTGGTCGCACTGGCGGATGTGGCCGGCTCCACCTCGCAGTTGATTAAAGCGGCGCAAACGCTGCCAAACCGGCAGTTTATTGTCGCCACCGATCAGGGGATTTTCTATAAGATGCAACAGTTGTGTCCGGATAAGGAATTCTATATTGCCCCTACAGCAGGCAATGGGGCCACTTGCCGCAGCTGCGCCAACTGCCCCTGGATGGCGATGAACGCGCTGGACAATCTCGCCGCCGTGCTCGAAGCCGGTGTGGGCGATGATGTGGAGGGGAGTAACGAGATTTTTGTCGACCCGGAACTGGGACGGCGGGCTATGGTGCCTCTGCAGCGGATGCTGGATTTTGCCAAGCACAACCGCATACGGTAGAAATGAACGTTTTAAAAACGCATCTTGAGCCTTAGATTGACTTCACTGTCACCTTCGTTTACCTCCCGGTCCTGGCCGTGGTTTTCCGGTCGTGCCAGAATTGAGCGAAATTCCCCGGTATTGCTATCTACGGCTTGCCTGCGATCTTTAAATTGTTTTAAGACCACGCCGTAATCCAGAGTCAACTCCAGGTTGTGATTGAATGTCCAGTGCGAACTCAGACCGACGCTGGCCAGTTCGCCGTCATTGGGTGCGGCCTGGTATGCCTGGCCGACGCCACGGGGCTGGTACACGGCACCTGCTGCGTTGCGTTCAAACCAGCCACCTTCGGCAAAGATAGACAACGCCCATTTATCCAGTGCTGAAGGCCCGGATTCGAGAACCCATCTGTGTTCCAGGCTGGCGGCGTAGTAGGAGTCCACCAGCACCTGGCCATCTGGGTAGCCTCTAATGGAATTGACGCCGCCGAGCTCTGATTGCTCCTGGGTAAGCAGGCTTTCACCCAGGCTGGTGCGGCCCCAGAGCCTAAAGCTCGACAACCTGCTGGGTTGATGGCGCCAGAGAACCCCCAGGTCGGCACTGAGAATGCTGTAGTCTTTATCCACACCGGGGCGACCGAGACGCTCGTATGCGCGGGTGGTGGCTCCGGTCACCGCGGAGAGATTCTTTTCCAGGCGCAATCCACCGTTAACGATGCGGTCGTGATCTTGCTGTATATGCCGGTAGTAAAGTGCCAAAAAAGGTTTGATGAGGTCCTGTTTCTGTTTGATATCGTTGTAATCCACCTGAATCCGTTGCCACTCCACGCCGGCCTCCAGTGCTGTGGAGTGGGGGCTGGAGGGTGCGGCATCCCAGACAATTCCGGTTTCGTAACTGGAAACGCTTTCCCGGTAGCGGCTGACAGAGTAATCCACAGCCGTTTCGTCGCCAGGGCTTTGTTTGGATACTTGCAATCGCCACTGCCATTCGGGTGCGCCGACAAAAGGTGATTGGTACTGCAGGTCTATATAGTTGGCATGGCGGTTGGTGGAGTCCGGCAGGGCGGCAACACCTGTGCCGAGGTCGTTGAGTGTGTACTTGTCCTCGAGGGTTAACAGCGGGCGTTTGCTGAAGGTAATGTTTTCGTTCGCAATGTCTGCATTCGGGGTGTTATTCACAGGGGCGCTAACGGTGGTGGTTATGTCCAGACTCCAGTCTTTGGCGGCAGGCGTATGTTCCTCGACCATTTCGTCTTCCCACTGTTCTTCCAGGCTGTGCAGGTATTCCAGTTCATCGGTACTCATCGGAGGGGCAACGACTTGTGCATAAACGGGGAGCGAGGATAGCGTTATCACACTAAACAATAGTGCAATTGCGAATCGGCAGTTACCTATTGTTGCTGTAGTTTTGCAGCAATGCCGGGTTCTGGGTTGGTTTATGGAAAGTTTTCCTGGGGTTAGAGCGCAAAGCATAGCGGGTTCGCCAACTTAGTGTAGTTTTTGCTAATTTTAGTTTATGGCGCGAGTTGGACGCATCCAAGTAGTCTGTTGTTAATCAAATTAAAAATCAATGCCCTATGAGTCACACTGTTCACTGAGTATCAATTTTGTCGCAGGGTTCACTAAAAATCAAATAGGCACAGCGGCGGGCGCCTTCAAATATGTATTCGGCGCGTTCGACTGTCGCGTCCAGGCAGCGGCAAAATATTTCCATCTCCGAACTGCAGAAATTGCGACAACGGCTGGCGGCGGCACAAATAGGACAGTGATTTTCCACAAACAGCCATTTTCCTTCGCCCAGTGCAATTGTCTCTGCCATATAGCCCTCCTGGGACCGCAGTTCGGCCAGGCGCTGGAGCTTTTCCACCAGGGGTAATTGGGGGGCGATTTTATCGCGGTAGAGGGATTCGATCTGCTGTTCACGCTTTTCTATCACCCGCATTAGCCCCTCTTCGCCAAATGCTTCGCGCACATTTTCGAGTAGGGTCAGGGTCAGTTCAGTATGGCGATCGGGGAAAAAGCGCTGGGCAGCGGGAGTCAATTGCCAGTATCGGCTGGGGCGACCCACTTTTTCTTTACGGTCAAAAGTAGAGACGAGATCACTGTTCTGCAATTGCTGCAGGTGCTGGCGAGCGCCCATAGGGGTCATCCGCAGTTGTTTAGCCAGGTCCTGCGCGGTCTGTGCGCCGCGTGTTTTCAGGAGATGGAGAATCCTGTCGCCGCTGTTGGTGGTCATACTCAGGGGTTACCAGCTTCAAAATCGTGTAAGGATGTCATCATATCGGTATTTGTCCGTATTTGCTAAAATCGCCGCCCAAACCTATCAGTCACCCTTTGTCTGGACCGATCATTTCCTATGCCCGCTCCCTTTGTTCATTTGCGTGTACACACTGAATTTTCACTGGTCGACGGCCTGGTGAGAATTAAGCCCCTGATTAACAAAGCACTGGAAATGGAGATGCCGGCAGTGGCGGTCACCGATCAGTGCAATTTTTACGGCCTTATCAAATTTTACCGGGCTGCCCAGGGGGCCGGTCTCAAGCCCATCGGTGGCGCCGATTTCTGGGTCGCGCCGGCCGTCGCCGACGCGCCACCGGCGCTGATTACGCTGCTGGCGATGAACAAACAGGGTTATCGCAATATGACCGAGCTGATTTCAATGGCGTACCTAAAGGGTCAACGGCAGGGAGTGGCCTATGTCGAGCGCCAGTGGGTTAGCCGTTACGCCGAGGGCGTGATCGCTCTGTCGGGAGCTAGATTTGGCGATATTGGCCAGGCTTTGCTGAGTGCTAAACAGAGCCTCGCGGGGCAACTGCTGGCGGGTTGGATGAAGGATTTCCCGGATCGTTTTTACCTGGAACTGCAGCGCACCGGCCGGGAGGGAGACGAACACTATTTGCACGCTGCAGTGGCTCTGGCCACTGAGCACCAGTGCCCGGTGGTGGCGACCAACGATGTGCGTTTTATCGATCAGAGTGAGTTTGAGGTGCACGAAGCGCGGGTCTGTATCGGCGAGGGGCGGACCCTGGATGACCCCCGCCGCGAGCATCGTTACAGTGACCAGCAGTATCTGCGTTCGCCGGAGGAAATGCTGGAGCTGTTCAGCGATATCCCCGAGGCGATAGAAAATACGCTGGAGATTGCCCGGCGCTGCAACCTGGATATTGTGCTGGGCAAATACTTCCTGCCCGAGTACCCGATACCTGAGGGAATGACGGAAAACGAGTTTTTCGAGAAGATTTCCTACCAGGGGCTGGAAGA
>JARROD010000026.1:0-22734 GCA_037384225.1 Exilibacterium sp.
CATCGATTGGAAAACCCAGGTTCAATCGATTTGGAAATGATTGAGATCCAATCGGGGAGCTATCTTGGTGAAGATGATATTGTGCGTTTTGACGATAGCTACGGAAGACAGTAAAAACCGAGGATTGAGAAGAGGGCTGTCGCTATAAGCGACAAGCCTGGTGTATTTTTTTAGTCGTGCTGTTGCTTGGTTGGTCGTTTCTTGTCCAATAACATTAACCAAATTGCGTTTATCCTATCGTTGCATAACTTTTCGAGCTCAGGACCTTTTAGAGCGGTATTTTCAGGGGCGCGCGCAGATTTTTCTAATTTGATACTGGGTTAGTCTATCGATAATCCTGAGGTCGGTGTTTACTGGGTTAAGATAGCGACATTTAATCAGGGCGATGTATTTAGCGCATTTTCCAGTCCGTTAACGGTTACTGTCGCAGTTGGGGCATGACTTTTTTTATTTTTGCACTGTGATATTTATCACAAAAAGAAAGAGAAGTGCCATAATCCGTTCTTTATTTGGCCGTTTAGTATAAAATAAGTGCAGCTTCCATTTTTGTGGACTTGTCCGGTAAAGGCAAATTCTTTTTAATGTAGGCCTTTCTGACCCTCCTACAGGTTTTTATGAATGGCTTCCACTTTTAGACTGAGCAAACCTTCCTTATTGATAATTGTCTTGAGTTGTATTCTTGCTGCTTGTGGCGGGGGCGGAGGCGGCTCCTCGGAATTGGATGGTGGAAACACGACGCCTGATGACGGTTCCTCGGAATCGGGTGATGGAAACACGACGCCTGATGACGGCTCAACCTCTCCCAAGCCAGCTGGTTTGCTGTCAGTTTCTCTTTCCTGGACCATTCCCGGCACTAGGGAAAATGGTGAGGCACTGGACTTAAGCGACATCGAGGCGTATGAAATACTTTATCGAAAAGTGAACGATGAATTGTTTACAGTCATCTCTATTGCTGATCCTGCTACTTCTGAATATAAGATAACGGACCTGGAAGCGGGAACCTACGAATTCAAAATCACTGTTTATGACACTGAAGGTGCATTCAGCAGTTTCTCAAACGCGCAAGTGGTGGATCTTTCTGGATAGTTTGGTTACCTAAAAACATTTCCCTCATGGCGGATCGCTGAGTAAAGGCGAAGGGCGCAAGAACACCTTCCGCCCTAAATGAAGTTCGGTACAAACACTGAGCTCATGACGGAGCAAGTGCTCCGTCATGACGACGAAAAACGTTTAAGCGACTTCTACGTTCTCTGCCTGTGGGCCTTTTTGCCCGGTGCCTTCAGTAAAAGTCACCTGTTGACCTTCCTGCAATGTGCGAAAGCCGCTACCTATGATATTGCTGAAATGAACAAACAAATCAGGGCCGTTTTCGCGAGATATAAACCCATAACCCTTGCTTTCATTGAACCACTTTACGGTCCCAGTTAATTTTTCTGACATGTTTTAACCTTTGTTCTAGTTAGAATCCGCCCGAAGGCAGGGTATAACCCGTGCGCTGTCATATTGGGCGGTTGTTAAACGCGGGGAGCGTTTATAACCGGACATGGCCAACGCACTGCAGAAGTTTAGAGTGGTTGCTCGGGGTTGGCAACAAGTCCTTGAGTAGCGCTTGGAAATATAAAATAGTGTGAAAGGTTACCGCAGCGTTTCACTGATTTTACCGTGCACGGCACACCGTGGCTCATTGTTTGCTTTTCATTTTCCTGTTTTTGCCACTGTTCTTTTTGTGGTTGTGTTTAAATTTTGTGTCAGGTTTACCCGATTCGGCCTGATGCCGGCCACCGGCCTCCTTGAGGCGTCCAATGCGCAGAGGTTGCTGTCTTATATAGACTGATTGCAGGTGGTTGAATATAGCTTTGGGCATTCCAGCGGGGAGTTCTACGGTACTGTAGTCATCAAAAAGACAAATGCGACCGATATACCCACTTTCTATTCCCGCCTCATTGGCAATCGCACCCACAATGTCAGCGGGGGTGGCTTTGTGTTTTTTACCCACTGCGAGGCGGAAGGTTTCCATCTCCACATCACTGCTCGTATCGTTGCGTTTTTTTGGGCGTTTTCCGTCTCGCTGCTTTGATTCATGATGCCCGGGGTCTGCACTATTGTGGTGCTCACTGTGGGCTTGTTTTGTTTTCCGGCGTTGTTTTTCCTGAGAAGGTTTATCCTGAGAAGGTTTTTCCGCCGGCAGGAATAAAGGTTTCCCTCTCTGTGCCATATGGGCGAGAGCCGCCGCAAGTTGCTGCGCTGAAACTGAGCGTTCCTGCAAATAGTCTTCCACCAGAGAGTTGAAAAACGCCAGGTTTTCACTTTCCACGATATTATCGATTTCTTCGATAAATTGTCCGATTCTATGCTCGTTGACCTGCTCTCTACTGGGCAGTTGCATTGGACTAATGGTTTGTCTGGTGGCTTTTTCAATGCTTTTTAGCAACCGCTTTTCCCTGGGGGCGACAAATAAAATGGCTTTGCCACTGCGCCCGGCGCGCCCGGTACGGCCAATGCGATGCACATAGGCTTCTGTGTCATAGGGAATGTCGTAATTGACAACAAGGCTGATTCTAGAGACATCGATTCCCCTCGCTGCCACGTCTGTGGCTACCACTATATCGATTTTGCCGTTTTTCAAATGTTCGACGGTGCGCTCCCGAAGCGCCTGACTCATATCGCCGTTAAGGGCGGCGCTGGCGTAGCCGCGGGCCTCCAGTTTTTCGGCCAGTTCGACGGTGGCCGTTTTCGTGCGTACGAAAATAATAATACCGTCGAAAGGCTCTACTTCTAAGATGCGGGTTAGAGCGTCAAGTTTGTTAACACCGCTGACTGTCCAATAGTGTTGTTCGATGCGTTCGACGGTCTGGGTTTGAGACTTGATACTGACTTCCTGTGGCTGATTCAGGTACCGATCCGCCACCCGCCGAATAGGGGTGGGCATGGTTGCTGAGAACAGCGCCACCTGTTTCTGTTCGGGCGTGTGCTCCAGGATCCACGTTACGTCATCGATAAACCCCATGCGCAGCATTTCGTCTGCTTCGTCTAAAACGACTGCCTGAAGTTTATCCAGTGTCAGGCTGGCGCGGCGCAGGTGGTCTATAATTCGACCTGGGGTGCCGACAACGACGTGAACGCCTCGTTTCAATTGACGCAGCTGTCCGCGCATGTCCTGGCCGCCATAAATGGGAAGAACGTGAAACCCTTTCAGCTCATTGGCATAGCGTTGGAAGGCTTCGGAAACCTGAATGGCCAGCTCCCGGGTTGGCGCCAGTACCAGAACCTGGGGTTGCAGCAACTTCAGATCCAGCTTCGACAGCAGTGGCAGCGCGAAAGCGGCGGTTTTTCCAGTCCCGGTTTGGGCGATACCCAGTATATCGCGCCCTTCGAGCAGAAGAGGAATACTTTCGGCTTGAATCGGGGAGGGCTGCTCGTAGCCGATGGCGGTAATTGCTTTAAGCACGGGAGTGGCCAGTGCCAATTCACTAAAACTGTTGACGGTGGTGGAATTCATGAAAAATGCCTGTAGGAATGTGGAGCCTTCAGTTAAAACTTAAGAGCCTTCAGCTAAAAAATTAAGAGCCTTCAGCTAAAAATTAAGAGCCTTCAGCTAAAACTTAAGAGCCTTCAGCTAAAACTTAAGAGCCTTCCGCTGAAACTTAAGAGCCTTCCGCAGAAACTTAAGAGCCTTCAGTTAAACCCAAGGCGCCTTTAGCCTAAAACAATGAGTCCTCAGCCCGAATAAAATCAAAAGAGTCTCTGTATCAGTGTCTAAGAATGTATTGTCAGTAGACCGGGGCTGTTCGGGAAAATGCTGGAGTATCAACCCTATCGTTGCATAAATTTTCGGCCCAGGACCGCTTCGCTTCTTCTTATAACAGCATTTTCAGGGCCGTGCTCAATTTTTCTAATCCTCACATAGGGATAGCTATGCTCCGGTTAGAAAAATCTGCGCGCGGCCCTGAAAATACCGCTCTAAAAGGTCCTGAGCTCGAAATTTATGCAACGATAGGGTCAAGCTCAAGAGTTATATTGCAAAGGGGGCAGATTATACGCGCTCCAGGTTGAGGGTAAAGCATTTTATTGCTTTGCTCGCCATAATGACCTGTGAGACAGTTCCAGTACGAGAACGCAGCAGGGATTCAACACCGTGATCAGGTCTCATGGTAATGTCGAAGGCTCCGGACGTCCGCCTGACACTGTGCTTACCCCGGGTTATTGAGAAGTTACCATTACCGGGCCTGGGCGCTGGTTTTTATTGCCGGTTTTAGTCAAACTGGCCAGGTGGTAACTTCTCAATAACCCGGAGTATTGTGCCTTCGATCCGGCGGCCATCCGGCTGACATTGTGCCGACCCCGGGTTATTGCGAAGTTACGCGGAGTGGTTATAACTGGTTGAAAGAGGATAGTGAAATCATGCGATGCCATGAAGTGGAGTATGAAATAATCGGCAATAGTATGCAGGTGGTGGAAGTGATTCTTGACCCCGAAGAATCTGTCATTGCAGAAGCGGGAGCGATGAATTATTACCAGGCTGGTATTGAATATGAAACCAGGATGGGGGATGGAGCCAATCCCGAGCAGGGAATGTTGGGCAAGCTGTTTAGCGCAAGCAAGCGATTGGTAACTGGGGAGTCACTGTTTATGACTCACTTTAGCAATCATTCTGCAAAACCTGCGCGGGTGGCTTTCGCGGCGCCTTACCCGGGTATGATTATCCCTCTCAATTTGGCTGAGTGTGGGGAAGAAGTTATTTGCCAGAAGGACAGTTTTCTCTGTGCGGCGCTTGGCACTAAACTCGATATTGCTTTCAGCCGCCGGCTGGGGGCGGGTTTTTTTGGCGGCGAAGGGTTTGTTCTGCAGCAGCTGCAGGGGGACGGCATGGCTTTTATTCACGCCGGCGGAACGATCGTTGAGAAAAACCTCGACGACGAGACCCTGATGGTTGATACAGGTTGTCTGGTGGCCTTCACCCAGGGAATTGATTACGATATTCGCCTCAACCGGGGCCTAAAAAGTATGATATTCAGCGGTGAGGGCGTATTCCTGGCGGAGTTAAAGGGGCGTGGCAAGGTTTGGCTGCAGAGTTTACCGTTTTCGCGACTGGCGGATCGTATCCTCGCCCACGCACCCAAAAGCGGTGGCCGTGAACGGGGTGAACAGTAGGGACTGTGTGCCCGTTCCTAAGGGTGTCTGGATATTTTCTGTTGGTAAGGGCTTTTAGGTAAATACGGGGTGATGATTGTTACGGCATTATCGTAAATATCCTGAACCTTTACCATAATGCCCACCTCCATGCGCCGGGACAGCATGGTGATCGGAAACAGGCAGTGTTCCGTATCCTTTACGCAAGCGGCCCGGCTGCGCCCCAAGTCGTCTTCATACACCATCCACTGCAGACCCAGTTCTTCGACCAGCAGGTTGCCCAATACGGCGCCCATGGCCTGTAGCAACAGACGCTCGTCCCTGCGGATAAGGCCCTTGTTGACAATGCGCTGCAAAAGTTCCAGGTCATCGCGGTTATTGTGTATCTGGGTACCCAATTGAGTGCGCGCCAGATCGTCAATGCGCTCGACTTGTTTTTGCAGATGGTTTTTATCCAGCCAGGACAGTTCATAAATCTGGATCTCTTCTTCCCCGGCGCTGGCGCCCAGTGGCAGGGAGAGGCAGAAAGCGGTAATCATAACCGGGAGAAGCATTGGCACGCGCATGAATATTGAAACCTGCTGGAACAAAGTTATGCCTGAGTAGCGGCCCGCTAGTATAAGTTCTCGTCCTTCGGGGCTCAATGCCGGCGCAGTGGTTTTTTTGACGGGGAAATGGCACAAATTTACGCAGGGTTGTCTAAGCTCTTTCAGAGCGCCGGCTTTTTGCCCCTGCGTTGGTTGTTTTTGGGTAATATCACAAAGGAAAAGAGCATTATGAGAGAACGAAGCCGCTACTTTATGATGACAAGCTTGATTTTGCTAGTCGCGGTCGTCGGGGTGTCCTGGCAATGGTACCAGGCGGGGATACGGGAGCGGCAATTGCAGAAGCAACTGCTGGAAATGCAGGGCCAGGTCGCTCAACTGCAGGAGCAGGTGGGACAACTGCAGACTGAGTTGAATAGTTTGAATAAAACCAGCTTTAAAGGGTTGGTGCGAGATGCAAACGACGCCATTCTCAGTGGTTGGGAATCGCTGCTGGACACGGTGGAAAACGAAGTGAAAAAGGCGCGAGAAGCGCTGGATCAGGAGCAAAATCCGGGTTCCCCACAACCGGGTGAACCACAGCCGCAGACGGAACCGGAGTTGGACAATCAACAACATCCGCAACAACATCCGCAACAACAGCCGCAACAACAGCCGCAGACCATACCCCCTAAAACCACCCGCCGCACTTGAAGTTCCGGAAGTCTTAAAAACGGGATGTCTTAAACAATTAAGGGAGACAGATAATGAAAGCAGTGAAAATCATCCTGGGGTTGGTAATCGCAGTAGCCCTCGTTGTCGGGATAGTGGTATTTCTGGGGCTGAAAAATATCAATGCAATTGTTAAGAGGACGGTGGAAAGCGTTGGTCCCCAGGTTACACAGACCAACGTTACTCTGGAAAAAGTCGATATCGATATCACCCGGGGACGGGGCGAACTCAATCATTTGATGATTGCAAATCCGGCGGGCTTTAACAGTGACTACGCTGTGCGGTTGGGGCAAATTGTGTTGGAAATAGAACCGCAAACCCTGCTAAATCCGGTGATTGTTATCAAGGAGATGCGTGTTGGCGGGGTAAAGCTGATTGCCGAACAGAAAGACATGGTCAACAGTAATCTGCAGCAATTATTAAAAAGTGTACAGTCAAAGACCGGCGGGGGCAGCACAGGAGACAGCACCACAAGTGACAGTGCAGGTAGTGCGGCGGCACCGGACAGCGGCAGCGAAATACGTATGATGGTGGAAAAACTGGTCTTTGCCGGTTCTTCGGTTCAGATTATTACGGAACAATGGGGGGAGCACACATTAGACTTACCGGATATCGAAGTCGATGGTATCGGTGACCGAGAGACAGGACTGACGCCGAATCAGCTCGGCCAGGCGATCCTTAAGCCGGTTCTGGAACAGGCAAAAGCCAAGGTGAAAAGAGACTTGAAGCAACGCGTGGGTAAAAAAGCGGAGGCAAAACTCAAGCAAAAACTGGAAGACAAGCTCGACGATAAACAGAAAGAAAAACTCGAAGCCTTAAAGCAATTGCTGCGGCAATAGTGCCGGGAGCATGTATGAAAGCCGGAAGCTATTTCGCGCTCGATCCTTAGGCAACGAAAAAGGCTCGGGCTTTAAGTGCCTTCGGCAATTCAAATTCGGCGTAGAGCGCGCAGTGGTCGGACAACCTGCGCCAGGGGTGGCCGGAAAACACTTGGCCCGTTTGTAGTTTCAGACCCCGAAAGTAAATTCTATCCATGCGCAGCAGCGGGAGTCGCGCCGGAAAGGTGCGGGCGGATTTGCCCTGCAGCGCCAGAAAGGCTTCTCTGACTCCCAATACCTTTTCCAGTTCCCGGTTGAGGCGGCCGGGCCAGTCGTTAAAATCACCGGCGATAATCAAAGCGGCATGGTCTGGTACGCAGCGATGGATAGTCGCAACCAGTTTGTCCAGTTGATAGCGACGCTCGACGCCAAAAAGCCCGAAGTGAAGACAGAATACATGAATCTGGCCCAGTATGCGGCCGTGCAGTATACCGCGCTGAGAAAAACTCCACCGGGTCGCATTAATATTTTCCCAGAAGCTGAATGGATACTTGCTCAATACGGCGTTGCCGTGATGGCCGTGTTGATAAATAGCATTTTTACCATAGGCAAAATGGGGCCAGATTTCATCGGCAAGGAATTCGAACTGCGCCTTGGGGTGCCAGTTGGCGAACAGTTCACCGTGCTTTTTATTCTCGCCGATGACTTCCTGCAACAGCACCAGTTCAGCCCCTACGGTGCGAATGGCGTTGCGTATTTCGCCGAGCAAAAAGCGACTATTGCTGGGGTTGAACCCCTTGTGAATATTGTAGGAAAGCACACGGATAGATGTCATACATTTACAGCCAAACTATTGATAACCAATAACGTTATAACCAATAACGTTATAACCAATAACGCAGCAGCCGCGGCAGCCAACCGATAACGCTGAGTCGTTTAAACCAGTTTAGCGTTTGATAGCTAATTTCCTGTGACGCGTCCATATCGGTGAGAAAGGACGCCTCCAGTGTCGATTTGGCATGGGCTGTATTGAGCACCAGATCCAGTTCCAGGTCGTGGAGAAAGCTGCGGTGGTTGAAATTTGTACTGCCAATCAGGCAAAAATCGTCAATCAGCAGGGCTTTGGCATGCAGAATACCGGGAATATACTCGAATACACGAATTCCGGCTCTGAGCAGATCGACGTAATACGTGGAGGTTAACAGCGGGAAGAAGCTGATATCGGAATGCCTGGGAACGATCAGGCGAATATCCACGGCACGGCGTCTGGCTTTTTTTAACGCGTGTAAAACCCGGTTTGATGGGGCGAAATAGGCACTGGTAATCCAGATTCTCTGCTTGGCCCGGGCGATTTTATTGATCAACAGGCGGTTTTTATGCCGGCGAGCCCAGTCGGTGATATTGTTCAGGTAGAATTTAAACAGACCGCGGCCCAGCTTGACCGGCCTGCGTTCCCACAAATGATCAAAATGCCCGGCGATGGTCGCCACGTGGCTGCCGGTTACTCTGATTCCGTAGTCGCGCCACCCACCGCCGCCGACTGCCCGGGGAAGGTGTGTGGCGGATATGTTAAGGCTCCCGCTCCAGAGCCATTGCTCATCGATAATGCACAGCTTGCGGTGATCGCGCTGATTGATTTCGCGGATAAAATAAAACAGCTTTACCAGCAGTGGCCCCTGCGCCAGGGCGTGGCGAAAATGCTTGGTTTTCCAGGGCAGTGGGTGAAAGATTTTGACATCGATGCCGTGCTGCTCCAAAGCCCGGGCTGCGTGATGCCCGTCCGATGAGCCGGCGCCGTCCATCAGTACCCGCACTTTGACACCGCGGGAGGCGGCACGACCCAGCGCCGCGATGATCCTGCGCCCGAGGGCGTCGAAGGCAAATATGTAGGTTTCCAGCCGAACTCTGTAGTGTGCCCGATCAATATCCGCGATCAGGGAATCAAAATAGTCCTGGCCATCGAGAAATACTAACTCTTCCTGCCAAGCCCCCGTCGTCAGCGGTTTCGCCAGCACCGTGGATGAATTCATAATACTCCCTCTTTTATAACCCAAAGTGTCTGAGGCCCAGAGCTGGCGCCCCTGGCGGCGTTGCTCGGGTCCAGACGTGGTTATATTAACCCAAGCGGAAAAGTGTGGGGTGATTGGATGTATTGAATTATTGCCGCCGTCGTGCATCCGCAATCATCAGGGACTACGGCCCCCGGTCCGGGGTCGTCTTTAGTTCCCTGGAGGAGGCCATGGGAAGTGAGCTCCCGTGGAGATTGCTAATTGACCGGTTGGATATTATCCTGGAACCCTGTGTTTTTTGGCCCGTGCAATCAAACCAAGGAAAGGTATAATCCGCCCATGGAAAAGGCACTTCAAATATTGCGGGAAACATTCGGATATCCCGGTTTCCGCGCTCCACAAGATCAGATAATCGATACACTTGTCAGCGGTGCAGACGCCCTGGTGCTCATGCCCACCGGCGGCGGTAAGTCGCTGTGTTATCAGATTCCGTCGCTGGTGAGGCCGGGGGCGGGGGTGGTGATATCACCCCTGATCGCGCTGATGCAGGATCAGGTCAATGCCCTGCGACAACTGGGGGTGCGGGCCAGTTATCTAAACTCGACGCTCGCCAGTGGCCAGGCCTTCGCAGTGGAGCAGGCGCTGTGTAACGGCGAACTGGATCTTCTTTATATCGCCCCCGAGCGGCTGACCCAGCCACGTACTCTGGCGTTGCTGCGGCAGGTGCCGGTGGCCCTGTTCGCCATCGACGAGGCGCATTGCGTATCACAATGGGGGCACGATTTTCGCTCCGACTATCTGCAGTTGAGTCTGCTGCACGAACAGTTCCCTGATATTCCCCGCATCGCTCTGACAGCCACTGCCGACGAGCGTACCCGCGAGGAGATTATTGCCCGTCTGGACCTGCATTCGGCGCGGCGCTTTATCTGTGGGTTCGACCGTCCCAATATCCAGTACCGCATTACCGAGAAAAGCAACGGGCGCCAACAATTACTGCGTTTTTTGCGCAACGAGCACCCCAGCGATGCCGGCATTGTCTACTGCCTTTCACGGCGCAAGGTGGAGGAAACCGCGGCCTGGCTGGCGCAGCAGGGGTTTCCGGCCTTGCCTTATCACGCCGGGTTGGGGGCGCAGGTGCGCCAACAGCATCAGGATCGGTTTCTGCGGGAGGAGGGCGTTATTATCGTCGCCACCATTGCCTTTGGCATGGGCATCGACAAACCCGACGTTCGCTTTGTCGCCCACCTCGACCTGCCGAAAAGTATAGAAGCTTACTACCAGGAGACGGGCCGGGCGGGGCGCGACGGCCAGCCGGCGACAGCCTGGATGGTCTATGGTGTGCAGGATGTCATCAAGCTGCGGCAGATGATGGAAACCTCTCAGGGCAGCGAAACCCACAAACGGGTGGAAAGGTACAAGCTCGACGCCATGCTGGGGCTATGCGAAATCACCAGTTGCCGCCGACACGCGCTGTTGCATTATTTTGGTGAGCAGACGCCGGCCGAATGCGGCAATTGCGACGCCTGTCTGACACCGGTGGAAACCTGGGACGGTACGGTGGCGGCGCAGAAAGCCTTGAGCTGTGCCTACCGTACCGGACAGCGCTTCGGTGTCAACCACCTTATCGATGTACTCCTGGGCAAGCAGACCGGAAAGGTACAGCAGTTCGATCACCATTTGGTCAGCACGTTTGGGGTCGGGCGCGAACTGGGTATGACCCAGTGGCGCTCTGTGTTTCGCCAATTGGTGGCCAGGGGGTATTTAACGGTGGATATGGGCGGATACGGCTCCCTGCAATTGACAGCAAAATGCCGAGCGGTGCTACGCGGTGAGGAGTGCTTGTCGCTGCGGCGGGATAAAGGGGAGGAGAAAACCCGTAAAAGCGGCGACAGGGCCACCGGCCTGGCGGCTGAGGATCACCCCCTGTGGGAAGCGCTGCGAGCATGTCGCAAGCGTATGGCCGAGGCGCAGGGGGTGCCGCCCTATGTGATCTTTCACGACGCCACACTGATGCAAATGGTTACTCTCCGGCCCCGCAACCGCGCTGAGCTGAGTCGTATTTCCGGTGTGGGAAGGCGCAAACTGGATCAGTATGGAGAAGCGTTTTTGCAGGCCATCGCCGAGCACACCGAACCCGGACCCGAACCCGAAAGTACAGACGCCGGCAACGCAGGCGTTTCGGCAACCGAGTGGGAAACCCTCGAACGCTATCGAGCCGGCAACAGCGTGGCGGAAATTGCTCAGCTGAGGCAACTGTCGGAAACAACCGTGTACAACCATCTGGCGGCACTGATTGAAAAAGGGATGGTATCGTTGCACGACGTGTTCGACCTGAGCGCCGAGCAGCTTAATCAGATCAAAGATGTATTGCTTGATCACGAAGTGAGCCAGGCAGTCTTTAAATACAAACCGGTATACGAGCAATTGGGTGGTGCCTACGACTATCCTGTTTTGCGCTGCGTCAGAGCGGCGATGTTGGAGCAAGCATAGATGTCGGAGGAAGCATAATTGGGCGGGGGAGGCCGGCGTTTTTTTCTGGTTGCTGAAGACAAAGAGTTCCTTATCGTTCACAAACGACCCGGAATCGGTTTTCACAGTGATGCGGGTGAACCGGGATTGTTGAGCCTTGTGCGCGAGCAGAGCGGCTGTCCGGCGCTGTACCCTGTGCACCGGTTGGACCGCATCACCTCGGGGCTAGTGGTGATGGCGAAAACCCAGGCCGCCAACCGTGAGCTTTCCCAACGGTTTCAGTCCCGCCAGGTGGAAAAGTACTACCTGGCGCTGTCCAATCGTGTGCCGAAGCGCAAACAGGGATTGGTGAAGGGGGATATGGCGCGCGGCCGCCGCGGTGGCTGGAAGCTTGTGCCCAGCGTCAATAACCCGGCCGTGACCCAGTTTTTCAGCCGCGGGTCCGGTAGCGGATTGCGCCTGTTTGTGTTAAAGCCCCACACGGGTAAAACCCATCAACTGCGCGTGGCGTTGAAAAGTCTTGGGGCGCCTGTGCTGGGTGACCCTGTATACGGCAGCGAAGAAGCCGACAGGGGGTATCTTCACGCCTTTGCGCTGGGGTTCGAACTCAACCATCACCGTTATCGCTACCTTGAGTTTCCTCGCGACGGACAGTATTTTACCGACCCGGCTATGGCCAGTCTTATGGATGAATACCGTGAACCCTGGGCGCTGCCCTGGCCGTCTCTAAAGCAAGTCAGTAGAGGATAAACATTTGTACGACAAGATTGCAGCGGCGCTGTCGCTGGTGGTGCTTGGGCTTACCTGGAGCTTGTTAGATAGGGATACGCAAACAAAAAGTGCCGCCGACGGGAAACCGGCGGCGGATTTTCGCTGGACTGAGTGCCCGTTCGATGTACCGCCATCGCGAAACATCCACTGCGGTATCTACAGGACCGGGTCGGGAGCCGGCCGCTTCGAACTGCCGGTGGCCGTTATCAGAGATACTTCCGAGGATCATCGCGACGATGCGCTGCTGTATTTGGCCGGAGGCCCGGGCGATGTCAGTCAGATGTCGGAACCACAAATTGAAAGCTGGCTGTACTGGTTGGATAGCGCGGGTTTGTCGCGCGATCTGATTCTGTTCGACCAGCGTGGTACGGGGCGGAGTCGACCCAATCTCGACTGCGAGGCCTATGATAATTTTTCCCTGCGTGTGCTGCGCCGCAATGTGGATATGGAGACGGAATACAGGGAGGGGCTGGCGGTTTTGCGCCAGTGTTTATCCTCCTTAAAGTCGCGGGGGTTTGATCCCGCGCATTTTTCAACACAGTTGGGCGCAGCCGATGTTCGCGGACTGATGCGGCAATTGGACTACTCTTCCTGGAATCTGTTGGGGGTGTCCTACGGGACGCGGTTGGCGTTGCAGGTGGCCGACGTACCGATCACCGGCCTGCGCAGTGCGATTCTCGATTCTCCCTATCCGCGCGATAAAGGGGGGTTGACCGAGTGGCCCTGGCTCCTGGATCACGCGCTGTCGCGGCTGTGGCGGGCCTGTGCTGAAACGCCACGCAACCCGGTGTGCGAAGATCCCAAGACACCGTTGCAAGCGATTTTTTGGACGTTGATGGCGCAATTGAAACAGGCACCGGCAACCCTGACGGTGCGCCACTGGCAGGGTGAGCCGCCGATCGATATCGTTGTCAACGATCATCGGCTGCTGAGCGTCATCTACAGCAGCTTATACGACGTGGGGCTGTATGGAAAAATTGCCGGCGCTATTATCGGAGCGGAACAGGGTGATACGCGCGCATTGCGGGAATTGGTTGAAGCTTTTGCCAACTATGCTCTCGATACAGGGTTCAGCCATATGGTGTATTTCGCCACCGAGTGCGCCGACAATCGGCGGGTCAGTGAAGCGGAGTACGAAGCGGCGCGGGCCGCTTATCCGCGCCTGATGCCCTACACAGGGTTCGATTGGAAGTACGATTTCTGCAAGGATTTGGGTTCGGGAAACGGTGGCGAGCTCGTGGTTGAAGGCCACGAAGCCATGCCGCCAACACTGATTCTGGCCGGGCAAATGGATCCGGTGACGCCGCCGAGCTGGGCGCGCGGGCTGCAAGCACAGATCGCTTCCAGTCAGGTGCTCGTGTTTCCGGGGGTTGGGCATGCGGTCATCAGCAGCAGCGATTGCGCCCATGGCTTATTGCGCTCCTTTCTCGACCGTCCGCAACGGCGCATTGCCCCGGACTGTGTGCAGGGAGGGTGACCGGCGGTGGCGATTATTTGGGAAAAGTGTGAGGCGGGTGTCACTTACCAGGTACGGGAGGCCGGGCGAACCCGCCGTCTCTATACCAATGGGGTTTTTCACAGCCAGTACAACCCGGCTCAGCCGGTGGGCGGCAGTGTGTGGGATCTGTTGATGTTGCCGGCGTTTTTCTTTCCGCCCGCCGCGGTACGGCGGGTTTTGGTGCTGGGGGTTGGGGGCGGCGCGGTGATCAAGCAGTTGCAACATTTTTTGACGCCGGAAAAAATTCTCGGTATTGAACTTAACCCCATTCACCTGCATGTGGCTGAGCATTATTTTGATGTTTCGGGGGGCGGTATAAAACTGGTGCAGGATGATGCCGTTAAGTGGGTCCGCGATCGTCGCGAGGGCAGTTTCGATTTGATCATCGATGATCTGTTTGGAGAAGATGAAGGCGAACCGGTAAGAGCGGTGGCGGCGGATGTCGGTTGGTTTAATGCGTTGTTGCGCTGCCTGTCGCCGCAAGGCGCTTTGGTGATGAATTTCGATTCATCGAAAGCGATGCGTGATTCGGCCTATTTTGGTTCGAAACCGGTGCAGCGGCGGTTTGGCTCGGCGTTTGAGTTTTCAACGCCTCTGTACGATAACAGGGTGGGGGCGTTTATGCGACGCAAGTGCGAGCGCGGGGATTTGTTTGCGAGTCTGGCGCAGGAGCCTCAGCTCGATATTCGCCGCAAGTCGTGCCGGTTAAATTTCGACATGCGCAAGCTTAGGGTATAGCTTCGATGTGACTTCTCAATACCCCGGGTTATTGAGAAGCTGTTCGATCAGTAAATCTTTTTATCTAAAGTTCTTAACGTGGTTCTGGCCGAGCCCGGCCCAGCCGCTAAGGGTGTGGGATTCAGGGCGAACAGTCTACCTTCAGTGGTACCCGCCGTTGGGTGCCATCGATGTCGCTGGATGTTCACCCTGAATCCCACACCCTTAGCAGCTGGGCCTAGTTGGTAAGTGACGCTGGACGTTGCAAAAACTCGACGTAAACCCACTACGCCTAAAGTTTTTGCGCCTAGCCAAGCGGGCGCCTCAAAACCGACTCTCTATAAAACAAAAAGGGGAAGTTATTCCGTGCCCGTTCCTTAGTTACAGGAAAAACGGCTGAGTTTTTCAGTGTTGAAATGGATGATGATGCTCGTGCTTTAAGATTGGAATCAACCTTCCAGAGGCTCCGTATGTAGGGCTTAAAGACCACGCACGATATAACTGTTGAGTGAGAACGTGTTGGGACCACTGAGGTCGGATGTTTATTTTGGGGCGCGAACCATTCTTTCATCAGGAGATCAATACTCATGACAAGTTACAGACCTTTAAAACCCGGAAGTTTAGAGAAAGAAGTGGATGTTAAAACCATAGAAAACGCGATCCGTGCCGGCGGATTACCGGTTTCATCGATAGACAAGCTCGATTCACAATTCAACGGAGTGGTAGGGTTGACGTGGGGCGCAACCGGGTGGCATGGTCCCACCGACATACAGACCCTTACCGGTCTCGAAGGCACTTATTTTTGGGGTGAGAAACCATTCGGTCTCAACTACATTACTTTTACCTTTGCTCCCGATAAAGCGGGCGTTGAAGGAGCGTACAAAATTACCAATGGCTGGAGTGTTGTTGAGGAGGGCATTTTCCACAGCGTACCGAACAATCCGGCTATCGGCTGGGCATTTATCAGTCTGGTGCCGGAAATACAACAGACGCCTCGCGTGTTCATCATCTCGGGAATGGTTACCGATCCCGGCTGGAAAATTTCCACCCTGTTACTCAACCATGTCGGGCACAGTGGGCCGGCACTGCCGGCGTTTCCGGCGATTCGGTTGTTTTGATGCCTTAGGAACCGGAAGTTATTCCGTGCCCGTTCTTAAAGTAAAAAAATTCTTATTATAGTTTACGTGTTTATCATCAAATAACTTTATTTTTTTCAAAATATTCAACTCCCGATCGCTTGGTCGACAGATATTTTTGTTGTGATTTACTAGCTGATTCTCGAAGTCGGAAAAAATATGTTATGGTTTGGATGTTAGCCAAGAATTTTTGGTACAGTTCATATTGTTGAATTTGGCTTGATTGATATAATCAAAAATATATGTTCGCAGGGGGAACTTTTTTTACAGAACCTTTCTTTGTCGAATTCTGTATTTCGCCGGAGCTTTTTTGTCCGGCGTTGTCATTTTTTTAGTAGAGTTTTACAACCGGTTTTATAACTTGAGGTATTGCAGTGATGTCCAGTCAGTTATCAGTCGTAGGTTTAGATGACTTTTCAGTTTTCGATCGGGCGCTCTTGTCTGTGATGTGACGTGCTCGCAGATGCCTTGCGACGGCCAACGTTTATTACAATTAAACGAAACAGAATTAGAGTTAACGAGGTAACTATGACTAACTCACCGGTTACAAATTCATTGAAGACTCCCTCCGAATTACCATTTGAACTCGATGAATACCTCGTGCGGCAGCAGAGGGTTCGTGCTGCAATGCAGCGGCGGGAAATAGACGTTCTCTATATCGCCAGCCCGGCGAATATTCTCTATCTCACTGGCTATGAAACTGGTTGGTATCCGCCACATTTGCCATTGGGTGTGGCTATCGCCCGCGATCCGGACGCGCTAGTATTTTTTGACTGGACGTTGCATGAGCATAGCCAACGCTTTAATGCTCTGCTTGACGATGTTGTGTTTTTCGATGGCGATAAGGTCGAACCTGCAATGCTCAAGGCGTTTCAAAAGCGCGGTTGGACGCGGCGCACCGTTGCCTTGGAATGTCAAACGCCCAATCCCGCCGTCCCCGCTATAAATGCAATGGCGGATTTTCTCTATGATGCCGGCGCCAGATTGGTATCGGGCGATTGGATAGTGGATGGCGTGCGACTCTATAAATCCGAGGCGGAGCTCGCCAGAATCCGTCGCGCAGGCTTGATAGCGGACACCGCTTTCAATCGGTTGCAGACGGATCTCAAACCGGGAATGACGGAACTCGAAGTGTCTGCGCATTTAAGCGCGTTGTTGATTTCCCTCGGTAGCGATTATGTCGCTGCCCAGCCGCTGATTTCCTCGGGGCCAACTGCCTGGTGCGATCTACACGCCTTACCCTCTCAGCGCCGGCTGCAGGCAGGGGATATTGTTGCGATAGATTGCTGCGCTGCAGTAGATCGCTATCACGCCAATTTGTCGCGAACCTTTGCGCTGGGAGATGTGAGTTCCCGCGCAACGGAAATACTCGCCATGGCCGCCAGCAGCTTGAGTGTCCTCCAGGCCCAGGCGAGGCTGGGGGATGGTCTCGATATAGCGGCGAACGCAGCCGGCAGCCATGTGCGCCTGTGCATTCCCGAAGACAGGATCCGGTGGGTGGGAGGCTATGCTCTGGGGTTGGCGTTTGCGCCCCATTGGTCCGGTCATACCTGTCTCAACAATAGCGGGCCTGAGTGCTGGAGCTGGAAAGAGAATTATGTCTCCAGTTTCGAAACTGTTTTTTACGACCGCGAGGAGGGGTTTAAAGCCCAGTGCAAAGATACTGTAGTGATGACGGCGCGGGGGCTGGAGTCGCTTTCGAGTCTTCCCCGCACACTTTTGCCGGTCGAGATTTAGCGCCGGAGGCTTGAAATGCTATAGCGCCGGCGGCTGTAGATCCTCAACGTTGCGCCTCGACTCTGGTCAGGTACCCCAGATCCAGGTGATTGAAGCGAACCATTTGTCGCCGGCTCGGCTGCCGAAAATGCGCTTGGTTTTTCTGTCCGTTGCGCTGTAGCCTAGTCGCAGGGACAGGGATTTAACCGCTTTGCTGAAACCGATTTCGGTGTAGGTGAGGTTTTGGCCGATAATGTTTTCAAGATATTGCTGGCCCAGGGTCGCATCCAAACTGATTTCCCAGGCGAGGGGATGTAGGTAGCCGAGTTCCAGGTAGCCGAAGCTTCGTTTGACATCGGGCCAGCGGTTTGAGGCTCCGCCGGAAAGCAGCCAGCGGCCATCGAAATTCAAACTTGCCGAAATTTCATTCCAATCTAACGAGTTTGCACCTGATGAGCCGTAATAAGCGTGGCGGGTGAGGGTGATATCGTAGCTGAATCGCTGCGAAAGTTGGCGCTGATAGCCGATAAAATAATTACTTTCCGTGTCCGTATTTATGGGGCTTGGTGCACCGCAGGAAAAGGAATAAAGCGCCCCACAGTCACCGCGTTGATTGCCGTTTCGTGCGATGCTGTAATCGTAGTCGGTGCGGCCAGCCCACACGCCCGTGTAGAAGCCCGATGTAAACTGATACTCGAGCCCTCCCTGGGCATAGCCGCCGCTCAGGGTTTGCCACAGGCCTCGATAGGGGCTGTCGGTTCCCAGGCTGAGATAGGCGCTGATTTCCGCACTCACTGTAGTGCTGGCGGACAGGAGGCAGAAGGCGGTGCAGGCGGCGGCGAGGGGATTCTGTCTGAATACTGTCCGGCTCATGAATTGGCTACTCGAAAAAGTTTATTCGAGGCCCATTATACAAATTATCTATTCCTAGTGTGCGCCACAGTTGTTTTCCTGTAGATTTTTTACCAACACCCTCTCGGAGGGGCGTGGGAAGGTGATGCATTTCCCGTTTACCAGCTTGGTTAACACATCGTTGACGGACGCGACTGTCGGTTCGAGGGAATAGATCAGCGCGGCTATGCCCGTCACACCGGCTGTGGCTATCGATGAGCCTTGAAAAAAACGGTAACCGCCACCGGCCTGGGTGCTTAGCTGCTCGTTGCGTGAGAACCAGAAGGCTTCGGTATCGCCACTGCCCACAGCGTAAACATTTTCCAGTGAGGCTGGAAAATTCATTGTTGTATTGTTTATATTTTCCGCGGCGATGACAATCATTGACTGCTCTAGAGCCTTATCCAGTAAGGCTTTGAGCAGGGGGTCGTAGGGACCGGCGAGGCTGAGGTTAAGTATATTGACCCGGTCTTCGATAGCCTGTTCTATGGCCTTTGCCAGCGAAAAGGATGTGCATCTTGTCTGACTGTCCACTACCTGGCAGGCGCCATAGATAGACAGTTTGGCACTGGGCGCGAGCCCCACCATTCCTTCGTTGTTATTTGCCGTAGCGGCAATAACACCCGCAATCGCGGTGCCGTGCACCTTATTGACTGTCTTTTCGTTTGCGGCGTTGATAAAGTCGTAGATGTTATCTATTTGTCCCTTTAAATCCGGGTGTTCAATATCAACCACGCTGTCGACAACACCGATTCGAACATTTTCACCCCGGGTCAGGGTATGCAACTGTTCCACCGATGTCTTGTATTGACCGTATTGAACATCGAACAGCGGGTCGTCGTATTTCTGCATCAACATGCCTTGAAATTGATACATGGGTTGGGCGAAACTGACATGCGTGTCCTCGTTCAGCTTTGCAATCAGCTGCGACATATCGCGTTCCACCGGTAAGTTGAATACGACACAGTATAGATTCAGCGAGGCGATGGGCCAGCCATCCATTTGCTCCAGGCCGTATTTTTCAGCCACCTCGTCAATGTGGGCACGAACGTGCAGGGACGCCGACCAGAGGCCCCGGCCGTGATAGGCTCGGCGGGGGCCAAAAGGCAGAGCATCGGCGTGATCCAGTTGGCGAAAGGTTACCAGCAGTTGCCGGTCCAGCTGTGTCTCCGACGGCGCGGCCGCAGTGGCGGCGGGTGCCGCAGCAAGCGCTTGCTGCGGTGATGGATTCGTTTCGCATCCGCACAAACACAACAAGAGCAAAACGGCGGTAAAATATTCAAGCCACTTCTCTTTCACTGCTGCTCCACCCCAACCCATTGGATGGCGGGGGTGCGGCGCAGTTGGCGACTTAATTCTTCCGCATCCGTTCCCGGCGCCGGCGCCAGCCTGTATACCCTGTTCGGGCTCGGTTGGCTCAATGCGTGTGCATGACTTTCAGCGATCACGCGAGCGATTTCCGCATCGCTGACATCAGCGTCGAAAACCACCTGTACGACGCCGCCGGAATACGAAGAGGGTGTGGTCAAAGCGACATAGGGCGCTTCCTGGGTATAGCGTCCCAGTAAAAAAGACGGCACGCCTACCCCGAAGACTGTCGCCGCCACCAACGCCCAGATCCATTTATTCTGTGGCTTTAACGCTGTCTTGTGCTGCCGGCTGGCTTTGTGGTCGGGCGATTGGGCCCTGTTTTTCAGCGGTACCACGACCGGCTCCACGACCGGCTCCACTACCGGTTCCCGCATCGGGGGCTGGGATTTGGCGATACTCGCGTTTATATTGCGAAAGAGTTGATCCGAAATTTCTTCGCGCCTGTTTTCCAACTGCTCAAGTTGTTGCGGCTGAACCCGGAAAAACGGCGCCAAGCGGATTTCGCATTCAATTTCCCGGCGGCATTCGGCGCAGGTTTGTATGTGAACATTCATTGCATCCAGTTCGAGTTCGCTCAGAGTTCCATTCACATACCAGGGAATAAGCTCTCTGATTTTTTGATGGTTATCCATGGTCATGCCTCTATGATGGACTTTAGATGGCGCCGTGCGTGAAACATGCGCGTTTTAATCGTGTTTTCCGGACTGCCGCAAATCTCCGCTATCTCTTTATAGGTGTAGCCGAAATAGTAAGTCAGCTCCATTACCGACTTGTGTATCGGGGACAGCTTATCGATGACCGCCGCGATATCCTCAGCGGCTGATTCAGTCTCAGTCATGTGTAAATCTTCTTCATCCAGGGGTACCGTTGTGCGTTTTGCTTTCAATGCCTTGAGGGCTTTGCGGTAGGCCACTCCCAGAATCCAGGTTGAAACGGTGGAATCGCCGCGAAAGCGCCCGGCACTTTGCCAAACGACCAGGAAAACATCGTTGATCAGTTCCGCCACTGTTTCGGTATCCCCCGTCATCCGCAACAGGAAGCGCGAGAGGCGATTGAAGTAGCGGTCATAAAGTTCGCGCAGGGCGGTCTGATCGGCCGCTGTAATACGCTGGAGAAGTTCAAAGTCTGTAAGCATAGGTGTCCCCTTTATCGGTAGGTTCCCCATAAGTGGCAAAAAGGTTTAATCGAACTGTGAAAAAATTTATTTTTTTCGCAGTGAACGAAATTGGCTGTTTGGGAGAACTTAAGAAGCGTGAACAAAATTTATCACCGTGATCAGAATCCAGTTGCCAAGTCTACCGGATAGGGGGTTGTGGTGTCGTCAAACAATAACGGAGAATTGACCATGCAAAGATTCAAAATATGGGGGCTGGCTACTGTACTGGCCGTTCAACTCGGCTGTGGCGGCGGAGGAGGCGGCGGCAGCGACGATTCGGCTCCGCCGGCGCCGGCGCCGGAGCCTACGCCCAACACTGAGTCGGTTGACGTTGTGTTGAGCCCCGTCGAGGTGATCGGCGGCGGTGCCGCGAGCGGTACCGCGGAGGCGACTTTCACCGTCAATTTAGATGACAATACCATTGACGGCAGTGTCGAGCTGACGGGTATCAGCGCCAGCGCGGTCAGTATGAGAGAGGGGTTTGCGGGTGAGTCCGGTGCGGAAATCTTTGCTTTGCAAGAGGACAGTGCGACCAAGTGGTCGATTCCCGTCGACAACAATCTCACCGCAGAACAAGTGGAACTGTTTAACAAGGGCGGCCTGCACATCGTCGCCAGCACCGCCGACAACCCCGACGGCGCCGTGCGTGGGCAGCTTCTCCCCGATGGCATTCAACTGATATTTACCGACCTGTCGGGTACACAGGAAGTGCCACCCGTCGCCGCGACCGGTAGCGCCCGCGGGGCCGTGACCCTGGACACCGAGAGCGGTGAGCTTACCGTTCACCTCAATGCTTGGGTGGATGAGCCCCAGGCGTCCCATGTCCATCAGGCGCTGGCCGGGACCAATGGCGATATCGTGCTGGAACTCGACCAGGATCCGGAAAATGCTTCCCACTGGTCCGGGGGCGGCCAGATCGAGATGGATGACCTGAACGCGGGCCGTTACTATCTGAATTTGCACACCACCGCCAACCCCAGCGGCGAGTTGCGGGGACAGATCGTGCCGCCGGGTGTGGATGTTTTCTTTACGACGCTCAGTGGGACTGAAGTGGTGCCGTCTGTGGCGACCACAAATACAGGTATCCTGGCCACCACCCTTCAGATCGACGACAAGGTAGTGGATATGCATGTCAACCTGGCGGGTATCGATGATGCCTCGGCCGTGACCCTGAACCAGGCACGGGCGGGAGAAAATGGCTCGGAGGTAATGCCTTTGGTTCAGGACAGCGCTACGGCATCACACTGGATGTTGTCAAACCAGGCGCTATCCGAGGCGCAGATGACCGCGCTCAACAGCCAGAGCTTATACCTGCTGGTCACCAGCCCCGGCTTTCCCAACGGTGAACTGAGAGGCTCACTGGCACCGAAGGGTTCGGCGCCCAATTTCTCGGCGCTGCAGGCGGAGATTTTCTCGCCCCGTTGCTCTTTCTGTCATTCGGGAGACAGTGCACGCGCAGGGCTCGACCTGTCTGAAGGCCTGAGCTTCGACAATTTGGTCCTTGTCGCCAGCACTGAAGTACCGACTCTGAATCGGGTGGAACCCGGTGATCCGGACAACAGCTATCTGGTGCGGAAGGTTGAGGGTACCGCAACCGTGGGAGGTCGTATGCCGCTAGGCGGGGAACCTTTGAGAGACGCTCAGATTCAGCGCATCCGCGACTGGATAGCCGCCGGTGCAGAGAATGATTCGGCGTCAGAGCCGGAGCCCGAACCAGAACCAGAACCAGAGCCAGAACCAGAACCAGAGCCAGAGCCAGAGCCAGAGCCAGAACCCACAGCCACCCTCTCGCAGGT
>JARROD010000027.1:0-18728 GCA_037384225.1 Exilibacterium sp.
AAAAAGAAGCCTGGGCCGCGGCCAAAAGCGCCTACCAAAAAGCTCTGGATCTGGATAAGAGCGTCGTCAACGCCCGCATTGGATTGATCCGCACCAGTACCCGAGACGATTTCGACAGTGCCATTGAATCCGTACTCAAAGATCAACTGCGCTTGGCCGATGAAACGGTTTACCAGCAGGCGCAACAACTGCATACTGAAGCCAAAGCCATAACCAACCCCGGTCCGCGATTGCAGAAACAGTTACAGCGCCTGGAACGGGCGCTGCAACTGGCAGTGGCTCCGGTCACGGTACATCTGAAATCCGACAACCAGACCGATGTCACGCTTTACAAAGTTGGCAATCTTGGCAATTTCGTCAAGCGGGAGATGACGCTGAAACCAGGCCACTATACAGCCGTGGGCATCCGCGAGGGGTACCGCGACGTGCGCAGGGAATTTTCCATCTCCCCCGGCAGTGACATCAAAACCATTGTCATTCAGTGTGTGGAGAAAATTGCCCTGGATGGATAACGAACTCTTAACCAAGCCCCGCGCGGAACAACATTCCACCCGGCCCGCTGCCGGCAGCGATATTATCCGGCCAGCACCCTTTAAGCCAGCCGGTGAGCGCAGGCGCAGGAAATCGGTTTCGCTAAACCCAGTGTCCGCCGTGCTCGCACTATTGCTGCTAATCTGCGCCACGCTTGCCTGGTTTTTGTTTACTGCCCGATCGGTCACCATCGACACTGCGCCAGCGGATGCGCAACTGTCCCTATCCGGCGGTTTTAAACTGCGGCTTGCCGATCACTATTTGGTCCACCCCGGAACCTATACACTGGAAGCCAAGGCATCGGGATATTATCCACTGCGTGTATCCCTCGAGGTTACCGAAGCCCAAAACCAGTCTTTTCAGTACAACCTGGAAAAGCTGCCCGGACATCTGACCGTCAACACACAACCGGCCACCGCGGCGGAGATATGGCTGGACGATCAGCCTATAGGTCCCGCCGCGACCCGGCTTTCGGATATAGCCGCCGGCCCCCATACTCTGACGGTTAAATCCAAACGTTTCCGCGACTATGAGCTGACACTGGAAATCCAAGGCAAAGACCAGCACCAGGAACTGGAGGTGGTGCTCGAACCCGCCTGGGCAGAGGTCAGTATTGCAACCCAACCACCCGGAGCCACACTGCTGGTGGACGGCAAGGCGATGGTGGGCAGCACACCTTTCACAGCCGAAATCATCGAGGGAGAGCGCAATATCATACTAAAACTCGCCGGCTATAAAGCCTGGCAGGAAACCCTGACGGTGCACGCGGGCGAAAATATCCAGTTGCAGACAGTCACTCTGGAAAAAGCCGATGGTTTGGTCACATTGCATTCCGTCCCACAGGGAGCCGGAGTCACCGTCAACGGCGAGTACCAGGGGCAAACACCTCTGGAAGTCGCTCTGGCACCGGGAGAAAAATACCAATTTAACCTGTATAAAGACGGTTACCAACCGGCCCATAAGGAACTTGAAATCCAATCCGGCGAAGACCGGCAACTGACGCTAAACCTCCAGGCCCAGCTCGGGGAGATTTCCATTCGCAGCCAGCCGGCAGATGCGCAGGTGTATATCGATGGACACCTGAAGGGCAAGGCCGGACAGACTTTCAAACTGCCGGCCAGGCAAACCAGGGTTACGGTTAAGAAAGAGGGTTATGTCGACTACCAGACCCGGATTCTACCCCGGGCGGGACTCGAGCAAGTGGTTGCAGTAAAGTTAAAAACCGCCGCCCAGGCCAAATGGGAGGCTATAAAACCCCAAATCGTCAGCCCCGGCGGCCAAACCCTGAAGCTGTTTAAACCCAAGGCCACGTTCACCATGGGCGCCTCACGTAGAGAGCAGGGCCGACGCGCCAATGAGGTTATGCGTAAAGTCTCGCTTAGCCGCCCTTTCTACCTCGGCATCAAGGAGGTGACCAACGCCGAATACCGGCGCCTGAACAAATTTCACTCCTCCGGCCACGTCAAAGGCAATAGCCTCAACAACGACAATTACCCCGTCGTCAACCTAACCTGGCAGCAGGCGGCAGCCTACTGTAACTGGCTCTCGGAGCAGGAAAAATTGCCGCCCTACTACCGGGTGAAAGACAAATTGATTGTCGGCTTCAACCCCGAGTCCACCGGCTATCGCTTACCCACTGAAGCCGAATGGGCCTGGGCCGCGCGGTATCAAATCGCTTCAAATAGCGTCTTGAAATACCCCTGGGGCCAGCAGTTGCCACCACCGAAAGGCGCAGGCAACTACGCCGACCGGTCCGCAGCGGCGCTGCTGGGCAATATTCTAACCAATTACAATGATAACTTTGCTGTTACCGCGCCGGTGGCCAACTTTGCCGTCAATGAAAAAGGGCTCTACGACCTGGGTGGGAATGTTGCCGAATGGATCAGTGACTTTTACGATATACAGACCGGGCTATCGTTAAAAATCAACACCGACCCAATGGGTCCTGACTCAGGCGATTACCATGTGATACGCGGCTCCAGTTGGGCCCACGGAACCGTCACGGACCTGCGCCTTTCATTTCGCGATTACGGCACCAAAGCGCGCAATGATGTTGGTTTTCGCATCGCCCGCTTTGTGGAATAGACCATGATTAATCATAAAAACCTTGTATACCCAATCATCCTGGCCACCCTGCTGTCGGCAACGCCGTTGCGCGCTCAGGAAGTGGAGACAGTTAAAGAACAGAACACCGAACAGCAAGGTGAAAAAAAGAAAACAGCCACACACAAAAAACAAACTGCCGCCAAAAGACCAAAACCCAAATCAGAAACATTCAAACCCACGGAAGAAATTTCCGAAGACTTATCGGTATCCTTTCCTGTGGATATCTAAGGATTAACTATGAAGCACAACTCGGGTTCGGAATTCGTTTTCCAACTGTTCGCCTTAATTCTGTCATTTATTATGGTTCACGCTGTTTATGTCGCCATCATCCGTCCCAATGCCGACGCCATACTGCAGGATCAACTGGAGCGGCAGGCCGCGGGGGAACCCTATGTGGTGCAACGCTCGGCTTACATTGTCATGCGCGACTACGAACAGGAGGCCTGTTTTGTACTGATGCTTTGGGCCCTGGCCATTATGGGTTACAAAACCCGGCACTCACTGCGCGAACGCCGCATGCTGCAGAGCTCCTTTCTCAATATCCGCGAGGGAACCAGCCTGCTGCCTGAAGACGCACGGGAGTTTTCCCGCCCCCTGCAGGCACTGCCGGAAGATCAGAAAAACCTGTTGATTCCGCGGGTGCTGCTGACGTCGTTGCAACGTTTCGGTTCGACAAAAAACGTCGCCGACGTGTCCACCACTATCAAAGAATTATGCGACACAGAATCAGAACGTCTCGACAGCGAACTGGCCATGGTGCGCTATATTGCGTGGGCGATTCCTTCAATCGGATTTATCGGTACCGTGCGCGGTATCGGAGAGGCCCTGGGGCAGGCACACCGTGCCGTGGAAGGCGATATCGCCGGCGTTACCGTAAGCCTGGGAGTGGCTTTTAACTCCACGTTTATCGCATTGATAATCAGTATCATCATTATGTTCTTTACCCATCAGCTACAACTGATGCAGGAACGGTTGGTTCTCAATACCCAGAGTTATTGCGATACCCATTTAACCCGTCATCTGAAGGTAGGATAATGACCATAGCTGTGATCGAACTCAATGACACGGGTATACGCCTGTCCCTGGCGGGAAAGATTCTCACTACCACACCTGGGTACGCAATCATTACCCCCGAGACCGTGCTTCTCGGCGACGAAGCCCGACAGCAGGCGCGCATTCACCCACTGCAGACCAACAATCAGTTCTGGCACCAGCTCAACCTCGACCCACTGCCGGTAGACAATAACCACGTGCGCCACAACGCCGACCTGGCCTATAACCAGCTCAGCGAAATACATCAACGCAACGATTTCGATGAAGTGGTTTTCGCGGTTCCCGGCCATGTCAATAACGAACAGTTGTCACTGTTGCTGGGCATAGCCCAGGAATGTCCGTTTACCACCGTTGCCATAGTCGACAGCGCCGTCGCCGCCGTCGCCCCCTACGCGCCGAAGGGGCGCTACATTCACCTGGACACTCAACTTCATCAGTCGGTCGCCACTCTGATTCAAGTGGACGAAGAGGTAAGCCAGCAATCGGTGGATGTGATTCCCGGTATCGGCCTGCTGGCGTTCTACGACAATTGGGCCAAGCTCATCAGCGATAATTTTATCCGCCAAACCCGCTTCGACCCGCTTCACGGCGCGGCAACCGAACAACAGCTCTACAATCAGCTACCGTTGTGGACCGAGCAAGGCCGCAACAACGGCGACACCACACTGCATTTGGGAGACAAATCGATCAAACTGCCCCTGAGTGCCTGGGTCAACCAGGTACAGGCACTGTACGCACAGATCGACCAGACGCTCCGGCGCCTGGCCCCCGGTATCGACGGTATCTTTTTAAGCGATCGCAGCGCCGTCCTACCGGGACTCAACCGCCTCTGGCCTCAGGCTCACAGCCTGCCTCCCGAGGCAGTACCCGGAAGCTGTCACTTGCACCGCCGCCTGCTGTACAATGCGCCTGACGCCTTGAGTTTCACCACTCGATTGCCGGCGAGCCGTTCCCCGTTAACGAAATTCAATACCGATGTTTCCGCCCAACCGGCGGCCATTGCTCCGACCCATTTGCTATGGCAATACCGCGCCTACCCTCTACAGTCGAGGATTTTTATTGACCTGTCCACACCTGCAAACCAGGACTCCAGCATCCAAGGATTTGAGTCACAGAGCGAGGAAACCAACAGTTTTAACCCCGGGGGCAACTTGGTTTTCCGGCGCCAACTCACCGACGCCAGTCTCTGTGCCGTAGAGACCTCGCGCGACGGCACCCGCCTGCGGCTGTTCCACAGCGGCAAAGTACTGTTGAATGGCCGTGCGGTGGCTGAAGGGACGCTGTTGAAACCCGGAGATGAATTAAAGTTCGTACAGAATAACGGTAAAATCAAACTGATTAGTGTCCTCGACACTGATTAAGCATTCATTTGACCGGACGCAAGACACATGGCCCGCAAGCGCGGTTTTACCACTTTCAGCTTGTCCTTCCTCGACATTATGTCCTGTGGATTCGGGGCTGTGGCCCTGATTTTTCTGATTATCAAACACGGCTCCGATGTCCAGATGAAAACGCAAAACCAGGACCTGCTTGCCGAAGTCAACCTGCTGGAGGAAGAAATCCGCATCGGTGAGAAAAATTTGGTCAGGGCGCGCAACACCCTTTCAGCCTTAGACCAGCAGTTCGCCGAAGCCCAGGGGCTCGCCAGGCGTATCAACGACGATATCGAAGCTGTGCGGCGTAAAATCAGCGAACTGGACGACGGCGAAAATGAAGAGGAAGTCAAAGCACTGCAGGCTAAATTGAAAGCGTTGGATGAAGAACGCAAAAAACTCGAGGAAGAAAACGAACAACAGGGCAACGACATCCGACAATACGTTGGCGAAGGCAATCGGCAATATTTGACCGGCCTGAGACTCGGCGGCACCCACAACCTGATTCTGCTCGACGCCTCGGCCAGCATGCTGGATGATACGTTGGTCAATGTAATCCGTCGCCGCAACATGTCGGACAATGTCAAACGTGCGTCACCTAAATGGCGCCGCGCCGCGGCAACTGCCGAGTGGCTGGTGGCAAAACTGCCACAACAAAGCCAATATCAAATTTACACATTTAATACGGGGGTCAAAGCCGCCGTTGCCGACACCAAAAACCTGTGGTTGAACGTATCAAACAGCGCCGAAGTCAACGCCGCCGTGAAAGGTATTGGTGAAACCATTCCCGCCGGCGGCACCAGCCTGGAGCGTATCTTCGGTGCCATCAGCAGACTCGACCCGCTGCCGGACAATATCTTTCTGATCACCGACGGGCTGCCGACACAGGGGCTTGAGAAGCCCAAACGCAACACCATTTCCAGTGTCGAGAGGGTGAAATTATTTACCCGCGCTGTGAACGAGATTCCCCGTGGAATACCGGTTAATATTATACTGTTACCTATGGAGGGAGACCCCATGGCTGCCGCGGCTTATTGGCAGTTAGCGCAGGATACCAAAGGTTCCTTTTTAACCCCTTCCCAGGATTGGCCCTGATGCGAAAACGCCGAATTTCAGAAGACTTCAATATCTCCTTTCTCGACGTGGTCTGTTGCGGGTTTGGTGCTATCGTGCTGCTTTTGATGATCACTAAAACCGTGGAACCGGTGGTATTGGAGAAAACCACAACCCATCTGGATGGCCAGGTTGCCGACCTGCAGAAAAAGCTATTTGCTATCCGCGGTGAAACCCGGGTTTTAAACCGGGAAATGACAGCCAAGCATGAACAATTGTCAGCGCAAACTGAACGCATCGCCATACTGAAAACCCGAAAAGACAGTATTGAGGCTCAATTGGCACAACTCAGCCAGGCCGCCTATGCGGACAACAAGGTCAAGGGCAAACTGGAGCTGGCGTTGCAACAACTCACGGAAGAAATGCAGCGCCTGCTGGGCGACAGCCACCAGCGCAAGAACGATCTGATCGGTGGCATACCCGTTGATAGTGAATATATTGTTTTTATTATCGACACTTCGGGCAGTATGTTCGACTATGCTTGGGACAGAGTGGTCAAGGAACTGGTCGCCACTCTGGATATCTACCCCAAGGTCAAAGGCATACAGGTCATGAATGATATGGGGGATTACATGTTCTCAAACTACCGCGGTAAATGGATACCCGATACCGAGGGTCGCCGCAATGTCATTATCAAGCGACTGCGCACCTGGAACCCATTTAGTAACAGCAGCCCAGTGGAGGGGATTCAGCGCGCAGTACGCACCTTTTACGATCCCAACAAAAAAATCAGTCTCTATGTTTTCGGAGACGATTTTCGGGGCCGCTCCATTCAGCAGGTGGTGGAAACCGTTGACCGCCTGAACAAAGAGCGCAAAAAGGGTGAACGTATGGTTCGAATTCATGCGGTGGGTTTTCCGGTGCAGTTTACCCTCCCCAAACACCTACAGACGACTGGAATCCGATTTGCCGCTTTGATGCGAGAACTGAGTTATCGCAACGGCGGAACATTTGTGGGATTAAACGATTATCGGCTAAGGTAAGGAACGGCGGATAAGCGGGTTAACAACTGCCATTGAAACAGGATAAATAAACAACAGGCCATCACATGAAAACAACTGTACCGATCAAATCCCCCACTGTTGTGCTGCTGGTCTCCGCCCTGTTGGGACTGGTGGGTTGTACCAACTCACTGGTTGTCGAGGGTAAATTCCCCCCGCCTCATGTCGACAAGGTGCCACTGACCATGGGTGTTCTCTACCCGGACGAGTTTCGCCGTTACACCTACAAAGAGGAGAGCAGCGATCGCTCGAAATGGGTTATCGCCAGTGGTGACGCCCAGGTACAACTGTTTTCGACCGTTCTGTCGAGTATGTTTGAACAGCTGGTAGTAGTGGAAACCATTCCTCCTGAAAGCCCGGAAAACCCACCCGATTTAATCCTCTCACCCAGCATCAATGAGTTTCAATACGCCGTTCCCAGAGAAACCAAAGTGAATGTGTTCGAGGTCTGGATCAAGTTCAACCTGCGTGTATACGACCAGGAGGGCGAACTGGTCGCCGACTGGATTCTACCGGCCTATGGCAAAACCCCCTCCGCCTTCCTAAAATCCAAGGAGGAAGCAATGAACGAAGCCGTAGTGGTCGCTCTGCGTGATATAGGCGCCAGTCTGTCTCTCGGTTTTAGTCATGTACCGGAAATCAAAGCCTGGCTCGAACAACAGCAACAAAAGTCTGGTCGGCAGGTCAAAAACAATAAAATTCACCTAACCAAGTACTTTACCCTGGTGGTAAAATAACCGAGAACGTACCCGAACGCTGACTCGGCTGTGGCAGGCACTACTCAAACGCTTTGGGTATATGACCAAACATAAAAAACGGTCACTAATCGAGTAGTCTACACCTCACCCCGGAGGCAACCATGGTTAACTGACTAAGAAAGTGTGTTTTTCTCCCCTTCGTGATTATGTTTTTGGGATTACAGGGATGCACGTCGGTCGTTATCGACGAAGACCAGCGTATAGCCTCGGATTTACAGGACGGCGATGCGGTGGTGGTGCTGGGCCGGCGCCACGCCAGCGACTACGAAACCGAACCGGATCTGATCAATTGTATCGGCGACACCCTGCAAGGGGGTAACGCCGGCATTAACGTCATCTCTGAAGACGAATTTATGGACGGTCTCTACCCCTGGTTCGAGCCACGCACCGCGCCCATGAAAGTGCGCGATCTCAACCGCCTCCTGGACCGCCAGGAACTGGCCCAGGCGATGGAACAATTCCACGTCCGCTATATTATCTGGGTCGACGGCAACACTGAAACCACCAACAGCGCCGGTTCAATCGGCTGCTCCATAGGCACCGGCGGCGCCGGCTGCTTCGGATTCGGGACCTGGGACAAAGAATCGGACTACGAAGTGTCCATTTGGGACTACAAAAACCTGCAGACGCTGGGTAAAATCAGTGCCGATGCTTCCGGAACCTCCTATATGCCCGCTGTGGTCATTCCCATTCCCTTAATAGCCCGCGTTCAGGCCAACGCCTGTAAGGGGATCGGTGTACAACTACGCAGCTTTCTGAAACCAGAGACCACGGCTGCCAATAGCAAGTAACGGGTCGGAAAGCATCGGTCGAACTGTTAAGCTAGCGTGGTGTCACCTATCATAGACGCTACACTAACGGATTCCAGGGGAATATCGACGTGCGCACCGCCAAGCTGATTATATTGAGTTCGCTGCTGGTAACAGGGCTCTTCACCAGTTCCTGCTCAATCAACCCGGCCACCAAATCGCCGGACTTTGTCACCATGTCCGAAGACAGGGAGATCAGTATCGGCAAAGAAATGCATGAAAAAATACTTGCCGAAACACCTATTTACCAGGATGAAAAAATACAGAAATACGTCGACAAAGTGGGCCAGAAAGTGGCCGCCGCCGGCGACCGCCCGGACCTAACCTACCATTTCACCATTATCGACAGCCCCGATATCAACGCCTTTGCCCTGCCCGGAGGCTATATCTATATCAACCGCGGGTTGATTGGCTACCTTAACTCCGAGGCGCAACTGGCCGCCGTGCTCGCTCACGAAGTAGCCCATGTTACGGCGCGCCACGCGGTGAGACAAAAAACAGCCGCCACCGGCGCCAGCGTACTCTCGGTACTGTCGGCCATAGTGACCCGAAGTTCAGTGGTCGGTGATGCGACCAATTTGTGGAGCACTGCTGCGGTGATGGGTTATGGCCGAGATATGGAACTCGAAGCCGACGGCTTTGGTGCCCAGTATCTATTTAACAGTGGTTACGATCCCCAGGCGATGGCCGAGGTTATCGGTGTACTGAAAGACCAGGAAAAATACTCTCGCCGCCGGGCCCGTGAAAAAGGTAAAAAGCAAACCAACTACCACGGTGTTTTCTCTACCCACCCGCGCAACGACAAACGCCTGCAGGGAGTGATCGCCAAAGCCGGCACTCTGCCCAGTGACAAACAGGGCGTTACCAACGAAATCGCCTTCAGGGAGCAGGTTGAAGGCCTGATCTTTGGCGTCAACTACCTCCCCTCCGCGGGCAAACCGAGTGATCAAAACCGCTTTATCCACAACCGCCTCGGCTTTACCCTGGTATTTCCCGACCAGTGGGAGGTGAAAAATCAGCACTCGGCCATTGTCGCCGCACCGCAAGACAAAAGTGCGCAGTTGAGCCTGAAGATCGAACTGTTGAATAAAAAAATAGCCCCACGGGACTATATTCGCACGCAACTGGGCATTCCCTTATTGACCAAGTCCGAATCCATCGCCCAATTTGGTCTAATCGGCCATACAGGAATAAAACCTGCCAGCGAGCAGCAGCCCCACCCCAGCCGTGTCGCCGTCCTCTACCAGGGCAGACGGGTTTACATTTTTGAAGGCAGTGTGGACAAGCCGCAGGAGGCTGTCGACTATGACGCCCTGTTTTTAGACAGTATCCACAGCTTTCGCCCGGCCCGCAGTCAACGCCGAGGGGGTATCGGCAAGGTAAAGAAAATCCACTACGTTCGTGCCAACGAGAAAACAACGTTCGACGCCCTGGCCCGTTACCACAAACTCGGTACCGAAGGTGAAGCCCAGTTGCGATTGCTGAATGGTTACTATCCACGGGGTGAACCCAAACCGGGAGAGTGGATTAAAATCATCCGATAACTTTCCACTGTGTCAGGAACGTTATCGCGCCGCAACCACTGTTTTGTCTTCGGCCCGGAATTAAGAAAAGTTGGAAAAGTCCGGTTTACGCTTTTCAAAAAAAGCCGCAACAGCTTCGCCAAATTCCGCCGATTGCAGGCTGCCGGCAAACAGTTCAGCCTCACGGCGGATCACCGCCTGGCCCTCTTCCCGCCAGCTCTCCTTAAGTAACTGTTTGGTATGGCGTAGCGCTGCCGGCGGTTGTTGAGCGAGGAACTGGCAGCGCTCTTTGGCGATCAACAACAGCTCATCGTCTGACACCACTTGGTTGACCAAACCCAATTCCTCTGCCCTCTCGGCACTGAAGCTCTCCCCCAAAAACAGCAGTTCCGCTGCCCGCACATGGCCCAGCATACGCGGCAGCAATAGACTGGACGCATACTCCGGACACAACCCCAAATTGACAAACGGCAATTGCAGCCGGGTACCCGCCGCGGCATAAACCAGATCACAATGCAACAGCATTGTGGTGCCAATGCCTATGGCAGCCCCCTCGATAGCCGCCACTACCGGTTTTGACGTCAGGTACAAAGCCTGCATAAATCGCATAACCGAGCTGGATTCAATGCCAGTCGGGTTATCCATAAAATCCTCAAGGTCGTTACCGCTGGTAAAACACTCCCCAGCGCCGCGAATCAGAAGAACCTTGACTTCAGCCTCTTCACCCGCCATTTCAATGGCTTGCGCAAGCGCGCCGTACATGGCTTGGGTGAGCGCATTTTTGCGCTCGGGGCGGTTGAGCACCAAGTGAAGTACCCCCCCTTCCCGATACAACTCGATATTAGGACTTTTTGAATCCAATGCTGTTATATCCGTCATAAATGATCCCTCCGCTTCGATGTCCGAAGCTTTTTTAATAATGCCCTGATTAGCACTCTATTCAAAACACGTGTTTGACCAAGACTATAGGACCTTATGAATGAACTAAAGCGTCAAACCAGACCATTTAGTCAGTTTCAATTTTAATCCTTGCATATAACGCCAGCCAAGATAAAATCCCGCTACTTTGCCCGTGAAGCAGCCGGGTGAACCTATTAAGGGACGCGCACGAAATAACTTCCGCCCATTTATCAGTCGTTGAGAGGCGCCTGCGGTCCATCCCGCCTGGCACCGTTGCGAAATCCGGATGTTATTTCGTGCACGTCTAACATTCCTGGCCTACAACGTTACATAAACAACGTTACATAAGAAGTTATCCCCTGATCCATGAATATTCGCAAACTGCTCGACATAAAAATTGACAACGCTATGGCCAGAGCCGGTATTCCCCCGGAGTACACCGCTCATGTTACCCAATCCAAACCCCAGGGCAAATCAGCGCAAGGTAAAAAAGGGGCGCCGGCAAAGCTGAACATCTTTGGCGATTACCAGGCCAACGGCGCCATGGCGGCGGCCAAAGCGATGAAAACAAATCCGCGCGATTTGGCACAAAAAATTATTGATGAACTGGACCTGGAGGGCATTGCCGGGCAGGTCTCCATCGCCGGCCCCGGATTTATCAATGTCCACCTCGACAACGCATGGCTCGCACAACAGGCCCAAACCGCTTTGCGCGATCCCAGTCTCGGTATCGAGAAAGTCGAACAGCCGCAGACCGTCGTGGTGGACTATTCCTCGCCCAACCTTGCCAAGGAAATGCATGTCGGGCACTTGCGTTCAACGATTATCGGCGACGCCCAGGTGCGGATTCTCACATTTCTCGGGCACCGGGTTATTCGCCAAAACCACGTCGGCGACTGGGGCACTCAGTTCGGCATGTTAATCGCTGAACTCGAAGACCACCTCGGCGAAGGCGAACAGGCATCACTGGCACTAAAAGACCTGGAAGCCTTTTACCAACAGGCCAAGCGGCACTTCGACACCGACGAGGTCTTTGCCGGTCGGGCGCGGGAATATGTCGTTAAACTTCAATCCGGCGACGCGCGAGTTTTGCAACTGTGGCAGCAATTCAGAGATATTTCCCTCCAGCACGGCGAAGAAATTTACCAGCGGCTTAATGTGACCCTCAACCGCGAGCACATCTGCGGCGAAAGCGCTTATAACAACGATCTACCCGTACTGGTCAAAGACTTGTGCGAGCGCGGGTTGGCACAACAGGACCAGGGCGCACTGGTAATGTTTTTACCGGAACTGGCCGATAAGGATGACAAACCTTCAGTGATGATTATTCAAAAACAGGGCGGCGGTTACCTCTATTCCACCACCGATCTCGCCGCCATGCGCTACCGCGTCGGCACCCTGCATGCCGATCGCATCCTGTTTTTTATCGATGCCCGCCAGTCTCTGCACATGCAGCAGGTATTTACCGCCGCGCGCAAAGCCGGCTATGTCAGTGAGCGTGTGAGCCTGGAACACCACGCGTTCGGCACCATGATGGGCCCCGACGGCAAACCCTTTAAAACCCGCAGCGGCGACACGGTAAAACTGTCCGATCTATTACAGGAAGCTGAAGCTAGAGCTGAACAATTGCTCAACCGTAAAGATACCGAGCTATCGCCACAGGAGCGCAAAGTCGTCGCCCGCAAGGTGGGTATAGGTTCGGTGAAATACGCTGACTTATCGAAAACCCGGACCAACGACTATATCTTCAATTGGGAGACCATGCTCAGCCTGGAAGGCAATACCGCGCCCTATCTCCAGTACGCCTATACCCGCATACAAAGTATTTTCCGTCGCGCTGGCATCGACCCGCCGCAGCTCAGTAGCGCCATCGAACTGGGCACTGACCAGGAACGGGCATTGGCGTTAAAGTTGCTGCAGTTCAGTGAGGTTATAGAACAGGTCGCGCGCGACGCTTACCCCCACGTGCTTTGCGGCTACCTCTACGACCTTTCCAGCTTGCTGATGAAGTTCTATGAAGCCTGCCCGATCCTCAAAGAAGGCGTAACGGCGCAACTCCGCAACAGCCGTCTGCAACTGTGTCGGCTGGTCGCCCACACGTTGCAGACGGGCCTGGACCTGTTGGGCATAGAAACTATGGACAGGATGTAGGCAATTGCAGCCGGAACGGGGGCAGCGAGTTTAAAATGGCCCGGCCGTAACGCCGGGTGACGATGCGGCGATCCATCAAGCTGATCAACCCCCTATCGGATTCTGTGCGCAGCAGACGACCGCAGGCCTGCACCAGTTTCAGCGCCGCATCGGGCACCGATATTTCCATAAACGCATTGCCGCCGCGCGCCTCGATCCACTCCGCCAGCGCGGCATCGACCGGATCATCCGGAACCGTAAAAGGCAGCTTTGCCACCACCACATGGCGGCAATAGTTGCCGGGCAGATCCAATCCCTCGGCAAAACTGGCCAACCCAAACAAAACACTGCCGTCACCCGCATCAATGCGCTGGCGATGCTCCCTGATGGTTTCCTGTTTCGAGCGCTCCCCTTGAAGCAGCGTTTTTTCCCGCCACGACATCGGCAACCCTTCAAATACATCGAGCATCTGCCGGCGCGAGGAGAATAACACCAGGCTCGCCTCGTCAGCGCACAGCAGCCGTGGTAAAAGCGTTACCAGCGACTGTGTATGCGCCTGAGCATCCCCGGCGTCACACGCCTCACCGGGTACCTGCAAAACCGCCGCGGCGGCGTAATCGAATGGACTCGGCACCACCTGATAACGGCTGTCATCGGGAGTGCCGGAGCGCATTTGAAAGCGATCAAAAGAGCCCAGCGCGGTGAGGGTCGCAGAGGTCACTACCGCGCCACAGCAATTGCGCCACAGACTGTAGTCCAGGGTGCGCGCCGCCAGCACCGGGCTCGAACAGAGTTCAAAATCGATGCTGCCCCCCAAATCCACCAAAGTGATCCAGCGGGCCTTTGGCGGGTCGCAATCGCTCTCCCCTTCATCGCCGTCGCGGGTCGCGTAGCTGGCCCAGAGTTCCAGATTGGCTTCAGCCCGCGCCAGCCAGCCACCCACCGTTGGGTACCAGTTTTCCAAATCCGCCTTGGGCACCTTACAGTGGCCGTCTTCCATCGCCTCACCCAGCTCATCGACGATTTTCTTAAACACATCGGCCAGACGCTCAAAGCCCAACTTCAACTCACCGGCCATTTCAAACAGCGCCTCTGGTACCACACCTTTTTCAAAACGGTAACGCTGTATCTGCCCGCTGCTTAAAACGTTGCCGCTGAGCCGTTCCAACAAGGGAAACACCTGGTCGGCAGCGTATTTTACCGTTTCGATAACCGCCGGCAATTTGCCGACAAAGTAATCGACATTGCCGGCGCCACTGACTTGGCCAGACATGGACTCCAGGGATTTTTTGCACTGCTCCAGCCACTTGGCGGTGGCCTGTACGCGACTGTGATGGGAAAAATGCCCCAGCGCCTTATCCGGTAAATGGTGGCCCTCATCAAAAATATAAATCGTATCGGCGGGGTGCGATAAAATAGCACCGCCGCCGAGAGCCAGATCAGCGAGCACCAAATCGTGATTAGTAACGATACAGTCCACCACATCGATATTGTCACGGGCTCTGAGGAAGCTGCAGGCCGAAACATTGGAACAGCGCCTGCCGGTACACTGGCGGTGATCCGTGGTTACCCGGGACCAGAGATCGTTTTCCAGCGCCTGGGGCCAATTATCCCTGTCCCCGTCCCAGCGGTTTCCCGCCAGCGCCTCGATCATGGAGTTGTATATTTTAACCGCTTGCTCATCGACCGCCGGGTATTCATCTTCGTAGAGCGGCCGCGTGCGAGGCGCACTGCCCTGTTCCATCAGTAGTTGCTCGAGCTTCGACAGACAGAGATAGCGACCGCGCCCCTTGGCCAGGGCAAAGCTGAATTGCAGTCCGCTGCCAGCCCGCAGATCGGGAAGGTCCTTGTTGACAATTTGCTCTTGCAGGGCAACCGTAGCCGTGGAGATTACAAGCTTTTTACCGAGCGCTTTGGCAATGGGAATGGCGGCGAGGAGATAGGCCACGGTTTTACCGGTTCCGGTCCCCGCCTCGACGACACAAACATGCCCCTGCCCACTGCGCCGCTCCTCGTCATCGAGATCGATCGCGCCGAGGGTTTTGGCGATTTCGGCGATCATCAGTTTTTGCCCGTAGCGGGGTTTGAGCCCACGCGCTTCGAGAAAACGACTGTAAGCCTGCTGGATGGTTTGCTTGAGGTCGTCGCTGAGCATAGGGTTGAAAACTGTCCGCTGCTAAAAGCGCGAGTTTACCTTTATTCGCGCTGTTTAGCAGCTACTGCGGTACACAAACAACATTTAGACATATTACCGTATTTCGCAAATCCACAGCGCCTCGTAACTCGTAACGTCCCAATAACCCGGGATAGTGAGAAGCTCCCTCAGTATTATGGATTGCCCAACGTCTGGCGAAGCCGTTGGTAATAACGCTGCGCCAGGCGTGTAGAACGAGACACTAATGGCACCCGCTCGCCATTGATCAGCACCACTTGCGCCTCACTGGTCACATCTAAAGGGTCGCCATCCCACAGCACCAGATCCGCCGGTGCCCCAGCCTTGAGTACGCCGTAATCATCCAGGGAAAACACCGCTGCCGGATTCGCGCTCATAGCCGCCAATGCCACCGCTTTCGGCAGCCCATTGGCGACCGCATTACCGGCGGATTGGCGCACCAGATAAGCATTGTGGGTATTTTGCCACCCCATACCGGTAAACAATAACTTCACGCCCGCTCTATGCAGCAGCGCCGCGTTGTCGGCGCGGGTTCCAAGCGACTCATAGCTACTGGGCAGATTCAAAATAGGGTCGATAATCACAGCCACACCCGCGGCAGCGATAGTGTCGGCCAGCATCCAGCCTTCCTCGGCACCGGCGAGTACCAGCTTGATCTTCTGTTGCCCGGCAAACGCCAGCACCTTGCGAATATCTGCCGCCCGGTGCACCCTGACGATCATCGGCTTATTACCTCTGACCACCTCTGCGAGTGCTTCGAGATCCAGGCGGGACAGGGCATAGGCACGCCGCTGTCGGCGGTTGAAGTCCTGCTTGTGGGCGCTGTAATCGCGGGCATCCTCAAGCACCTCACGCAACAGCATCATCGCCGCCGCTCGCGATCCCCCGACCAGCTGCACCGCCGCTTCACCCAGGTTGGCCACCACCGCCACCGAATCATCGATGACGCTGCGCGGACTTGCGCTTAAATCGACCACTGCGGCCTGACCGGCGATCACGCTACTGCCACTTTCCGGCATCACCAGCGCTCGGGTAAGTCCGTGGATACGGTTTTGCGGTATCAGTACCGAGGCCGGGTTAAAAGCATCGGCGACTTTCAGCGCTGCGGTTATCCGGGTATTTAAGGTGGTAAAATCCAACGTTTCCTGAATCGCCGAAATCTCCTCGACACCGATATGAGTATCGCTGTTTATCAAGCCGGGAGTCACGCTGCCGCCCCCGGCATCGATCACTTCCACGCCCGACTCGGAGGCGAGTGAAATGGCCGCATCGCTTTTAACATCCGCTATTGCTTTGATATGGCCATCTTTAACGACCACCGTTGCGTGTTCCAGAATACCGCGACCACTCATGGTATATACCTTGGCATTAGTAATCACCAAGTCCGCAGCGCAAGCTGGAAACACTCCCGTAAAAGCGGCCAGCAGTAAAACCATTTTCAATACTTCAATCGAGGTTTTCACGGGCGGTCTCCTTGCGGATTTAATATACCGACGTTGAAATCAGACGTTGGCCGCAGGGACTTATCGCCGGCGCCCTCAGCGTTGCCATCGTAAAATTGCACACCGTCGATCCAGACTTTTTCCGCGCGGGAATAAACGCTAAAAGGGTCCCCATTCCACAGTACGATATCGGCGTTCTTGCCCTGCTCCAGCGATCCGGTCTCGCGCTCGATACCAAGTGCTTTGGCGGCATTGAGCGTTGCCCACTGCACGGCGTGTTCGCGGGTTATATTGAGTCCCAGACGATTGCCTGCGGTCATGGCCTTGGCCAATTCCTGATTCAAATGTTGAACCCCGATAGGGTCGTCGGAGTGAATCACCGCGCAGGCTTTGGCAAAATCCACCAGTGCCATGTTTTCCCGCACCATGTCGAATGCCTCCTGTTTGAACCCCCACCAGTCGGCCCACACGACCGCGCAGATGCCTTCCTCCGCCAGCATCGGCGCCACTTTATAAGCTTCAACCGCGTGGTGAAATGCGCTGATTCGATAATCAAATTCTTTCGCCATATCGATCATCTGCGCCATTTCATCGGCCCGGTAACAGTGGTTGTGAACACGTATTTCGCCTTTCAGCACGCCGGCCAGTGTCTCCAGTTTTAAATCCCGTTTAGGGGCTTCGGCCTTATCATCGCTCCCGGCCACTTTTTTGACATAGTCATCCCATTTTTTGAGATACTCTCTGGCATCGATCCAGGCTGCGCGAAACCCGGCCATATTCCCCATGCGTGTTGAGGGTGCCTGCATACGCTCTCCATAAACCCGCTTGGGGTTTTCACCACAGGCCATTTTCAGGCTATAGGGGGCGCCGGGAAACTTCATTCCCTGAACCGTCACAGAGGGCACATTTTTCAAAGTTACGCCGCGACCGCCGATAAGGTTTCCGGAGCCCGGCAATACCTGCAAAGTGGTCACACCACCGGCGAGCGCTTTCTCAAACTGGGGATCCTGAGGCCAGACTGAATGTTCCGCCCACACCTGCGCAGTAACCGGACTGGTCATTTCATTGCCGTCTTCGTTGTTGTAGGTTGCAGGCGCAGCGTATACCCCCATATGCGAATGAACATCGATAAGCCCGGGGGTTACCCATTTACCTTTGCCGTCGATAACCGTTGTGCCTTCGGGAATTTCTACCTGATTGCCAATTTGCTGAATTTTACCGGCAATGACAACCACAGTGGCACCATCGAGTCTGGTTCCCGTGCCGGTCAGCAGAGTGACACCGGTGATGGCCCATGGACTGTGCTGTCGGGGAACATACGTTGAAGGGAAAGGGTCGGAATTGGGAAGTTTGGCCGCTACAGATTCTTTTTTGATCTCACCACAGCCGACAAGCGCCACCGCCAAAACCCAGCTCAGCGCCACGGCCCCAACAAAAAAATGATTCACACATAGATCCTTAAATATGCTCAATAGCGAGAAAATATTACCGATGCCCAACCGCTTCATTTCCTGCGGGCACCCCCAAATTCACGCATTTATTGAGCTCAATTAAATGATTAATATGACACTGCCTCAAGTTAACCTATCCGATTTCACTCAACTACTCAAGCCCCGTAACAATTCATGCATCACACTGCCTCACAGGCCAGGCGTAGAGAACTGGCCTCTTCTTTTTTACTTCGTTCATCGCCTCGTCCACCAAAGGCGCCAATCGATCCGGTCACAGAAGAGTAGCTTCTCAATAACCCGGGGTAAGCACAGTGTCAGGCGGACGTCCGGGGGTAGTTGGCCCAGACTGTCGGAGGCATGGATGC
>JARROD010000028.1:0-18395 GCA_037384225.1 Exilibacterium sp.
GTCGCGGCGACATTTTTGATATGGGCGCGGTCGTAATTCGACTCCGCAAAAGCGTTCAGGGCGCGTTTCACCAGGGACAGCCCCGCTTCGGCTTCTTGAATAACCACCAACTCAGCTTCCGCCAGTTGGTTGGAGGCGATAATTTCACGGCGTGCGATGGCACTGGCTTTTTCCAGTTTTTCATCGGAAAGTTTCAGGTTGTCCAGACCGGAGACAGTGCTGTCGATATACAACAGAGTGTCGGCGACTTCCAGCAAGTCCTTGCCATCGGCGGTCTCCTCCTCACCGCGCCAACGTTCGATTTTGGCAATTTCCTCCTTTAAGGTCTGGCTGGGTGAAACCAGCCCCACCACAGAGAGAATTTCCGCCACCTTGTTGAGGGTTTGCGTCAATTCATCGCATTCTGCCGGGGTAGCCTTGCGCCCCTGTGAGGCGGTTTCCAGTATCTCTTTGATACTGCGCAGTTCGTCCTTGATCACCATCGCCACCGAACTGATAGTGCTGGCACTGGGGCCATTTAGAGCCTCCCGTTCCCGTTGCAGTTCAAGGTAAGTATAAGATAGTGGTGTGTATTTGAATGTCTCCCGGATCTGCGCGATTTTTTTATTATCGACGCCGGACAACGCGATCAAGTAAAGCAACTCTTTGATTAGCTCGGCAGAGGGCTCCAGGTCGAAACAGACCTGCCCCTGCTTTTGTAACCGCTTGATCTCTCGGTCAATGGCCCCGAAAAGCATTTTTCTCTGTTTGGTCAATTCCATGGACTGCTCGCTGAGCAGATTGAACGCCACCCCGGATACCCACCACAGTTTTCCCAGGGGACGGTTGCCGGTAATGGTATCCAAGCGTTCCACTGCCCGCTGCATCATACCCAGCGAAGGGCCAATCTGTTTTCCCTGCAACACCCCCAGCAACCCGACTTGATACATATGCCGAAGGCGACGCACCAATGCCTCAAGATCTTCGCTCAGCACAGCGCTGCTGTTGCCGGCATGGGGTCTTTTTACCGCCGTATTAACCCTGAAAAAATAGCTTTCCGCCAGCAGCGGCGCCCCCCGCACCTGACGCATTTCATTAATGTGGGGGATCAACAATACCGGCATGCCGCGCTTGGTCTGTTGGGTGTATTCGAGATAGCGCGGCAGTATAAAAAAAGAACTGGTAAGCGTGCTGAGGCGCTCATCGATATTGCCTTCCTCGCCCAGGGTTATTTCATTGGCCAGGGCCAGCAGTTCCTGCGCCAGCAGGTCAGCCCCGTACATTTGAATCAAGCTCAGGGTACCGCCAATCTGTTGAATGCCTTCGATGCACCCCTGTAACAGTTCACCATTTTCCCGGTCGGCAACAAACTGCTCAAGTTTATTGGCGGAGTATTCAATGGTGGCGACGAGCTCATTGCGCACCAACTGAAGGGAACTCAGGTTTACTGTTTCACTTTGAGTCACAGGTTACTTTCCTTTTGCTGTCCTTATACATCTACTTTTACTTTTACTTTTACTTTTACTTTTACTTTCAATTTGGCAATCGGGCAATGGGACATTAATTGTAACTTCTCAATAACCCGGGGTCTTTGTGCCTTCGATCCGGCAGCCATCCGGCGGTAGTTGGCCCGGACACGCCGGCAAGTCCCCCTCCGGGGCCCGGCCCGCCATCACAGATGGCGGGCGTTCGGCGGCGCCGCAAAGCAGTGCTTTGCAAACGGCTTGCCTCACCCCTGTAGGCTTGGCTGCTGCCGCAGGAGAAGCGATTATATGGTCTCCGCAGAACCTACTTTAAGTCAACAATTTCCTTATTTATCGGCAGCTTAGCTCAAAAACTTATTAGTTTTTATTAAACTATACCCCCGGTTATATATATCACCCAATTTGGACAAATAACACTCATTGGGAAAACTGTCGGTACCTTTATGGGCCCCGCAGCGGACTTGCAGCCTATCTGGGTCAGCTAGCGCCGGATGGCCGCCGGTTCGAAGGCACAAAGACCCCGGGTTATTGAGAAATTACTATTTTCAAGTCGATCCCATTGAAATGCTTGAAATTTTTACCAATCTCTGTAGTTTCTGCACTGACTTAATGACGATGGGTCAACAGACAGCGCCCAGGTCGCCAACAAAGGATAAACTACAATATGGCACAATCCCTGACTCAGGCCTTTTCGCGTAATTTTCTTGGACAGGCCCCCATATGGTACAAACAGTCCATTCTACTATTTCTGGTTTTAAATCCTATTCTACTGTATTCAGTGGGCCCTTTCGTCACCGGGTGGCTGTTAATTGGAGAATTTATTTTTACCCTCGCTATGGCGCTGAAATGTTATCCGTTGCAACCGGGCGGATTGCTGGCGCTGGAAGCGGCGATTTTAGGTATGGCGACCCCTGAATCCATCTACAAAGAAGTCGTCGCTAGTTTCGAAGTTATTTTACTGTTGATGTTCATGGTAGCAGGCATCTATTTTATGAAAAATCTGCTGCTGTTTGTGTTTACCAAAATATTGATCAAAATTCGATCAAAAGCATTGCTTTCCCTGCTGTTTTGCGCTGTCTCCGCGCTGCTATCGGCGTTTCTTGACGCTCTGACAGTCACCGCGGTGCTGATCAGCGTCGCCGTCGGTTTCTACTCCGTCTACCACAAGGTGGCGTCGGGAAAAAAAGTGCACCAGCAGCACGATCACGCCAACGATGACGACGTTCACGAATTTCACCGGGATGATCTGGAACAGTTCCGCAGCTTCCTACGCAGTCTGGTGATGCACGGCGCGGTGGGAACCGCACTGGGCGGTGTATGTACCCTGGTCGGGGAACCACAAAACCTATTGATCGCGGAAAAAGCGGGCTGGCACTTCAAAGACTTCTTCTTCATCATGGCGCCGATCACCATGCCAGTGTTGGCGGCGGGGCTGGTGACATGCCTGTTGCTGGAAAAAATCAAGTGGTTCGGGTACGGCGCGCGTCTGCCCGAGGCGGTGCGTAATGTTCTGGTGGACTTTGAAAAACAGGAAGCGGGAAAACGCACCAGTCGGGATAATGTCGCACTCATGGTCCAGGCCGTGGTAGCCGTCATTCTGGTACTGTCACTTGGGTACCATATCGCCGCTGTCGGCCTTATCGGCCTGATGGTGATTGTGTTGCTAACCGCCTTTAACGGCGTCATCGAAGAACACCAGATCGGCCACGCCTTTGAAGAAGCGCTGCCCTTTACAGCGTTGCTGGTGGTGTTTTTCACCGTGGTGGCGGTGATTCACGAACAGCATCTGTTTGCGCCTATCACCACTGCGGTGCTGCATATGGAACCCGGTGTGCAGGCGCCGATGTTTTTTATCGCCAATGGTGTGTTATCCATGATCAGTGATAATGTCTTTGTGGCGACAGTCTACATTAATGAGGTGAAGGCCGCTCTGGAACTCGGCGATATCAGTCGCCAGCACTTTGACAGACTGGCGGTGGCAATCAATGCAGGGACCAATTTGCCCAGTGTCGCCACCCCCAACGGTCAGGCTGCGTTTTTGTTTCTGCTGACTTCGGCACTGGCGCCGGTGATCCGGCTGTCCTATGGGCGCATGGTGATAATGGCGCTGCCCTATACGCTGGTGATGAGCGGCGTCGGCATCGGCGCAGTGCTGCTGTTTCTGTAACTTTTCAATAACCCGGGGAAATTTGTGGCTTCGATCCGGCGGACGTTCTGAGCTAGCCTGGCAGTGTGCCAACCCCGGATTGATTAATTTTTGAGCCATAGGCAATTACCACCACTGGCTTTGTCGATTGCGCCCAGTTTATCCCGGTGTGCGGCCAATTCTTCGTCGCTCGCCGGTATGACTTTTAACCGCGGCCGGTCCGCGGCCAGGCGCTTGATGGAACCGGCGGACGTAGACTGGCCGCTATCGGATTGTCCGCTGCCTAAAGACAACGCTGTCTGGCCGCCGGTCATAAGCAAATACACATCGGCAAGAATTTCAGCATCGAGCAGGGCGCCGTGCAAGTCGCGCTGAGAATTGTCCACAAAATAGCGCTTGCACAGCGCGTCGAGATTATTTTTCTGCCCCGGATGTTTCTGCCGGGCCATCACCAGGGTGTCAAAAACACTGCAATGATCGGCAATCTTACCCAGACCACTGTTGAGTAACCGCAGTTCGTGGTCGATAAAGCCGACGTCGAAGGGGGCGTTGTGGATTACCAGTTCCGCACCGCGTACAAAGTCCAGAAATTCATCGGCGATCCGGGCGAACACCGGCTTGTCGACGAGAAACTCGTTGGTTATGCCGTGGACCTCTATCGCGCCTTCGTCCACCTCGCGCTCAGGGTTGATGTATTGGTGATAGTGGCGTCCAGTGAGGCGGCGGTTGATCAGCTCTACACAGCCGATTTCAATGATGCGGTGTCCCTGGGACGGCTCCAGCCCCGTGGTTTCTGTATCTAACACAACTTGGCGCATATGACCTCGTATTATTTCATTGAGAAGCTACAATTGTTCAATGCCGCGATTGGCCAGACTGTCGGCGATTTCGTTTTCCCGGTGTCCGCTGTGCCCCTTTACCCAATGCCAGTCGACATCGTGGCGGGCAATCTGCTGATCCAGCAGCCTCCACAAATCATCGTTTTTAACCGGTTTCCGGTTGGCCGTTTTCCAACCATTTTTCTTCCAGTTAAACATCCACTGGGTAATGCCCTGGCGGACATACTGCGAATCCGTGGTCAATGCCACTTTACAGGGCTCTTTTAAACTTTTTAGGGCTTCGATCGCTGCCATCAGTTCCATACGATTATTGGTGGTTCTTTTTTCCCCGCCGAAAAGAGGTTTTTCCGTATCGCCGTAACGCAGTAACGCCCCCCAGCCGCCGGGACCCGGATTGCCTTTACAGGCCCCGTCGGTAAATATCTCTACTTCTTTCAATGTTTAAAACTCCCACTATCCACTATTTAAAACGGCGTCAGTTCAAAGCCGCTATCTATGCACTTGCCGGCGCTGTTCAGTAATCCTGTTGACGGGTTCAACCACACGTGTGGACGCTTTGGTTCCCGTTAGCCTGACGATCGGCGCCAGTTTCTGCCACACCGGCCGGATCGGCGTCATAGCCGCAATCTCTTTGCGCGCCACTACACAGTAGTAACCGCCACTGGGCAGGTTAAACCGTTTACCGAGGGTGTCCATCCACCCCAGGCGCTTGAGGATACCACTACGCAAGAGTGGTGGGCGATAAAATCCATGTTCGATACTGACCGGTTCAAAGTCCAGCAGGCGCAGCCAGTCCAGCAGACGTCCCAGTCGCAGAGAGTTATAACGCCACCACACCCGGCGACTCAACAACTGCGCAAAAGGCTTGTAGCTACCGATCAGGCTCCAGGGGTTGAAACCCACTATCACCAGACGCCCGCGTGGGATCATGACACGTGACACTTCCCTCAACAACTGGTGGGGGCTTTGCGAGTACTCCAGTACATGGTGCAGCACGCTCACATCAATGGACTCCTCCGGCAGCGGCAGGCAATCGAATTCAGCTCTGCCGCTAATCGCCGAATCGGCGCGTGGCACACAGGGGGTAATGGCGAAACGGTGGTTGATTTTACTCGCCCTGGTCAAATCCAGTTTGCGACTGACGCTCATCTGCATCAGATGATAGCCAAACAGACAGCCGAGGGCGCGGTCCAGTGATTGCTGCTCCTGTCGCAACAATTCCTGTCCAAAAGGGTTGTCCAACCAGGCTTCAAGATCGGGAATGGTCGCGGATACAGGCAACACACCGTGTCTGTTGCGCATGTAATTTTTGAAACGACTGATGCTGGGACGTAGTGTTGAATTCTTCATGCCCTTGCTCATCTTTCGGTATCTCACTAAGTAATGGGTCACTAAATATTGCAGGGAACCTCTATAATCCGGGATATTTGCGCCTTCAATCCGGCGGCCACGCTTACCCTGTTATTGAGAAGTTACCATCTTAATTCCCAAGCATTTGATTTAGATATAAGAAAAAATTTAATTCGTGGTTATTATTGTGAATTCCACGCAATCCGACAACCTGGCACACAAAACATTAAGCGACAACAGGTGAAAACATGATTCAAGTTTACCCCGTTCCTGCCTTTCAGGATAACTATCTATGGCTTTTCCACCGCCGGGGGTATTCTGAAGCCTATATCGTAGACCCGGGTGATGCCGGGCCGGTATTACATGCTCTCGAGCAGCGGCAATTGAAACTGGCCGGCATCCTGATCACTCATCATCATATGGACCACATCGGTGGAGTGAAACAACTTTTGCAGCATTTTGACGTGCCAGTGTACGGGCCTGACTGCAAAAATATTCCCCAGGTCAGCCACCCTTTACGTGAAGGCGACTCCATTAAACTGAGCGCGGAGATAGCGTTTCGTGTCATCGAAGTACCAGGCCATACGCTGGAGCATATCGCCTATTTTTTCCCAGCCAACGCTACTTCGACACCAGGGGAAGGCGCGGCTGAAGGGGAAAACCCGCCTTTGCTATTTTGCGGCGACACGCTCTTTGCCGGCGGCTGCGGACGACTGTTTGAGGGTACAGCCGCACAAATGTACGCCTCTCTGTCGAAGCTGGCGCAGTTGCCGGATAATACCCAAGTGTATTGTGCCCACGAATACACTCTGGCCAATCTCAACTTTGCCCTCGCTGTAGAACCGGACAACGCCAGCTTACAACTGCGCCTGGACGCGGAAAAGCAAAAACGCCAGGAGGGCATTCCTACAGTCCCCTCGTCCATGGCCCGTGAAAAAGCCACCAATCCCTTTCTGCGCTGCCTTTTTCCCAGTATCAAAGCCGCCGCGGAGCGTAAAACCGGTGCCGACCTGGACACACCGGCAGCCGTTTTAGGTGCGGTCAGAGCCTGGAAAGATAGCCTGTGAAGCGTACTCTTAGGCGTACAGCGCAATAGCGTGCGGGCCACAGAAAACCGATCAAATAACAACTAGCAATAACGCAAAGCTATCTTTTAAACCATTCTGCGATATAAATCTCATTTGAACTCTATAAATGTAATCTTGAGACCGGTTCTACAAATTCTGAACAACTTTTGCCCATTCGTTGACCCTACGCTTTTGCCACCCTAGAATCGACGGTAATAAAAACGCGCAGTTTTCAGTACTAACTAGTAGTAAAGTAAATACGAAAAACAGCTCATTATGAGACCAAAAGTCTTAGCTATTTGTATCTTTGTCAGCTTTTTAACGGGGTGCAACTATACAAATCTGCTGCCGCAAATGCAGACAAATGCTCCCGAGACCGTGGCAAATCAGGTAATACAGGAACCCCTGGCGCGGGGGAGGGCCTTGCGCGTGGGTCAGAGGGACAACTTAAAAGGTGACAAAAGAAAACAAACCGCAAGGAGAAAAGCCAGCGCCTTAGGCAAGACTGGATCAAAGGCCGCCGACCCGATCGATTATGAAAACATCTGGGATCGCATGCGCGCCGGCTACAAGCTGGATTTTACGTTAAATCCACGTATCCAAACCCATCTCAACTGGTATTCACGCCATCAACTTTATCTCAACCGCGTCGCGAAACGGGCGCGTCGCTACCTTTATTACATTGTCACGGAACTTGAGGCCCAGGGCTTACCACTGGAGCTGGCACTGTTACCGGTGGTGGAGAGTGCATTTGACCCCTTCGCCTATTCACACGGTCGGGCTTCCGGAATATGGCAGATTATTCCGGAGACCGGCGTGCGTTTCGACCTCAAACAAAACTGGTGGTACGACGGGCGCCGTGATATCAAGGCTTCCACTCGAGCGGCGCTCGAATATCTCTCTTATTTGAACGACTATTTTCAAGGCGATTGGCTACTGGCACTGGCCGCCTATAACACCGGCGAGGGCAACGTTCAAAAAGCGATCCTAAAAAATCAGCGCAACGGTAAGCCCACCGATTTCTGGTCGCTCAAACTGCCTATGGAAACCCGCGCCTATGTCCCCCAACTACTCGCGTTGGCGACCATTGTCCGCAACCCGGCCGCCTACAACCTGGCACTGCGTGATATCCCCAACCGACCCTATTTTTTAATTGTGAATGTCGACTACCAGATCGATCTGGCCCAGGCCGCGGAAATGGCGGGTATCAATATCGAAGAACTCTATCTGCTCAACCCAGGCTACAACCGCTGGGCGACGGATCCCAAAAGTTCTCGCAATCTGCTGTTGCCGGTCAACAAGGCGGCGGTATTTGCCGGCAAACTCAGTAGCCTGCCACGCAAGCAAAGGGTTGGCTGGGAGCATTATAAGGTTAAAACCGGCGATTCCCTGCTGATCATCGCCCAGCATTTCAATACCAGCGTCAGCTCCCTGAAAAAGACCAACGACTTAACCGATGACGCTATTGAAGTCGGCCAGATGCTGTTGATACCGGTTGCCACTCAACCCGCAAAACACTACGCCTACAGTGCCGATCAACGCATGCGCCGCAGTAAATCCCGCTTGCGCACCACGCAACAACACCGGGGCGCTACGCGGATCAATTATCGGGTTAAAGCCGGTGATACCTTTTGGGAAATAGCGCAACAGCACGGCGTCAAGGCGAGAGATATTGCCCGCTGGAACGGCATGGCGCCAAGAGATTCACTGCGCGAAGGACAAACTTTGGTGGTGTGGAGCCGAATGTCCCCCGAGCTTTTCGATCTGGACAGTGAGGGCGAGGAAGAGGACGGAACGCCCATTATCCGCAAGGTAGTAGCCTATCAGGTGCGGCAGGGGGACTCGCTGGCCGGAATCGCCGGAAAATTCAACCTCTCCATCAACGATATCATGCGTTGGAATACCATTAACAATATTCACCCAGGGCAATCGCTGACACTGTTTGTCGACGTAACGCAGGTGAATTGACAGCGGCGTGGTTGAATCTCAAGCGGCAGGCGTTGTAAAAATTTAGCGATTGCGTTGCTCGATAAAATTCAGGATTTATTGTCACTCAAATGCTGCAAACTCACTTGTGTCTGCAACACAAAATGGCAAAAACTGGCGAACTGCTCCTTTTCCAGGCGTCCGCCAAGATTCCAGCGGTCTGCGTAAAAAATCCCCACATCCCTTTTGCCGAGACGAACATTCGAGACAAAAGCCGGATAGAATCCGACAAGCGCGAGCAATTTCGGACAATAAAGCTGTTTTAACCGCGTCTTGGCGGTTTTATTGATCCAGAGCGGTTCATTGGCTTTGAGGGCGTGGGTGAAAATATTATCCTCCTGTTTCGACAGGGAAAACTCGACATTTTCACGCCATTTTTCCGTTCCCTCTCCCAGAGCATACCTTATTTTCAGCTTACCGTTATGTATGAATCCTACTGCCACCCGCTCCAGTCCTACCCCCCGGTGCAAACCCTCCAGCACCATCTGAAAAATAGTGTTGACGTCCAGCTTCTCCGCCAACGTATTCGACAAATCCCGCAGTATATTCAACTGCAATTGCGGGTCCGATTTAATGAGTTTCGAATCCGGTTCCGGGGCGGTTTCAAGGGCAAAGTTGTTACTGGTGGGAAGTAAATGGCAGAGTTTCGCCGCGCCGTAGGTAACCGCAACTTCGGCCGCTTCATCGGCCATCGCCATCACCGTCTCCCGCGCCTCATCGATACTTAGACCGGTGAATCTGGCGACTTTTTTTAGGGTCACAAGCATGTCCGGGGACGACCAACCGTGCTTGGATTTGCGGCTGATCTCATCGCCCAGGCACACCGCCAATACCTTCGACGACGGCGATTTCGGCGGCGACAATGCCTGCTCAAGGGCTTCCCCCAGTTTCCAGACCCCCGCCAATGCCCGGGTGATGGCTTTAAAACTGGTACCTATCACCTCTTCAGTTGCCTCGCGTTCACTGACCCCCTCTTGAAGCAAACTATCCAGTTCGTCGGCATACTCGCCACCGCAGGCCCAAAAAGCCATGGCGCCCAGGTGGTAAAGCAGCGCGGCGATAAACACCTCCTCACGTATCTCTTCGCCGCCGCGACGAACCAGGTTTCGAGCCTGCACCGCAGCGTGAAACCCCTGAGCCATCGCCGCCAACAAATGCTCCCGCGGTTCTTTGCCCAGTAGCGAATCGATCACCATCACCGAAATACAAATCGCCCGCACCCCCTTAAAACCAATCAGAACAATAGCCCGACTAACCGTGTTAATGGGGAAGTTTGAAGGGTTATAATGAACGCTGTTGGCAATGCGCAATACCTGGGAAGTTAAATTGGCATCCTTCAAAATAACAGCCGCCAGTTGATTGACATCAGACTCGTCGCTGCCGGTCAACTCATTGAGTTCCTTGATGATAGTGGCAAGTACCGGCATATCCACTCTGCTGAGCTTGTTGACCCAGGCTTTTAAGCCTTTTGCCATAGGTTGGTTCCTGTTAGTTTTCGTGTCAGAACAAGTATAGTGTCAAATACGCGCTATCCAACCTTTGCTGCCCTCACAAGCTTAACCCTACGACAAAAAAGGCCAGCGCCGATAACCCACCCATAAACAATGCGTAAGGCATCTGCGTGCGCACGTGGTCGATATGATCCGTCGCCGACGCCATCGACGCGACGACGGTCGTATCGCTGATCGGTGAAGCGTGATCGCCGAAAATGCCGCCCGACAGCACCGCCGCCAGAAACGGCGCCACCGGCAGCTCCAGCGCCACCGCCATGGGCACCGCGATAGGAACCATAATCGCAAACGTGCCCCAACTCGATCCAATTGAAAAGGACATTGCCCCGGCGACTAAAAATATCACCGGCAAAAGCGCCGGCCGGGGCAAGAAATCCCCTACCGCACCGGCCACATAAGCGCCGGTGCCCATGCTATCGGTCAAGTCTCCCAGCGCCAGTGCCAACACCAACACCAGAGCCACAGGCAATAGCCCCCCGGCGCCCTGCAGAGAGTGCCTCATTAAGTCATTCAAAGACATAGCCCGTTGTGTCAACAACATTATCCAGGCCACTGCCACCCCAAACAGAGACGCCCACAATATACTGGTGGACCCCGAACCCGCGGACAAGTCCCCATCACCGGTGATGTACAAACCCAATGGCATCATCATTATCATTGCCACAATCGGAATCACCATGTTGCGCGCTCGGGGCCGCGGTCCCTCCTCTGCCGCCGCCAGTACTTCGGGTTCCACCAATGGCGTCGCACCCGGCCACAACACTTGCCCATCCTGTGTACGCCGTTGGGCTTTTCGCATAGAGGCGAAATCAAACCCGAAAAAAATGCTCACCGCCACCAGCAATACAGCACCGTAAGCGTAAAAATTGTAGGCGATGGCGTTAATAAAGGTCTGCAGTGCCGAGGTATCACCGAGATTTTGCAAAAGCCCGACATTAAAGGCACCCCAGGCATTGAGCGGAATTAATATGCACACCGGTGCCGATGTAGAGTCGACAATATACGCAAGCTTTTCTCGCGAGACTTTGAAGCGATCGAACAGCGGCCGCGAAACAGCCCCCGCCACCAGCATGGTAATATTCGATTCGATAAAAATAACCAGCCCGAGCAGCCACGCCAGCCACTGACAGCTTTTCTCGCTGTTAACCCAGCGTTTGTGTTCTACCCAATCGATAAACCCCTTTACACCGTTACCCTTTTCCATAACTGCAATCAGCGCGCCCACCACCAACGTAAAAATCACCACGCGCGCATCTCCGGCGCTGCCCAGTACTGAGACGAGTGCATCCACCGTTTCTCGCAGCCCCGCGGCCGGATTGCCCCCGGATAAAATGCTATAGCCGAGCCAGAGACCGGCGGCCAGAGACAGGTAAACCTGGCGGCTGAAAATAGCCAAAAAGATAGCGAGCAGCGGTGGCAGCAGCGAGATAAGCCCCAACTCCATAGCAAATACACCTAATGTTGTTATGTGTTTTTATTGGTTGATCATTTGTAGTTTCTCAATAACCCGGGGTATTTGTGCCTTCGATTCGGCGGCCATCCGCCTGACACTGTGCTTACCCCGACTTATTGAGAAGTTACCAATGACGTTTCTAACTATCGGAAATAATAAGCGTTGTGAATTCTAATGAATAGTTTTAAAAAAGCAGGGAGAATGGAAAATATACCCAAAGCGTTTGAGGTTTAGGTCTTCAGAGTGCGTCAATTTTTGCTCCCCCTTCTTTTAATATCAGGGGGAGCGACGACGCCGCGTGGCGGGCGCCACGGTTTCGGCGTGGTAACTTCTCAATAAGGAGTTACTCAACCAGTAACTTCTCAATAACGCGGGGTATTGAGAAGCTACCTCAACCAGGTCTAAGCGTGTGGCAGCTATCGGATTTTAGCTTTCGCTTCCCGGCGATAGGCATGCAATAAAGGCTCGGTGTAACCGTTGGGCTGCGACCGGCCTTTCAAAATCAGATCACAGGCCGCCCGAAACGCTACGCTGCTGTCGAAATCAGGCGCCATGTTTCTGTAGCCCGGGTCGCCGGCGTTCTGGGCATCCACCACGGCGGCCATCCGCCACAGAGTCTCTATCACCTGCTTCTCATCGCAAATGCCGTGAAATAACCAGTTGGCGATGTGCTGGCTCGAAATCCGCAAGGTGGCCCGGTCTTCCATTAAACCGATATTGTTGATATCCGGGACTTTCGAGCAACCGACGCCCTGATCGATCCAGCGCACTACATAGCCCAGAATACCCTGAGCGTTATTGTCCAGTTCTTGCTGAATGTCCTCGGCGGTTAACTGTTGCGGATCGCTCAACAGCGGTATCGTTAAAATATCGTGGAGGCGCGCGGGCGGGCGATCGGCCAATGCCTTCTGGCGCTCAAACACATCCACTTGGTGGTAGTGAATTGCGTGCAGGGTGGCAGCATTTGGCGAAGGTACCCAGGCAGTATTTGCCCCGGCTTTGGGGTGGCCGATTTTGGTGGCAAGCATTTGTGCCATCAAGTCCGGCATCGGCCACATGCCTTTGCCGATCTGCGCGCGCCCCGGCAGCCCGGCGGCCAGACCTATATCCACGTTCCAGTCTTCGTAAGCGTTGATCCACGGTTGTTGTTTCATATCCGCTTTGCGCACGACGGGTCCCGCGGCCATGCTGGTATGAATTTCATCGCCGGTACGGTCCAGGAAGCCTGTATTGATAAAGACGACCCGCTCTTTGGCTACTTCGATGCACTGTTTGAGATTTACTGTGGTGCGGCGCTCTTCGTCCATTATGCCGACCTTGAGGGTATTGTGCGGCAGACGCAGGATCTGTTCGATGCGTCCGAACAGTTCACAGGTAAAGGCCACTTCTTCCGGACCGTGCATTTTGGGTTTGACGATATAAACACTGCCGGCACGGGAGTTTCGCAACCGATTGGCTTTTTTCAGGTCCGGTAGCGCCGCGGCAACGGTTACCACACCATCGAGAATACCTTCAAAGATTTCATTGCCATTGCGGTCCAGAATCGCATCGGTGGTCATTAGGTGACCGACGTTGCGCACGAATAACAGGCTGCGGCCGTGTAATGTTATTTCCGCACCGTCGGGTGTTTTGTAGTTGCGGTCGTTGTTCATGCAACGGGTTATGGTGCGACCACCTTTATTGAAGGTTTCTTCCAGGGTGCCTCGCATAAGGCCAAACCAATTGCGGTAGACTTCGACCTTGTCTTCGGCGTCTACTGCCGCCACTGAGTCTTCGCAATCCATGATCGTGGTAACGGCGGCTTCCATTAGCAAGTCTTTGATACCGGCCGTGTCGTCTTTGCCAATGGCGGATTCACGGTCGATCTGGATTTCAATGTGCAGGCCATTGTTTTTCAACAACACTGCTGTAGGGGCGGCTTCAGTACCGTTATAACCAATAAATTTTTCCGGTTGCAGCAGTTTCGCAGCGCGGCCGTCTGTCAGTTCCGCTATCAGTTGTCTGTCTTTGACTGTGTATTGCGCCACGGCGCTGTGGCTGGCGTCCGCCAGGGGCGCGCTGGTATCGAGCAGGTTGCGGGCAAATTCAATCACTCGAGCACCGCGTACGGGGTTATAGCCCGAGCCTTTTTCCGCGCCCTCTTGTTCGGGGATGGCATCGGTGCCGTAGAGCGCGTCGTAGAGGCTGCCCCAGCGGGCGTTGGCGGCGTTGAGGGCAAAGCGGGCGTTCTTAACCGGTACCACCAGTTGTGGACCGGCCTGTCCGGCGATCTCCACATCGACATTTTCCGTGGTTACGGTAAAGTCTCCGCCGTCGGGGAGTAAATAACCGATTTCCCGCAGAAAAGCTTCGTAGGCGACGGCGTCTATCTGTAGCCCTTGTGGCCCCTGTTGTGCCGGGTGTTCACTGTGCCAGGCATCTATTTTTTCCTGAAATTCGTCACGCTTTGCTAACAGCGCTTGGTTCCGGGATGTCAGGTCGTCCAGGATGGTTTCCAGTTGGCTCCAAAATTGATCCGCTTCAACGTCTGTACCGGAGAGAATTTCATCGTTGACCAAGTTGTACAGCGACAGGGCTATTTGGAGACCGCCTTTTTGAATTCGAGTTGTCATAGCTAAAGCCTCAGTTTCTGCTGCCTGCATCAGGTTTTACACACCGTAATCCTGCAGGCATTGGCCTGCAAGGGCGACCGCTGACAAAAACAGCGCAGTGAAATCGTTGCGAGGCGCCATTTTAGACAGCTCGAATAAATTTCACCAGTTTATACTTTGTATAGTCGGTATTTTTCCTATGAATATCAGTCAATACTGTGTGCCACTTCCAACACCAGTCTGCGCATCCATTTATGGGCGGCATTGTTTTGTAACAGCGGGCTCCAGGCCATAGTCAATTCAAAGGCGGGGATCTCAAACGGCGGCGCCTTAAGCACCAGGTGCGGGTTGTCCAATTGCAAACGCGCAGCGCGACTGGGGATTGTCGCCACCAGGTCCCTTTGTTCCGCCAGTAACATCGCCACCTGATAGTGGCGGGTAAATACGGTGATGCGGCGCTTTTTATTCTGCTGTCTCAGCACCTCGTCCACCCACCCGAGACGCTGTACATCGCTGGGGTCCACTCCCACGCCAACCCCCATGCCGGTTTTACTGACCCAGACATGCTGTGCCTGAAGATAGGTTTGGAGATTGAAGTCTTCTAAAATAGGGTTGTCCACACTTAAAAGACAGGAAAAACTGTCCTTCCACACCGTCGATTTATGGAAGGACTCCGGCATGCTATCGAAGCGGTTGATCACCATATCCACCTTTCCCTGTTCCACATCGAGGTAGCTGACATCGCTGGGCGTCATAATGTCCAGAATAACCCCTGGCGCTTCGTTTCGCAGGCGGCTGAGTAAATAGGGAATCAAGGTTGATTCGGCGTAGTCGCTGGCCATAATCCGGAACACTCGGTCGCTGGCGGCGGGGTTGAAATCCGTTTTTGGCTGTACTACCTTCTCCATGTCCAATAGTAGTCGACGCAGCATCGGCGCCAGTTCACAGGCTCTTTCCGTCGGCGTCATACCCCCACTGGTTCTGACCAGTAGTGGATCGTCAAACAAACTGCGCAGGCGGCGCAGGCTATTGCTCATGGCCGGCTGGCTGATACCGAGATAATTGGCCGCGCGGGTTACATTGCGCTCGCGCAGCAGGATATCCAGGTACACCAGTAGATTCAGATCAATACGTGAGATGTTCATTCAAGACCTTGTGTGCCCAAAAGAATCATTCATTTAAAAAATAGCGAAAATAAAAACTATAAATTAGCTAAATTTTCCCACAATCTCTAGACTCTGTCCACGATGTAATCTTGAACAACCACTCCCTTAGAGCCGTCAAATACCCTGAGCAGACGGCCCTTGGCGGCACGATAATGAAGTAGAGAGACAGAGAGAATAGAGAGATGGCAGCAGACAACTACTTTGGCAACTACAATCGCACCGAAGAAATCGCGGCAATCGAAAAAGATTGGGCGGAAAACCCCCGCTGGAAGAACGTTAAACGTTCCTACAGCGCCGAAGACGTCGTGCGCCTGCGCGGTTCCCTAAAGCGCGAGAATACCGTTGCGAAACGCGGTGCTGAAAAACTATGGCAACTGATTAACGAAGGTGGACGCCCCGCTTTTCGCCCGGAGAAAGATTTTGTCAATGCCATGGGCGCGCTCACCGGCGGCCAGGCTGTGCAACAAGTCAAAGCCGGCGTGCAGGCCATCTACCTCTCCGGCTGGCAAGTTGCCGCCGACGCCAACAGTTCTGAAACCATGTATCCGGACCAGTCGCTGTATGCCGTCGATTCAGTGCCCACCGTGGTAAGGCGTATTAACAATGCCTTTGAGCGCGCCGATCAGATTCAGTGGAAGGCGGGTAAAAATGCTGATGAAAGCAACTATATCGATTATTTTGCGCCGATCGTGGCCGATGCTGAGGCCGGCTTTGGCGGCGTCTTAAACGCCTACGAATTGATGAAAAATATGATTCGTGCCGGCGCCTCCGGCGTCCATTTTGAAGACCAACTGGCGTCGGTCAAAAAATGTGGCCATATGGGTGGCAAGGTATTGGTCCCGACTCAGGAAGCGGTACAAAAGCTGACCGCCGCACGCCTGGCTTCTGATGTTGAGGGTGTCTCCACTATTGTACTCGCCCGTACCGACGCCAATGCCGCTGACCTCCTCACCTCGGACTGTGATGAATACGATCGGCCCTTTATTTCCGGGGAGCGCACAGCCGAAGGTTTCTACAGGGTCAAGGCTGGTATCGATCAGGCTATTGCCCGCGGTCTGGCCTACGCGCCCTACGCCGATCTGCTGTGGTGCGAAACCGCCACCCCCTCCCTGGAGGAGGCGAAAAAATTTGCCGAAGCGGTCAAAAAAGAATATCCGGATCAGTTACTGGCCTATAACTGTTCACCTTCATTCAACTGGAAAAAGAACCTCGACGATGCCACCATCGCCAAGTTCCAAACTGAACTGAGCGCTATGGGCTATAAATTCCAGTTCATTACCCTGGCCGGTATTCACAATATGTGGAACGGTATGTTCGACCTGGCCTACGGCTATGCCCGCCGGGATATGTCCGCCTATGTGGAGCTGCAGGAAAAAGAGTTCGCCGATGCAGAAAAAGGCTATACCTTTGTCGCCCACCAACAGGAAGTGGGTACGGGTTATTTCGATGATATGACAACCGTGATTCAGGGAGGCCAATCGTCGGTGACGGCGTTGACAGGCTCAACCGAAGAAGATCAGTTTTAACGGTTGAAATCCTCTGGCGCCGGCGGGGGAAGAATTCCGCCGCCGGTGCCGTCTATCTAGGAATTTGGCATTTCCAACGCCTGCGGCGAACAGATCACGCCGTTGTTGTCAGCGTAGACGAATGCTCCCGGTGTAAACGTTACCCCGCCAAAGGTTACCGGAATATTCAGATCTCCGATGCCGCGCTTTTCGGTTTTCAAAGGCACTGTGTTGAGCGCCTGCACCCCCAGGTCGAGCGTGGCGATGGCATCTACATCACGAATGCAACCGTAGATAATAAAGCCTTCCCAGCCGTTTTTAACCGCGTTTGCCGCAATCATATCGCCCAACAATGCACGGCGCAGTGAGCCGCCGCCGTCGACAACCATCACTTTGCCCCGGCCGGGGTTGCCGGCCTGAGTTTTTACTAGCGAGTTGTCTTCATGGCATTTGATCGTGACAATTTCACCGCCAAAAGCCCGCCGGCCGCCGTAATTTGTAAACATGGGTACAACAACCTGCACCAGTTCCGGGTAGCTGTCACAAAGGTCAGGGGTAAGGTATTCCATAGTAATCCTCGTTTCGCGGTGATCGATACAATCATTCGCCGTCAATTTTGACAGGATATTTTAACAAGCTCCGAGGGGCTTCGACACCGCACCGTGACAATCGCACAGGGTTATAGCATTACACCCAGCAGATTTCCTTCGTAGACAACCGCAAATTTTTCCAGTGGTGAGAGGCAGCCGCTGCGGGCGCCACCTGAGAGGAGATCAAATTCAATGCCATGCATGGGGCAGCGCAGTAAACCATTGCGCACCGTGGCAAATGTCAAGGGGGCATCCATATGCGGACAACGGTTGGCGATCAGGTAAGTTCGGCCCTGGTCCTGCACCAACAACAGATCCCGACCGGCGATGCGAAAGGGACGGATATAGCCGTCGTATAGAAGATGCAACTTTTCCAGCGGGTAAAATGTCATAAGTCTGCCCTTTTGGTAACTTCTCAATAACCCGGGGTAAGCACAGTGTCAGGCGGACGTCCGGCGGTAGTTGGCCCAGACTGTCGGAGGCATGAATGCCGACGACAAGTATTGAGAAGTTACTGGCTGCTTAAGAAAAGGTTGTTATACCAAACTTAACTCTCGGGCGCTAACAGCCCTTCTCAGTTCAGCCGCGAATCAAGTTGGATAACATGACAAATTAGCACTACAATGCCGCCCTGCTCACTTGTTGCCCGAAGTATGACTCAGCTCAAGATTTCCGATATCCACTACCACCCCGATGCCAGCGCTCTGTTTGAGCAACTGCTCGATCTA